>NZ_JBVIJC010000001.1:374382-464476 GCF_055581605.1 Streptomyces sp. NPDC031418
TCCGCGTCCGCACCTACCCCTCCGGTGAGGGAACCCGCGCGGGGCCGGGAGCCGCCCGCACCTCCCCGCCCGGCCGCGGAGCCCGCGTGGGCCGGGGTGTCGTCCGCGTCCGCACCTACCCCTCCGGTGAGGGAACCCGCGCGGGGCCGGGAGCCGCCCGCACCTCCCCGCCCGGCCGCGGAGCCCGCGTGGGCCGGGATGTCGTCCGCGTCCCTGCTTCCCCGCCCGGCCAGGGAATCCGCGTGGGCCGGGGAGCCGTCAGCATTCCTCTCTCCCCGCCCGGCCGCGGAGCCCGCGTGGGCCGGGGTGTCGCCCGCGTCCCTGCCTCCCCGCCCGGCCACGGAATCCGCGTGGGCCGCGGAGCCGTCGGCACCCCCGCGCGCCGGGGTGTCGTCAGCACCCCTCTTGCCGTTCGCCGGGCGGCGTGTGCCCGCGCGGAAGCGGCCGTAGGCGCCGAATGTCTCCTTCGGTGGGGTCTTGCTGGAGGCGCCGAAGCGGCCGAAGTGGCGGGGGTGCTGGGCCGGGGGCCGGGGGTCCTTGGGGCGGAGGGTCAGGGCCACCGTGACCGTGGCGGTCGCCGGGAGCAGGGCCAGCAGGGTGAGGGAGGCCGGGAGGGGCAGTGGGCGGCCCGCGGCCAGGAAGTCCGTGGCCGCGCCGTCGAAGGGCAGGCCCGTCAGATCGCCGCGGAGGTGGAGGAAGACGAGCAGGGCCAGCAGCGAGCCCAGGGTGCAGGACAGGGCCGTGGTCAGCGACGCGATCGCCATCATGCGGGCGGGGCCGAGGCCGACGGCGGACAGGCCGGAGCGCGGCCGGGTGCTCGGGTCGGTGCGGGCGACGGCGAGCGCGAGGTACACGGTGGCGGCCAGCGGCACCACGCACCAGGCCAGCCGCAGCGCGGCGGCGCCCGCGGCCTCGGGGTGGTTCAGGGCGTAGCCGAGGCAGGACAGCAGGAGGAAGCCGGTGCCGGCCGAGGCCGCGGTGACCAGCAGGCGGCGCAGCTGGACGGCGGGCCGGGCGGCGCGGGTCAGACGGAGAGCGAGCACGCGGCCCGGCCTTCCGGTTCGGCGGTGTCCGGCAGCTGGACGGTGTGCACGCGACGGCCGTCGAGCAGGGTCACCGTGCGGTCGGCGAGGGCGGCGGTGTCCGGGTCGTTCGTGGCGAGGACGACCGTGATGCCGTGCGAGCGGGCCGCCGTGGTGAGGGTGCGCAGCACATGGGTGCGGTCGGCGCGGTGCAGCGGGGCCGTCGGCTCGTCGGCGAACAACACGGTCGGGGTCGTGGCCAGCGCCCGGGCGATCGCCACGCGCTGGCGTTCGGCCTGCTGGAGTTCGTGCGGGCGGTTGCGGGCGCGGTCGCCGATGTCGAGGCGTTCCAGCCACTCCAGCGCCGCCACCTTGGCCCGGCGGCGGCCGGAGCCGCGGAGCATGAGGGGGAGCGCGGCGTTCTCCCAGACGTTCAGCTCGGGCACCAGGACCGGCTCGGGGTCGATCCAGCCGAAGCGGTTGCGGCGCAGCCGTTCGCGGGCGATCGGGCCGAGGGTGTGGACAGGCGCGCTGTTGAACCAGACCTCGCCGGTGCGCACCCGCACCAGCCCGGACAGACAGCGCAGCAGGGTCGTCTTGCCGCAGCCGCGCGGCCCGGTGACGGCGAGGATCTCGCCCTCCCGCACACCGAGCGAGACCCCGGCCAGCCCGGGGGAGCCGTCGGGGTGCCTGAAGTGCAGCGAGCGTGCCCAGAGCACGTCGTTGTCCGGCGGGGCCTCCATGGGCGTACACCTCGGTTCTGATCCGTTTCCCCGTGCCTTTTCCTCCGTGTGGGGGAACGAAAGGCTGGGCCGATCGGTCACTGGCACGCTAGGCAGGCGGCGACAGGAGCCCGGACAGCACACGGCCCCGGGCCGCCGTTCTCACTCGAACGGACGGCACCGGGGCCGGGGTCGATCAGCCGGTCGGATGATCAGAGCTTGGTCCACGCCTCCGTGAGGGTGGCCCGCAGGATCTGCTCGATCTCGTCGAAGGTCTCCTGGTTGGAGATCAGCGGCGGGGCGAGCTGGACGACCGGGTCGCCGCGGTCGTCGGCACGGCAGTACAGGCCGTTGTCGAACAGCGCCTTGGAGAGGAAGCCGTACAGGACGCGCTCGGTCTCCTCCTCGTTGAAGGACTCCCGGGTGTTCTTGTCCTTCACCAGCTCGATGCCGTAGAAGAAGCCGTTGCCGCGGACGTCGCCGACGATCGGCAGGTCGTGCAGCTTCTGGAGGGTCTGGAGGAAGGCGCCCTCGTTGTCCAGCACGTGCTGGTTGAGGCCCTCGCGCTCGAACAGGTCGAGGTTGGCGAGGCCGACCGCCGCCGACACCGGGTGGCCGCCGAAGGTGTAGCCGTGCAGGAAGGTGTTGTCGCCCTTGTAGAACGGCTCGGCGAGCCGGTCGGAGATGATGCAGGCGCCGATCGGGGAGTAGCCCGAGGTCATGCCCTTGGCGCAGGTGATCATGTCCGGGACGTAGTCGAACTTGTCGCAGGCGAACATGGTGCCGAGACGGCCGAAGGCGCAGATGACCTCGTCCGACACGAGCAGCACGTCGTACTTGTCGCAGATCTCGCGGACCCGCTGGAAGTAGCCGGGCGGGGGCGGGAAGCAGCCGCCCGCGTTCTGGACGGGCTCCAGGAACACGGCCGCGACGGTGTCGGGGCCCTCGAAGAGGATCTGCTGCTCGATCTGGTCGGCGGCCCAGCGGCCGAAGGCGACCGGGTCGTCACCGAAGATCGGCGCGCGGTAGATGTTGGTGTTCGGCACCTTGTGCGCGCCGGGGACCAGCGGCTCGAAGGGGGCCTTCAGGCCGGGCAGACCGGTGATGGACAGGGCGCCCTGCGGGGTGCCGTGGTAGGCGACCGCACGCGAGATGACCTTGTACTTGGTGGGCTTGCCGACCAGCTTGAAGTACTGCTTGGCGAGCTTCCAGGCCGTCTCGACGGCCTCGCCGCCGCCGGTGGTGAAGAAGACCTTGTTCAGGTCGCCCGGGGCGTAGTCGGCGAGCCGCTCGGCCAGCTCGACGGCCTTGGGGTGGGCGTACGACCACACCGGGAAGAAGGCCAGCTCCTGCGCCTGCTTGAACGCGGTCTCGGCGAGCTCCGTACGGCCGTGACCGGCCTGGACCACGAACAGACCCGCGAGGCCGTCGAGGTACCGCTTGCCCTTGTCGTCGAAGATGTAGGTGCCCTCACCCCGGACGATGGTGGGGACGGGGGACTTCTCGTACGAGGACATGCGGGTGAAGTGCATCCACAGGTGGTCGTACGCGGTGCGGCTGAGGTCCTTGGTGCTCACGGTTATCGGGTCCTCACGGTTATCGGGTTCCCCACATGTAGGTCTGCTTCTTCAGCTTCAGGTAGACGAAGCTTTCGGTGGAGCGCACCCCGGGCAGGGCTCGGATGCGTTTGTTGATGACGTCCAGCAGGTGGTCGTCGTCCTCGCACACGATCTCGGCGAGGATGTCGAACGAGCCCGCGGTCATCACCACGTACTCGACTTCCGACATGTCAGTCAGCGCGTCGGCGATCGACTCGACATCGCCCTCGACGTTGATCCCGACCATCGCCTGCCGGCGGAAGCCCACGGTGAGCGGGTCCGTGACGGCGACGATCTGCATCACGCCCTGGTCCAGCAGCTTCTGCACGCGCTGGCGCACGGCCGCCTCCGACAGGCCGACGGCCTTGCCGATCGCGGCGTACGGCCGGCGGCCGTCCTCCTGGAGCTGCTGAATGATGGCGAGGGACACGGCATCCAGCTGGGGGGTGCCGTTCCTGGACTCGCGGGACGAGTCCCTCTGGTCTGCGCTTCGACTGGCCACGACCTCACTGTGCACGAGGTCTCGACAGTTTTGCAAGCCCCAAGCGATGAAATTCGTTGTTTACGAGATCGAACCTTGCGGATTTCGCAGAACTGGTGGCGATGGGGGTGTTGAAAACGTGGACCGGGCGGCTAGGGTGGGTGTCTCAGTGAGTGGACAGTGTTGAACCAGATCAGGAGGCCGGCAGTGAGCACCGAGCTGCGTCGTCTGCGCAACTACATCGACGGTGAGTTCCGGGACGCCGCCGACGGACGGACCACCGAGGTGGTCAACCCCGCGACGGGCGAGGCGTACGCGACCGCGCCGCTGTCCGGCGAGGCGGATGTGAATGCCGCCATGGAGGCCGCCGCCCGCGCCTTCCCGGCCTGGCGCGACACCACCCCGGCCGAGCGCCAGAAGGCCCTCCTCAAGATCGCCGACGCCTTCGAGGAGCGCGCCGAGGAACTGATCGCGGCCGAGGTGGAGAACACGGGCAAGCCCATCGGGCTCACCCGCTCCGAGGAGATCCCGCCGATGGTCGACCAGATCCGCTTCTTCGCGGGCGCGGCGCGGATGCTGGAGGGCCGCTCGGCCGGCGAGTACATGGAGGGGATGACCTCGATCATCCGCCGTGAGCCGGTCGGCGTCTGCGCGCAGGTCGCGCCGTGGAACTACCCGATGATGATGGCCGTGTGGAAGTTCGCGCCGGCCATCGCCGCGGGCAACACGGTCGTCCTGAAGCCCTCGGACACCACCCCGGCGTCCACGGTCCTGATCGCGGACATCATCGGGTCCATCCTCCCCAAGGGCGTCTTCAACGTCGTCTGCGGCGACCGGGACACCGGCCGTCTGATGGTCGAGCACGACATCCCGGCGATGGCCTCCATCACCGGCTCGGTCCGCGCGGGCATGTCCGTCGCCGAGTCCGCCTCCAAGGACCTCAAGCGGGTCCACCTGGAGCTGGGCGGCAAGGCCCCGGTCGTGGTCTTCGAGGACACCGACATCGACAAGGCCGTCGAGGACATCTCGGTGGCGGGCTTCTTCAACGCCGGCCAGGACTGTACGGCCGCCTGCCGCGTCCTCGTCCACGAGTCCATCCACGACGAGTTCGTGGCCGCGCTGGCGAAGGCCGCGGAGGAGACCAAGACCGGCCGGCCGGACGACGAGGACGTGCTGTACGGCCCGCTCAACAACCCCAACCAGCTCAAGCAGGTCGAGGGCTTCATCGAGCGGCTGCCCGCCCACGCGCGCGTGGAGGCCGGCGGCAAGCGCGTCGGCGACAAGGGCTACTTCTTCGCGCCGACCGTGGTCTCCGGCGTCAAGCAGGACGACGAGATCATCCAGCAGGAGGTCTTCGGCCCGGTCATCACCGTCCAGTCCTTCTCGGACGAGGACCAGGCCGTCGCGTACGCGAACGGCGTCGAGTACGCGCTCGCCTCCTCGGTGTGGACCAAGGACCACGCGCGCGCGATGCGCATGTCCAAGAAGATGGACTTCGGCTGCGTGTGGATCAACACCCACATCCCGCTGGTCGCCGAGATGCCGCACGGCGGCTTCAAGAAGTCCGGCTACGGCAAGGACCTGTCGGCGTACGGCTTCGAGGACTACACGCGCATCAAGCACGTGATGACGTCCCTGGGCGAGTAGCGCTCCGCCGGGGTCGGCCGCTCTTCGGCTGTGGGTGCGCTGCGGCTTGTCGCGTCCGCGTGGCGGAGCCGCATGGCGACACAGCCCCGCGCCCCTGGATCGGCCGTCCCCACCGACACACAAAAGCGCGGTCCCCGGCAGGTTCACCTCCCTGCCGGGGGCCGCGCTGTCTCGTTTCCCCGCGGCGAAGTCCGGCCCCTGCCCGGTCGGTTCGAGCCGTGCCGCCCGCTCCCGGTCCGACTGATCGACAAGGTGTCCGGCAGGCCGGGGCTTGCTCGACGCAGCGTCGATTGTGACTCCGCCGCGGGGAGCGGCATCCTTCCGGGGTGCCCCAGACTCCTTCTCGTACGACCCCGATGTCCCGCCGCTCCCTCCTGCGCGCCCTCGGCGGCACCGCCGCGCTCGGTGCCCTGGCCGGCTGCGGGGTGCCCGCCGCCTATGTCGGGCCCGGCGACCGGGCCGTCGCCGACGAGTCCGTGGCCGACAAGAAGCTGACCTGGGCGAACTGGCCGCTGTACATCGACACCGATGACAATGACCCGAACCGGCGGCCCACCCTGGAGGCGTTCCAGAAGCGCACCGGGATCTCCGTGGACTACGCCGAGGAGATCAACGACAACGACGAGTTCTTCGGCAAGATCAGCCCCGCGCTGATGAACCACCAGTCCACCGGCCGCGATCTGATCGTCGTCAGCGACTGGATGTGCGCGCGGTTCGTCCGGCTCGGCTGGGTGCAGGAGATGGACCGGGCCCGGCAGCCGAACGTGGCGAGGAACCTGGACCCGCTGCTCCGCTCGCCCGCCTTCGACAAGGGCCGCCGCTTCACGGTGCCCTGGCAGTCCGGGATCACCGGCATCGCCTACAACCACCGCAAGCTCGGCCGGGAGATCCGGCGGGTGTCCGACCTGTGGGCGAGCGACCTCAAGGGCCGGGTGACCCTGCTGTCCGGCCTCGACGAGGCGTTCGCGCTGCTGATGCAGGGCAACGGCGTGGACATCACCCGGTGGACCGCCGACGACTTCCACCGGATCTGCGACCAGGTGGAGCGCGAGGTGCGCCGCGGCCAGATCCGCCGCTTCACCGGCAACGACTACACCAAGGACCTGGTCAGCGGGGACGTCCTCGCCTGCCAGGCCTACTCCGGCGATGTCATCCAGCTCCAGGCCGACAACCCCGACATCCGCTTCGTCGTCCCCGAGGAGGGCGCCGAGCTGTGGTCGGACTCCCTGATGATCCCCGACCGGGCCCGCCACAAGGCGGCCGCCGAGCGCCTGATCGACTACTACTACACCCCCGAGGTCGCCGCCCGGCTCGCCGCCTGGGTCAACTACGTCTGCCCGGTGCCGGCCGCCAGGGAGATCCTGGCGGCCGCCAAGGACAAGGACACGGCGGCCCTCGCCGACAACCCGCTCGTCTTCCCCGACTCCACGATGCGTCAGCGCCTCGCGATCGCCCGGGACATCACGTCCACGGAACGCCTGGAGTTCGCCAAGCGCTGGAACCGCATCGTGGGCCTGTGAGCAGCTACCGGGCCAGTGCCGTCGGCCGGTGCAGCCGGGTCAGCTTCCCGGGGTTGGCGACGGCGTGGATCCGGGTGATCCGGCCGTCCGCCACCTCCAGGGTCACCGCGGCCCGCTGACCGTCCGACTCGACCCGGGCCGCCGGGGCGCCGTTGAGCCAGACGGGCGTCACCGTGCGGCCCGGACGCGCGAGGACCGCCGCCACCAGCGCGGCGCCGTGCAGCGGAGCGGGGGCCGCGCTCGCCCGGCCGCCGCCGTCGGCGACGAAGACCACGTCCGGGGCCAGGACGTCCATCAGGTCCTGCACCTTGCCGGTGCGCAACGCGGCCAGGAACCGGTCCACGACCTGCTGCTGCTCCGCGCGGCTCACCCGCGTCCGGGGCCGCCGGGCCGCCACGTGCGTCCGCGCCCGGCGGGCCGTCTGCCGTACCGCGGCCGCGGACCTGCCGACGGCCTCGGCGATCTCGTCGTACGGCATCTCGAAGACCTCGCGGAGCACGAACACCGCCCGTTCCAGGGGCCCGAGGGTCTCCAGGACGGTCAGCATCGCGATCGAGACGCTCTCCGCGAGTTCGATGTCCTCGGCGACATCGGGGCTGGTCAGCAGCGGTTCCGGCAACCACTCGCCGACATAGTCCTCGCGTCTGCGGGACAGCGAGCGCAGCCGGTTGAGCGCCTGCCGGGTGACCACCCGGACCAGATAGGCCCGGGGGTCGCCCACTCGCGCCGGGTCCACGCCGGCCCACCGCAGCCAGGACTCCTGGAGCACGTCCTCCGCGTCGGCCGCGGAGCCGAGCATCTCGTAGGCGACGGTGAACAGCAGGCTGCGATGGGTGACGAAGGGATCCGCCGGTACGTCGGTCATGCCGTCGGGGCCAGCGGGATCGCACAGGGGTCGGAGAAGCCCTGCGAGGTGACGCCGTTGGCGACGTTGGCCCGGGTCGCCAGATTGACGAAGGCGACGAACGCGGTCAGCTCGGCCATCGCCGCGGGGCCGAGCCGCTCCAGCAGGTTCGCGTACTGCTCGTCGGTCACGGTCGGCGGGGTGTTCGTCATGGCCTCGGCGTACTCCATCACATCCCGCTCCAGCGGCGTGAACACGTCCGAGACCCGCCAGCGCGGCACCTGGCTCGCCTTGGTCAGGTCCAGGTTCTCGTTCTGTGCCTGGAAGTAGCCGACGTCCAGGCACCAGCTGCACCCGACCTGCGCCGCGACCGCCATGTGCGCGAACGACTTCAGGCTCGTGTCGGCCGCGCTCCAGGCTCCCACCTTGGCGCCGAACTCCAGGTTGGCCTGGGCGACTTCGGGGGCGTGCCAGGTCACCTCGACATTCTCCGGGACGGCACCCAACTGCTGGAGCATCATCTCCCGCAGCTCGGCGGGAAGCTCGGCCTTCGGAAGGCGTGGCGTCATCGTCTGTCTCCTCATGGCTGGTGCGTCCGACGCGTACGCCATGAAGACACCGCCCGGTCTGCGGATGTGACACACGGGGCAGTGAGCAGGGTGCGCAGATCCACGACCCGGTAGCCGCGGGCGGTGACCCCGTCGAGGATCAGCGGCAGCGCCCGGGCGTCGATCACCTCGCTTCCGCCGTCGGCCGCACCGACATGCATCTCCACGATCGCCCCCGGCCGCAGCGCCTCCCTCACCCGGCCCACCGCGCGGTCCACGGTCATCCCGCCCCCGCTGCCCATCCACCCGTTGGTGTCCTTGGTGAACTCGATGTCGGCGAAGCCGAGTTCGTTGACGTTGTGGATGTGGGCGGGCGTGGTCTCGCTGTAGGGGAAGCGGAAGAACGGGGTCAGCGCCCGGCCGGCCCCGGCCCGGCGCAGCGCGCGGTCCGCCGCCCGCACCTCCCGGGCACCGGCCGCGGCGGACAGGCCGGTGAAGTGGGGGTGGCTGTAGGAGTGGTTGCCGAGCCCGTGTCCCGCCGCCGCGATCCGCCGGACGGCCTCGGGGTGGCGGTCGGCGAAGTCGCCGGTCAGGAAGAAGACGGCCGGGGCGGACCGGCGGGCCAGCTCGCCGAGGACGCGGTCCAGTCCGGCCGTGTTCCAGGCCGCGTTGAAGCTCAGCGCGACGACCCGCTCCCGGGTGCGCAGGACGCGGTTCTCCGAGCCGAACAGGGACCGCAGACAGTCCTCGCCTTCGCCGGAGGCCGCTACCGGACCTGCCGTCACAGCCGTCAGTACGCCGGACAGCGCGGCCGTCACGAGGAGTCGGCGGGAGACAGCGGGGTGGCGCTCGGCGCCCGGGGATCGCGTCGTCATACCGGCACCATCGGACGCCCGTCGCCCTCCCTTGAGCACCCCCGCACCCAGCGTATTGCTGCTCCAGTAGCTTTCCCCGGCTGCATTAGCGTGCCGACACCGCCCGCACCCACCCGGGCGGCCGCCCAGCTGCCGAGCAACCGGAGGTCGTCCATGCCCCGAGAGGCGCCGTACCTGGCCGTGGCCGACGCGCTGCGCGCCCGGATCCTGGCGGGGGAGTGGGAGATCGGGGCGCGTCTGCCGTCCCGGGCGCGGCTCGCCGAGGCGTACGGGGTCGGGCGCAATGTGATGCAGCGGGCCGTGGACCGGCTGATCGGCGAGGGGCTGCTCGAAGGACGCGCGGGCTCCGGGACGTACGTCCGCGTCCCCCGCGAGCGCCTGCGCATAGTGCGCTCCCGCCACCGCGACCGCCCGGGCGGCTACCGCCCCTCCCCGCCCTGCACGGCGGAACGCGGCCGGGCCGGTGCCTGGGACGCGCACAGCCAGGTGCGGGTCCCGGCGCCCGAGGCGATCGCCGAGCGGCTGGCCGTCCGGCCCGGCGACCCGTGCGTCACCACGCACTACGAGTTCCTCGCCGACGGACTGCCCGTCCAGCTGTCCGAGTCCTGGGAACCCCTGGCGATCACGGGCGGCACCCCGGTCGTCCTCCCCGAGAAGGGCCCGCTCGCGGGCAAGGGCGTCGTCGCCCGCATGCGCTCCATCGGCGTCGTGGTGGAAACGGTCGTGGAACTGCCCCGCCCGGCCCGGGCCACCCCCGAGCAGGCGCATCTGCTGGGCATCGCCGTCGGGGACCTGGTGCTCCGGATCGAGCGGATCATCTACGACACCGGCGGCCGGCCGGTGGAGACCGCCGACATCGTGATCCCGGACGCGCGCCGGGAGGTGGTCTATGAGTTCGGCGTCGACACCCTCGCCCTCCCGACTCGGCCTTCTGCGTGACCACCGGGACTTCCGGCGCCTGTTCGCCGCGACGGCCCTCGGCCAGCTCGGCGACCGCGTCCTCTTCCTCGCCCTGCCGCTGGTGGCGGTCGAGGCGCTGCACGCGGGCGCGCTGCGGACCGGGCTGCTGAGTACGGCGACCATGGCGGGCTCGTTGCTGGTCGGCCTCCCGGCCGGCGCCTGGGTGGACCGCCGGCGGAAACGCACCGTCCTGATCGGCGCCGACCTCGTCCGCGCGCTGACCCTGCTGACCGTGCCGGTCGCCTGGGACACCGGCACGCTGACCATGGGACTGCTGTACGCCGTCGCCCTGGTCCACGGCCTGCTGACGGTCCTCTTCGACGTGGCCTACGTCAGTTGGCTGCCGCATCTGGTGGGGCGCCGGAACCTGGTCGAGGCCAACGCGCGGCTCTCCGCCGTCCGCTCGGCGACGAGCATCGGCGGACCGGCGCTGGCGGGGCCCCTGGTCGGCTGGTGCGGGGCGCCGCTCGCGCTGCTGGCGAGTTCGGCGGGGATGGCGCTGTCGGGCCTGCTGGCGACCGCCATCCGCGGACGGGAGGAGAAACCCGGGCCGGGTGAAGAGCAGCGTCGCCGCTTCGGCCGGGAGATCGCGGAAGGGCTCGCCTTCGTCCTCCGGTCGCCCGTGCTGCGGGCGACCATGGCGACGGACGCGGTGTTCAACGTCTTCCTCGCCCTCTACCAGGCCATGCTCGTGATCTTCCTCGCCCGGCAGTTGGGGCTCTCCTCCTTCGGCATCGGCCTGCTGCTGTCGGGGATGGGCTGCGGCGGACTGCTGGGCGCGCTGGTCGCGGGCAGGGTCGCGGCGCGGGTCGGACCGGGCCGCGTGATCGGCCTCGCCCCGCTGCTCACCTGCCCGTCGGCGGCCCTGCTGCCCTGGGCCCGCCCGGGGCACTGGACCCTGTACGCCGCCGGTGCCGGCCTCGCGCTCCTCTCCCTCGGCGGAGTCGTCCGCCTGGTGGCCCAGGCAAGCCTTCAGCAGACCGCCACACCGGACGCCCTCCTGGGCCGTATGAGCGCGACGGCCCGCTTCCTGTCCTGGGGCGGCCTGGCGCTCGGCGCTCTCGCGGGCGGAGCGACCGGGGCCGCCATCGGAACCGCCCCCACGCTCTGGCTCGGCGCAACCGGCATGACGTTGAGCGGACTTCCGGCGCTCCTCGGTCCCGTGCGGGCCCAGGCTCGGCGCAAGAGCCTTTTGAACACGTTCAATTAGGGGCGTACGCTGCCCTCATGAGCGACAGAGCCGCCCTGCTCAAGGGCATTCGCGTCTGGTTGGGCCTCTTCGTCGTGTGCCTCGTCCTCAGCGGGGCCACGGCCTTTCCCCTGGTTCACGAACTGCGCTGGACCGAGAGCGCGTTGCGGGCGTTGTCCGTGCCGGAGCATCTGCCCGGGCTGATGGCGTGGATCACCCGCGTCCGGCAGGGACTCGACTCCGTCGACGCCACGTACCCCTTCGTGCTGTACGGCACGGACTGGCTGGCCTTCGCCCATCTCGTCATCGCGGTCGCCTTCTACGGCGTGTACCGGGACCCCGTCCGCAACATCTGGGTCGTCGAGTTCGGGATGATCGCCTGCGCCGGGATCATCCCGCTCGCCCTCGCCTGCGGACCGATCCGGGGCATCCCCTTCTGGTGGAGCCTGATCGACATGTCCTTCGGGGTGTTCGGTGTGATCCCGCTGTACGTCCTGCGGAAGAAGATCAAGCGGCTGGAGGAGCTCGTCGCGCCGGACCCGGTCGGTGCTGTGGCTGCGTGAGGGCCGCGAGGGCGATCCGCGGCGCAGACTCTAGCCGCCGTTGCGCAGGGCGTGCAGCGCGTCGATGCGGTTGGTGGTGATGGAGTCGACGCCCAGGTCCAGCAGGCGGCGCAGCGAGCGGCGGGTGTCCGGGGTCCAGACGGAGAGGAGATGGCCGTCGCGGTGGACACGGGCCGCGAGGTCGTGGCTCACCAGCGAGAAGCGGTAGTTGAGCCAGCGCGGCCGGATCGCGGCCAGCAGCGCGGGCCGGGGCGGGGCGAGGGTCGTCCAGGTCAGGGCGATCTCGGCGGCCGGGTCGGCGGCCCGCACGGCGAGCATCGCCTCGGCGCCGGCGCAGTAGTAGACCCGCTCCCGCGCCCCGCTCTGCCGGACCACGTCCCTCACCCGGTCCACCACGCGCCGCGAGACCCGTCCGCACAGGTCCACCATCACCCGGCTCTCCCCGGTCGCGGCCAGCGCCTCCGCCAGGGTCGGCACCCCGCCCGCCGTGAGTCCGCGCACCTCCTCGGCGGACAGGGTGGTCAGCGGGCGGTCGATGTCCCACAGCCGCCGGAGGGTCTCGTCGTGCAGCAGCACGGGCACGCCGTCACGGGTGAGCCGTACGTCGATCTCGACCGCGTCCGCGCCCCGGTCGAGCGCGGAACGCAGCGAGGCGACGGTGTTCTCACGGAAGCGGTAGGGGTCGCCGCGATGGGCCACGGCGGTCAGCGTCTGCATGGCCCCATTGTGCGGTGCGTCAGGAGGCGAGCCAGGTGGCGGTGTACGTGTCGATCTCCGCGGCGATCCGCGCCTTGCCCTCCGGTTCCAGGAAGGACGCCTCGACCGCGTTCCTGGCGAGGTCGGCCAGGCCCCGCTCGTCCAGGTCGAGCAGGCGGGCGGCCACCGCGTACTCGTTGTTCAGGTCGGTGCCGAACATCGGCGGGTCGTCCGAGTTGATCGTCACCAGCACACCGGCGCGGACGAACTCCCTGACCGGGTGCTCGTCCAGGGTGCGCACCGCGCGGGTGGCGATGTTCGAGGTCGGGCAGACCTCCAGCGGGATGCGCCGCTCGGCGAGGTGCGCGAGCAGCTTCGGGTCCTGCGCGGAGCTGGTGCCGTGCCCGATGCGCTCCGCGCCCAGATGGGTCAGCGCGTCCCAGACGGTCTCCGGGCCGGTCGTCTCCCCGGCGTGCGGCACCGAGCGCAGTCCCGCGGCGATGGCCCGGTCGAAGTAGGGCTTGAACTGCGGCCGGGGCACCCCGATCTCGGGCCCGCCGAGACCGAACGACACCAGCCCCTCCGGCCGGAGCCGGTCGTCGGTGGCGAGCCGCGCCGTCTCCTCGGCCGCCTCCAGCCCGGCCTCTCCCGGGATGTCGAAGCACCAGCGCAGTACGGTCCCGAACTCGGCCTCGGCGGCCTTGCGGGCGTCCTCGATGGCGTCCATGAACGCCTTCGCGTCGATGCCGCGCCGGGTGGACGAGAAGGGGGTGAGGGTCAGCTCGGCGTACCGCACCTGCTGGCGGGCGAGGTCGCGGGCCACCTCGTAGGTGAGCAGCCGGACGTCCTCCGGGGTGCGGATCAGGTCGACCACCGACAGATAGACGTCGATGAAGTGGGCGAAGTCGGTGAAGGTGAAGTAGTCGGCCAGGGCCTCGGGGTCGGTGGGCACCCGGGAGTCGCGGTGCCGGGCGGCCAGCTCGGAGACGATGCGCGGGGAGGCGGAGCCGACGTGGTGGACGTGCAGTTCGGCCTTGGGCAGCCCGGCGATGAAGGTCCGCAGATCGCGGTCGGCCGTGCCGGTGGCGGGTACGGAGGTGTCGGTCAAGGGGGTCCTCCCCGGGACGGGCGCCCGCGCGGTGCTACTGCCGGCGGCGGGCGCGGTGATCGGCTGATCGGTTGCGCGCCAACATCGTAGGCCCCGGGCCGCGCCGTACCCCGCTGCCCGTAGCATGACGGGACGTCCAGCAACAGGGGGTCTTCCAGCATGTCCGACGAGTCGGCGTGGTCCGCGCCAGGCGAGTACGGCACCGGCGACCGGTCCACCGCGCCCGGCGTCTCCCTGGACAAGGGGGCGGCTTCCGCGCCCGGCCGGACGGGCCCGGCCCAGGACGCGGTGCACTACCAGGAGACGGTGACCTCGCTGCCCTCGGTACCGGACCCGGCCCCCTGGGCACCGCCCACGGCCGGCCCGTACCCATCCCCGGCACACCCCTCCGCACCCCCGGCGAACCCGTTCACGCCGCCGGCGCCGCAGCCCGCCGCCCAGCAGAACCCGTTCGCGCCGCCCGCCCCCATGGCGCCCGCCGCCGGTGAGCCGGTGCCTCCGCCGCCCATCGCCCCGACCGGCCCCGGCCCGGTGTCGTACGGCTATCCGCCGCAGGCGTCCTATCCGGGCGCGGGCGTGCCCGGCTACCCGATGGCGAACGGCTACGGCTGGTCCGGGATGCCTGCGCAGCCCAGCAACGGCATGGGCACGGCCTCCCTGGTGCTGGGCATCATCTCGGCGGTCGGCTTCCTGCTGTGGCCGGTGGCGCTGATCGTCGGCGTCCTCGCCGTCATCTTCGGCGCCGTCGGCCGGGCGAAGGTCACCCGGGGCGAGGCCACCAACCCGGGCATGGCGCTGGCCGGCATGATCTGCGGCGGCGTGGGCTTCGTCCTGGCCGCCGCCTTCCTCGCGCTCATCATCGCGATGAACGCCTGAGAGCCGCTGTGCACCGCTGAGGCGGGGCGGCGCTGACCCGCCCCCCCACGGCGCCCCCGGCGTCACCCCGCCGTGGCGAGCCGCTCTCTCGCCTCCATGAGAGCGAACCCCAGCAGGTTGGGCCCCCGCCACCGCTCCGGGTCCATGGCGGCCTCGTCGTCCGCGGTCAGGCCGATCCCCCAGACCCGGTCCACCGGACTGGCCTCCACCAGCACCCGGTCACCGGTGCCGAGCAGGAACCGACGCAGCTCCTCGTCGGCCGAGAACTTGTGCACGCTGCCCTCGACCACGATCCGGAACCGCTCCCGCTCCCACACCTCCTCGTCGAACCCGCGCACCAGTCGCCCGGCCTTCTTCGCCTCCGCGGGATGCCCGGCCGCCAGCACCCGCCGCAGCGCGTCGGCGTCCCCGAACAGCCGGGCCTTGCCGGCCATCATCCAGTGCTCGGCCGTCGCGTAGTGCTCCCCGTCCACCGCGAACGGTGACGGCCACCACTGACTCAGACAGCTCGCGCCGATCCTGCCGTCCGGCCGCGGCCGGTGCCCCCAGAAGTGGAGGTACTTCACTCGGGTCCCCGCTCCGACCTCCCTGATCAGCGCGTCCACCCCGTCGATCTTTCCCATGCACGCGAGTCTGGCACGCACCACTGACACTCCGTCCGCCCTTTTCCGCCGCGACTCGACACCTGGTCGACAGATTCCGTTGCGTAACCAAAAGGCAACAACGGAATCACTTGTTGCAGTCCTAGTGCTCTGTCAGGATCGGCACTCAAATCGAGCTGGAGCTACGCCACCCACCCCCGTCACGGGGCGTACGGCGGAGGAGAGCGACATGCACAACCCGGGCACCGCCACCCCGGACCGATTTCCCGCCGAGGACACATTCGCCGACGGCGCGCAGTTCATCGCGGGCCGGCTGACGAAGGGCACCTCGGGTCGTCACCACGCCGTGGTCGACCCGGCCACCGGCGCCGAGGTGTACACCTACGAGCTGGCCGGCACCGACGACGTCGACGTGGCCGTCGCCGCCGCCCGGGAGGCCTTCCCGGGCTGGTCCTCGGCCACCCCGGCCGAGCGCTCGGAGGCCCTGCACCGGTTCGCCGCCGTGCTCGCCGACGCCGGCCGTGCCGAGCAGCTGGCGCGCGCGGAGTCCCTCCAGTGCGGCAAGCCGCTCAAGCTCACCCGCGAGTTCGACGTGCCAGGCACCGTGGACAACACCGCCTTCTTCGCGGGCGCCGCCCGGCATCTGGCGGGGCAGTCGGCCGGTGAGTACTCCGGCGACCACACCTCGTACGTCCGGCGCGAGCCGATCGGCGTCGTCGGCTCCATCGCGCCCTGGAACTACCCGCTCCAGATGGCTGCCTGGAAGATCCTCCCGGCCATCGCCGCAGGCAACACGGTCGTACTGAAGCCCGCCGAGCTGACCCCGCTCACCTCGCTGCTGTTCGCGCAGGCCGCGACCGAGGCCGGGATCCCCGACGGGGTGATCAACATCGTCACCGGCACCGGCCGGGAGGCGGGCGAGCATCTCGTCGGCCACCCGGACGTGGCCATGACCTCCTTCACCGGCTCCACCGCGATCGGCAAGCGGGTCGCCGAGGTCGCCACCGCCACCGTCAAGCGGCTCCATCTGGAGCTGGGCGGCAAGGCGCCCTTCGTCGTCTTCGACGACGCCGACCTGACGGCGGCCGTGCACGGCGCGGTCGCGGGGGCGCTCATCAACAGCGGGCAGGACTGCACCGCCGCCACGCGCGCGTACGTCCAGCGACCGCTCTACGACGCCTTCGTCGAGCGGACCGCCGCACTGATGGAGACCGTACGGCTCGGCGACCCCTTCGCCCCCGGCACCGACCTCGGGCCGCTCGTCTCGCACGCCCAGCGGGACCGGGTCGCCGCTTTCGTGGACCGGGCACGCGCCTACGCGCGCGTGGTGACCGGCGGAGAGGCGCCGAAGGGCGAGCTGGAGCGGGGCGCCTACTACCGGCCCACCCTGATCGCCGACGCGGCCCAGGACAGCGAGATCGTCCAGTCCGAGATCTTCGGCCCGGTACTGGTCGTCCTTCCGTTCGACAGTGATGATGAGGGCATCCGGCTGGCCAACGACACCCCGTACGGCCTCGCCGCCTCCGCGTGGACCGGCAACGTCTACCGCGCCAACCGCGCCACCCGTGACCTCCGGGCCGGCTGCGTGTGGATCAACGACCACATCCCGATCATCAGCGAGATGCCGCACGGCGGCTACAAGGCGTCCGGCTTCGGCAAGGACATGTCGGTGTACTCATTCGAGGAGTACACGCAGGTCAAGCACGTAATGTTCGACAATACGGCGGTCGCCGAGAAGGACTGGCACCGCACGATCTTCGGGGACCGGTAGCAGCCGCCGTCCGGCGTCCGCGCCGGACAACGCAAGCGGCCCGGCTGCTGCCGGGTGTGACGTCCCGGCCCTCGACCAGGCCGACCACCCAACCCTCCCGAAAGGGCACCACGCGCATGGAGCAGTACGAGCCCGACCGCCTGACACCGGTCGAAGTCGCCGCCATACGGCGCAGCATGCGGAGCGGCAGGGCCGCCCTGACCCGCCGCTCGCTGCTGCGCGCCTCCGCGGGCGGCGCGCTCGCGGTCGGCGGACTCGGGGCGCTGAGCGCCTGCGGGATCCCCGCGGCGACCAAGACGCAAGGCGGCGTCTCCGCCGACGACCACTCGGCCAAGGAGAAGGTCGTCGACTTCTCCAACTGGCCCGAGTACATCGACGTGGACGACAAGGGCAAGCACCACCCCACGCTCGACGCGTTCGCCCGGCGGACCGGCATCCAGGTCAAGTACACCGAGGACATCAACGACAACGACGAGTTCTTCGGCAAGATCCAGCCGGAACTCGCCGCCGGCCAGGACACCGGCCGCGACCTGGTCGTCCTCACCGACTGGCTGGCCGCGCGCATGATCCGGCTGGGGTACGTCCAGAAACTGGACCCCGCCAACCTGCCGCACGCCTTCGCGAACCTGTCCGACCAGTTCCGCGCGCCCGACTGGGACCCGGGCAGGGCGTACTCGTACCCCTGGCAGGGCATCTCCACCGTCATCGCCTACAACAAGAAGGCGCTCGACGGCATCGAGGTGAAGTCGGTCTCCGACCTCCTCGACAACCCCAGGCTCAAGGGGCGCGTCGGCTTCCTCACCGAGATGCGCGACAGCATCGGCATGACCATGCTCGACATGGGCATCGACCCGGCGAAGTTCACCGCCGACGACTACGACAGGGTGACCGCCCGTCTCCAGAAGGCCGTCGACAAGGGCCAGATCCGCCGCTTCACCGGCAACGACTACACGTCCGACCTCAGCAAGGGCGACTTCGCCGCCTGCATCGCCTGGGGCGGCGACATCGTCCAGCTCCAGGCCGACAGCCCGGACATCGGCTACGTCCTCCCCGACAGCGGCTACATGACGTCGACCGACAACATGCTCATCCCCAACAAGGCGCGTCACAAGACGAACGCCGAGCGGCTCATCGACTACTTCTACGAGCCCGAGCCCGCCGCCGAGCTGGCCGCCTACATCAACTACGTGAGCCCCGTCGCGGGAGTGAAGCCCTATCTCGCGAAAATCGACAAGGAGGCGGCGAACAACCCGCTGATCCTCCCCGACAAGGCCATGCAGGCGAAGTCCCACGCCTTCCGCTCCCTGAGCGCGAAGGAAGAGACGACCTACCAGCAGAAGTTCTCGAAGCTCACAGGGGCGTGACGACGATGACGACACCAGACAACAGCGGCGACGTCCGCCTCTCCGGGATCACCAAGACGTACGGCGCCTTCACCGCCGTACACCCCCTGGACCTGACCGTGCCGCAGGGCTCCTTCTTCGCCCTGCTCGGCGCCTCCGGCTGCGGCAAGACCACCACCCTGCGCATGATCGCGGGCCTGGAGGAGCCCAGTGGCGGCACCGTGCGCCTCGGCGACCAGGACGTCACCCACCTGCCGCCGTACAAACGGCCGGTCAACACCGTCTTCCAGTCCTACGCCCTCTTCCCGCACCTCGACATCTTCGAGAACGTCGCCTTCGGTCTGCGCCGGCGCGGCATCAAGAGCGTGAAGAAGCAGGTCGAGGAGATGCTGGAGCTGGTCCAGCTCGGCGAGCAGGCGCGCAAGAAGCCGCACCAGCTCTCCGGCGGCCAGCAGCAGCGCGTCGCCGTGGCCCGCGCGCTCATCAACCACCCCAAGGTGCTCCTCCTCGACGAGCCGCTCGGCGCCCTGGACCTCAAGCTGCGCCGCCAGATGCAGCTGGAGCTGAAGCGCATCCAGACCGAGGTCGGCATCACCTTCGTCCATGTCACGCACGACCAGGAGGAGGCCATGACGATGGCCGACACGGTCGCCGTGATGAACGCCGGCCGCGTCGAGCAGCTCGGCTCGCCCGACGACCTCTACGAGAACCCGCAGTCGACGTTCGTCGCGAACTTCCTCGGCACCTCCAACCTCATCGAGGCCGAGGTCGACACCAAGAGCGGCGACGACATCGTGCTCAAGGCGGCCGATGGCAAGCTGGTGCTGCCCGCGGCGCGCTGTTCCGCGCCGGCCCGGACCGGCGGCAAGGTCCTGGTCGGCATCCGCCCCGAGAAGATCGCGCTCACGCACGCCGACGACGCGGGCTCGATCCCCGCGGGGCGCAACCGCCTGACCGGCAGGATCGCCGACGCCAGTTTCATCGGCGTCTCCACCCAGTACGTCATCGACAGCCCGGTCTGCGACGAGCTGGCGGTCTACGTCCAGAACGTCGAGCGGGACGGCCGGCTGGTGCCCGGCGCCGACGTCGTCCTGCACTGGAACCCGGCGCACACCTTCGGCCTCGACGCCGCCCAGTCCGTTCTCGATGGGACAGTGGGCTCCGCGGGCACCGAGGAAGAGGCGGCCGCCTGATGTCGACCCTCACCGAGGCGCCACCGCCGCTCGCCCCCGCCGAGCCGAAGCGCAAGCCACCGCGCAAGCGCGGCCGCTGGACGCCGTACTGGCTGCTGCTGCCCGGCATGCTCTGGCTGGTCGTGTTCTTCGCGCTGCCGATGATCTACCAGGCCTCCACCTCCGTGCAGACCGGCTCGCTGGAGACCGGCTACAAGGTCACCTGGCACTTCGCGACCTACTGGGACGCCCTGTCCGAGTACTGGCCGCAGTTCCTGCGGTCCGTCCTCTACGCTGCCGGGTCGACCCTGCTGTGCCTGCTGCTCGGCTATCCGCTGGCCTATCTGATCGCCTTCCGCGCGGGCCGCTGGCGCAACCTGATCATGGTCCTGGTGATCGCGCCGTTCTTCACCAGCTTCCTGATCCGCACCCTCGCCTGGAAGACGATCCTCGCCGACAACGGCCCGGTCGTGCACGCCCTGAACGCGGCGCACATCCTGGACCTGACCAACTGGCTCGGCTGGACGGCCGGCGACCGCGTCCTCGCCACCCCGCTGGCGGTGGTGTGCGGACTGACGTACAACTTCCTGCCGTTCATGATCCTGCCGCTGTACACCTCGCTGGAGCGGATCGACGGACGGCTGCACGAGGCCGCCGGCGACCTGTACGCGCGGCCCTGGACCACCTTCCGCAAGGTGACCTTCCCGCTGTCGATGCCCGGCGTGGTCTCCGGCACGCTGCTGACCTTCATCCCGGCGGCCGGTGACTACGTCAACGCGGAACTGCTCGGCTCCACCGACACCCGCATGATCGGCAACGTCATCCAGACGCAGTTCCTGCGGATTCTGGACTATCCGACGGCGGCCGCCCTCTCCTTCATCCTCATGGCCGCGATCCTGGCCATGGTCACGATCTACATCCGCCGGTCGGGGACGGAGGACCTGGTCTAAATGCCCTTCGTCAACTGGTTCAAGCGCCGTCTCGTCGTCATCGCGGGACTTCTCACGCTCGCGTATCTCCTGCTGCCCAACGTCATCGTGACGGTGTTCTCCTTCAACAAACCGAAGGGGCGCTTCAACTACGCCTGGCAGCAGTTCTCCCTGGACGCCTGGAAACAGCCGTGCGGCGTCGCCGACATGTGCGGCTCGCTGTCCCTCAGCCTCCAGATCGCGGTCTGGGCGACGGTCGGCGCGACCGCCCTCGGCACGATGATCGCCTTCGCGCTGGTCCGCTACCGCTTCCGCGCGCGCGGCGCGGTGAACTCGCTGATCTTCCTGCCGATGGCGATGCCCGAGGTCGTCATGGCCGCCTCGCTGCTCACCCTGTTCCTCAACATGGGGGCCCAGCTGGGCTTCTGGACGATCCTCATCGCCCACATCATGTTCTGTCTGAGCTTCGTCGTCACCGCGGTCAAGGCGCGCGTGATGTCGATGGACCCGCGCCTGGAGGAGGCCGCCCGGGACCTGTACGCCGGGCCCGTGCAGACCTTCCTGCGGGTCACCCTGCCGATCGCGGCACCCGGAATCGCCGCGGGCGCGCTGCTGTCCTTCGCGCTCTCCTTCGACGATTTCATCATCACCAATTTCAACGCCGGCTCGACGGTCACCTTTCCCATGTTCGTCTGGGGTTCGGCGCAGCGCGGAACACCGGTCCAGATCAATGTGATCGGCACGGCCATGTTCCTCGTCGCGGTGCTCATCACACTGACCTCGATGCTCATCACCAACCGCCGTAGCAAGCAAAAGGCATAAGCCTTTTCGGGGATTCCTCTGTAGGGAGTTGAAATCATGGCCCCAAGCGCCATGAGCCGTGGCCAAGACAACTGGATCGCCTCTCTCTCCGAAGCCCAGCCGGTCCCGTACTGGCTGGAAGACCCTGGCAAGCCCCACCCCGAGCCCGCGCTGACCACCGCCGAGACCTGCGACCTGCTGGTCGTCGGCGGTGGGTACAGCGGACTGTGGGCCGCGCTCAACGCCAAGGAGCGCGACCCGCAGCGGGATGTGGTCCTGCTGGAAGGCCGCGAGGTGGGCTGGGCCGCCTCCGGCCGCAACGGCGGCTTCTGCGCCGCCTCCCTCACCCACGGGCTGGCCAACGGCCTGGCCCGCTGGCCGGACGAGATCCACCGGCTGGAGGAGCTGGGCCGGCGCAACCTCGACGAGATCGAGGCGGCCGTCGCCCGGCACGGCATCGACTGCGACTTCGAGCGCACCGGCGAGATCGACGTCGCGACCGAGACCTACCAGGCCTGGGAGCTGCGCGACTGGCACCGGGAGCTGGAGCAGCGGGGCCTCGCGGACGGCGTCGAGTTCCTGGACGCCGACGCCGTGCGCGAACAGGTGAACTCGCCCACCTTCGAGGCGGGCCTGTGGGACCGCCGGGGCGTGGCCATGCTGCACCCGGCGAAGCTGGCCTGGGGCCTGAAGCGGGCCTGCCTCCGGCTCGGCGTGCGGATCCACGAGCACACCCCGGCCCTGACCCTGAAGCAGTACGGCGCCGGGATGGCCGTCACCACCCCGTACGGCTCGGTGCGCGCCCGCAAGGTCGTGCTCGCCACGAACATCTTCCCCAGCCTGCTGCGCCGGGTCCGCTCCTACACCGTCCCGGTCTACGACTACGCGCTGATGACCGAGCCGCTCACCGCCGACCAGCTGGCGGCGGTCGGCTGGAAGAACCGGCAGGGCCTCGGCGACTCGGCCAACCAGTTCCACTACTTCCGGCTGTCCGCCGACAACCGCGTCCTGTGGGGCGGCTACGACGCCATCCACCACTACGGCGGCCGGGTGCGGGCGGAGTACGACGACCGCCCGGAGACGTACGCCAAGCTCGCCGGGCACTTCTTCACCTGCTTCCCGCAGCTGGAGGGCGTCCGCTTCACCCACGCCTGGGGCGGCGCCATCGACACCTGCTCGCGGTTCTCGGCGTTCTTCGGCACCGCGCACCAGGGCCGGGTGGCGTACGCGGCCGGCTACACCGGCCTCGGGGTCGGCGCCACCCGCTTCGGCGCCGATGTGATGCTGGACCTGCTGGACGGCGAGGACACCGAGCGGACCCGGCTGGAGATGGTCCGCAAGAAGCCGCTGCCGTTCCCGCCGGAGCCGTTCGCCTGGACCGGGATCGCGCTCACCAAGTGGTCCCTGGCCCGCGCGGACGCCCACGGCGGCCGGCGCAATCTGTGGCTGCGGGCCATGGACCGGCTGGGCCTGGGCTTCGACAGCTGAAGCCGGTCACGGATGTGTGACCCAGCTCACACCTCCCGGCGCGCGGAAGTCGCGTAATGCTCCACGAGCGGCCTCCCTCTCTCCTCCCGACACCCCGGGCCCGACGGCCGGGCGCGGGAAGGAGCGAGAGGGAGGCCTTCGATGAGTGGGGCGAAGACGGCGGTCGAGTGGCTGGCATCGGTCGCGCCGGATCCCGACGCCTGCCGCTGGGAATGGGAGCGCAACCCGCTCGGGGTCGCGCTGCTGCCCGCCGGCCAGGCCTGGGACGTGCTGATCCTGCCGGGCGACCTCGGCTATCCGACCCTGGACGTGCTCACCCGCGTCCTCGACCGACCCGGCCCGGTGCTCGTCGACTTCGGCGACAACCGGGTCGGGTTCTTCGTGCCGCCGGGCACCGCGGCCCGCTGGCTCGGCACCGGTGTCCGGACCGCCGGGCCGGGCACCTGGATCGTCGTACCGTACCCGGGCCGGGCCACCCGGGGGGTGCGCTGGCTGGTACCGCCGGACGGCTCGGGCACGCTGACCGATCCGGCGCTGCTGGAGCTGGCGATGCACGAGGCCGCGGCGGGCCAGGCCGAACCGCGGGGCGAGCGCGACTAGGCGGCCTCGGAGGGCCGCCGCTTGCATTCCCCGCCCTCGACGGCTCCAGAAGACGTTCGACGCGTACTCCGGCTGATCACCAGGGCGAGGACGGCCAGCAGCACGGTGCACAGACACCAGCTGGCCACCACGTCCAGCGGCCAGTGGTAGCCGTGCCGGACCAGGCCGTACGACACCCCGAGCACCAGGAGCGCGCAGCCGGCGACCAGGCCTCGGCGGGCGGCCGGGGAGCGCAGCCGGGGGAGCAGCAGCAGGACCGCCGAGCCGTAGGCGACGGCCGCGGTCGCCGTATGGCCGGAGGGGTAGTAGCCGACGGCCGGGGGCACCACGGGGGTTCCCGGCCGGGCGGTCCAGTCCTTCAGCGGCACGACGATCGCCGGTACGACCGCCATCAGCACGGCGGCGCCGAGCGGCGGCACCCACCAGCGGGCGGCGCCGGTGGCCCGGCCCCGCCACAGGGCGTACCCGATGACGAGCGCGAGCACCGGGACGGCGACCTGGATGTCGCCGAGGTCGGAGAGCAGCTGGGAGAGGCGGTCCGGATGGACGAGGGCCCGGCTGAGCCGGGAGTCCAGCCGCAGCAGCGGGCCGTGACCGGCCACCTGCCAGGTGATCACGGCGAAGAGAACGGCCGGGACGGCGAGGAGAACGGCCGGGCGGAACGGGCGACGGGACGACACGGGCCCAGCTTCGCAGGTGCGGTGTCCCAGGAGAGGGAGCGGGGGAAGGAGGTCGGCCGCCCCGGAACAGGGGGGGATGGTTCCGAGGCGGCCGTCCGGACCGGAACGTCGCGCGCCCCGGGGGGTTTGGGGCGGCGACCGTCCGATCGGTGAGGAGATCCCGGAGCCGTCAGGCCCCGGTCGTGTGCGCGAGGGCACGGCCAGGTCGAAGCTGGGGAGGCCTCGGCCTGAGACCGCCCACAGTCCCCTGTGGGCGGGGTGTATCTCTCATCCCGAGAGAACCTACGGCAGGCGGTGGCGCTTGGGCAGACGGATCGGCCTTACGTCATCCACCTCGCACACCTTCTTCACACGCCCTGCCGCAGACGCTCAGGAACTGCTCAGACGGCCGCGAACGCCTGCTCGATGATGTCGAGACCCTCGTTCAGCAGGTCCTCGCCGATGACCAGCGGCGGCAGGAAGCGCAGCACGTTGCCGTAGGTGCCACAGGTCAGGACCAGCAGGCCCTCGGCGTGGCAGGCCTTGGCCAGCGCGGCGGTGGCCTCCGGGTTGGGCTGCTTGGTGGTGCGGTCCTTGACCAGCTCGATCGCGATCATCGCGCCGCGCCCGCGGATGTCACCGATGATGTCGAACTTCTCGGCCATGGCGGCGAGGCGACCCTTCATGATCTCCTCGATGCGCTTGGCCTTGCCGTTGAGGTCGAGCTCCTTCATGGTCTCGATGGCACCGAGCGCACCGGCGCAGGCGACCGGGTTGCCGCCGTAGGTACCGCCGAGCCCGCCGGCGTGCGCGGCGTCCATGATCTCGGCGCGGCCGGTGACGGCGGCGAGCGGCAGACCACCGGCGATGCCCTTGGCGGTGGTGATGAGGTCCGGGACGATGCCCTCGTCCTCGCAGGCGAACCACTGGCCGGTGCGGCAGAAGCCGGACTGGATCTCGTCCGCGACGAAGACGATCCCGTTGTCCGCGGCGAACTGGCGGATCGCCGGGAGGAAGCCCTTGGCCGGCTCGATGAAGCCGCCCTCGCCCAGCACCGGCTCGATGATGATCGCGGCGACGTTGTCCGCGCCGACCTGCTTGGTGATCTGGTCGATGGCCTGCGCGGCGGCCTCGGGGCCGGCGTTCTCCGCACCGGTCGGCCAGCGGTAGCCGTACGCCACCGGCACGCGGTACACCTCGGGCGCGAACGGCCCGAAGCCGTGCTTGTACGGCATGTTCTTCGCGGTGAGCGCCATGGTGAGGTTGGTGCGCCCGTGGTAGCCGTGGTCGAACACCACCACGGCCTGCCGCTTGGTGTACGCACGCGCGATCTTCACGGCGTTCTCGACGGCCTCGGCACCGCTGTTGAACAGCGCGGACTTCTTGGCGTGGTCACCCGGGGTCAGCTCGGCCAGCGCCTCGGCGACCTCCACGTACCCCTCGTACGGGGTGACCATGAAACAGGTGTGGGTGAAGTCGGCGAGCTGGGCGGAGGCACGCCGTACGACGGCCTCGGCGGAGGCGCCGACGCTGGTCACGGCGATGCCGGAACCGAAGTCGATGAGGCGGTTGCCGTCGACGTCCTCGATGATGCCGCCGCCCGCGCGCGTGGTGAACACCGGCAGCACCGAGCCCACGCCCTGCGCGACCGCGGCGGTGCGGCGGGCCTGCAGCTCCTGCGACTTCGGGCCGGGGATGGCGGTGACGACGCGGCGCTCCTGCGGAAGTGCGGTCATGGGGGCTCCCTGATGATCTTTCGGGCGGCGGTACGGGGTGCGTTTTTCGGACGCTTACCTACTCTTTCTTCGCAGGCTAGGGCCGGGGGTGGAGGCTGGGCATGCTCCATGTGGGCGTTGTCGGAGACCCGGCTTGTCCGCCGTGGACATAGTCGTGGGCCCGCGCACCACTCGCCCGGCGGCGCCTGTCGGCCGTGTAAGCGGTGAACTCCCCTTGTCGGGGCGTTAGATTGGCTCGCTGATGGCTGATGACGGACGGACCGGCTGGTCAGGGGGCAGACGGATGGACAGCAACAACACCCGCGACCCACGCGGCACCCATCCAACCCCCCTACCCCACCCCACACCCCCACGGGAAGCCCCTGCGGTGCCGCCACGGCCGACGAGGGCACCGGACATGCCGCCCTTGGCCGCCCAGACCCCCCGCCCCTCGCATCCACCACATCCCCGCCCGGCGGTCGCCGACTGGCTCGACGCGCCGCGCCCGTCCGCCGAGCCCGGCATCTGGCGCTACGGCTACCGTCAGGCCAAGGCCGCGTCGCAGGGACAGCGCCTGGCCCCCGTGACCATCGTCGGCTTCGTCGTCCCCCTGGTGGCGGGCCTGCTCCTGTGGTCCCTGTGGCGGCACGGCAGCATCCCCTACCAGTGGACCATCCTCAAGCTGCTCACCCCGGACGACTGGTGGTGGGGCGGCACGACGACACCCAAGACCTACCAGGGCGCCGAGGCCATCACGGTCGCCGACGGCGTGGTCTTCGCCCTCCTCGTCTACGCCATGGCGCGTCTGGGCAGCTGGTCCGACATCATCCGGCACCTGGTCGCCCGCCGTGAGCAACCCGCTCGGGCCCTCCTCGCCGCCCTCGGTGCACTGGTCGCACTGGCCTTCGTCTTCCCCAGCGCGTTCGGTCTCGGCTGGGACGCGCTGCCCGTCCAGGACCCGGTCTTCTCGCTTGTCGTCCTGGTCACCGGCGGCTATGCCGTGTTCGGCTCGCAACTGCTCACGGACGGGTTGTACCTGCTTGTCACGCTGCTGGTGCTGTGGCCGTTCGCCCGGCTCGGCGGCTGGTGGCCCCTTGCCAAGGAGGCGCTCGCCGCCCGGGAACGGGCGAAGACGGCCCAGACCACCCCCACGTCGTCCGTCGAGCGGCGGCCGTCGCAGTGGCCCGAACTGCGGGAGGCCGGTCAGCATCAGGCGGCGGACGTGCTCGCCGCCGAGGTGCACGCCGGCCGGATGAACGACGTGGACTGCGTCCGGATCGGCCACATGTGGACCGTGAGCCGTGCGAGGGCTCGGCTCGCCTCCTTCACCGACACGGTGGTGCGTGAGGGTGCCGCCGCCTGGACGCATCCCTCCGGTGTGCGCGATCTGCCGGGCCGGGCCGCCCGGCACGATCTGCTCGCCGGACAGGTGCGCATCGGACAGTGGGTGGCGGGGGATCGCACTCCGCCCGCCTACGGCGGTGCCGGGGCCGCGCTGGCACCGGAGACCCTCGGCACGTCACTGCTGGCCGTCGGGCCCTCGGGCTCCGGCAAGACGCACCACCTGATCCGGCCCGTCGTGGAGTCGCTCGGACTACAGGCGCTCGCCGGGCGGTGCGCCGTCGTCGCGGTCTGCGCGGCGGGTACTCCGCTCGGGCCGGACTCCGCCTATGACGTCGTCGTACGCCTCGGTGACCCCGCGTCCGTGCACGACCTCGACCCGTACGCGGAATCCGACGACCCGGACGAGGCGGCCGCCTTCCTGGCCGAGGGGCTGGCCGGCGACCTGGACGCGGCGAGCGGGCAGCGGGCGGCCACCGCACTCGCCCAGCTTCTCGGCCCCTACCGGGCGGCGTACGGACGTTTTCCGACGCTGCCCGTGCTGCGCGAACTCCTGGACGGGGAGCCCGTGGCGCTGGCCGCGCTGCACACGGCGCTGGAGGGGCCGGAGCATGCGGCGATGCGCCGCGAGCTGGATGCGCGTGCGCGGCAGGCGGGCAGCGCGGGCGATCCCGGCCCCGTCCTGGCCGACCGGCTCGCCGTGCTGGACCGTCCGGCGTTCGCCGAGTTCTTCGGCGCGGACGGCGGCAGCCCCCGGCCGTTCTCCCTGCGTGCCATCGCCCACCATCCGCTGCGGGTCCGTATCGACCTGCCCGAACGCGGCCACGAAGAGGCGTCCCGGATCGTCACCCGGCTGGTGCTCGCACAGTTCGGGTCCGTCGCGACGGCAGGCGAACGGGAGCATTTCGCATGCCTCGTCCTGGACGACGCCACCGGCGCGGTGACGACCGAGTCGGTCCGCCGCATCCAGCGGCTGCGCTCCCGGAACGCGGGCGTGGTGCTCGCCCTGCGCACGGTCGGTGACGTACCCGAGGCGCTGCACGGGCCGCTGTACGCGGCCGTCGGCTGTCGTATGGCGTTCTCCGGGGTCACCACATGGGACGGCAGCAGGTTCGCGGATGCCTGGGGGACCCAGTGGGTGGAGACCCGGGACATCGCCCGGCACACCGTCTTCGCGGACCAGCCGATGACCCGCGCGATCCACGCCCTGCGCAAGCTGGTGACCGGCAAGGCGGTGACCACGGAGGCCGTCACCGTTCGGCAGGTCGAGCGGGAGCGGTGGTCTGCTTCCGAGTTGGCGCATGGCGTTCCCGCCGGGCATGCCGTGTTGTCGTTGACCACCGTGCAGGGGGAGCACGCGCCGCCGTTGCTGGTGGATCTGCGGGGGTGAGGTGGCCGCCCGGGATCGTACGGTGAGGCAGAATCGGCTTAGGTTGTTCATACGTGACGGCCAATAGATCGCAACGATCACCGGATCTCCTCACCGTGAAGGCCCCATGCCCCTGACGCTCGCCTCCCTCGTCCACCACTCCGCGCTCAAGCTGACCGTGCGCGCGGGCGAGGACCGGCTCGACGTGCCCGTCCGCTGGGCGCACGTCAGCGAGCTGGCCGACCCCGTGCCGTACATGGAGGGCGGCGAGCTGCTGCTGATCACCGCGCTGAAGCTGGACGCGGAGGACCCCGAGGTGATGCGCCGGTATGTGAAGCGGCTCGTCGGGGCGGGGGTCGTGGGGCTCGGCTTCGCCGTGGGGGTGAATTACGAGGAGATTCCGGGGGCGCTGGTCGACGCGTGCGCCGCCGAGGGGCTGCCGCTGCTCGAAGTGCCGCGCCGTACCCCCTTCCTCGCCATCAGCAAGGCCGTCTCCGCCGCCATCGCCGCCGACCAGTACCGCGCGGTGACCGCCGGCTTCGCCGCCCAGCGCGAGCTGACCCGGCAGGCGCTCGGCTCCGGGCCCGAGGGACTGCTCGGCGCCCTCGCCGCCCAGGTCGACGGATGGGCCGCGCTGTACGACGCCTCGGGCGCCGTCGTCGCCGCCGCACCGGAGTGGGCCGGGCGGCGGGCCGCACGGCTCACCGCGGACGTGGAGCGGCTGCGCGACCGGCCCGCCCCGGCGTCGTCCGTGGTCGGCGGCCCGGACCACGAGGACCGGGTCGAACTGCACTCGCTGGGCACCGGACGGCGGCCCCGCGCCGCCCTCGCCGTGGGCACCGCCGCCGCCCTCGGCACCGCCGAGCGCTACGCCGTCCACTCCGCCATCGCCCTGCTCACCCTCACCACCGAACGCTCCCGCTCCCTGCACGCGGCCGAGCAGCGGGTCGGCGCGGCGGTGCTGCGCATGCTGCTCGCCGCCGAGCCCGACCACGCCCGGGCCGTCGCCGGGGACCTGTACGGCGGGCTGCTCGACGCGCCGTTCCGGATGATCGTCGCCGAGTCGGTGCCCGGTCCGGCCGCCGCCCGGGCGCAGGGCACCGCCGCGGCCGGGGATCCGCTGGGCGCGCTCGGCGAGACCGTGGAGTCCGCCGCCGCCCGGGCCGGCGAGGCCGTGCTGGTCGTACCCGAGGGGGAGCGGCTGGTCGTGCTGGCCGCGGACGGCGGCGCGGCCGCGGCGGCGTGCACGCAGCACGCGGCGACGCTGGAGGCGGCCCGCGCCGTACCGGAGAAGGCGGCCGCCGAGGAGCAGGAGCTGGTCGTCGGCCTGTCCGCACCGGCCGGGCCGATCGCCGCTGCCGCCGCCTACAAGCAGGCCGAGCAGGCGCTGTCGGTGGCCCGGCGGCGCGGCCGGGTGCTGGTCGAGCACGAGCAGCTGGCCGCCGGGTCCGTGCTGCCGCTGCTCGCCGACGACGCGGTGAAGGCGTTCGCCGACGGGCTGCTGCGCGCGCTGCACGAGCACGACGCGACCGGGCGCGGGGATCTGGTCGCCTCGCTGCGGGCCTGGCTGTCCCGGCACGGCCAGTGGGACGCGGCCGCGGCGGACCTCGGGGTGCACCGGCACACCCTGCGGTACCGGATGCGCCGGGTCGAGGAGATCCTGGGGCGCAGCCTGGACGACCCGGACGTCCGGATGGAGCTGTGGCTCGCCCTCAAGGCGACCTCGCCGGACTGACCAGGCCCTACTCCGCCAATCCGTAGCACCACCCGGCCCGACTGCTACTGCGCGGACAAACGACCTCCGGCCGGGCCCGCCCTACCGTGGACCACGAAAGACAAGCACCCCCAACGCGGAAGGGCCGGGACTCGCACATGACTTCCACCCATGCCTTCTGGCTCGCCGGCCGCCAGGTCACCGGCGACGCCGCCTTCGACGTCACCTCCCCGTGGGACGGCCGGCTCGTCGGCAAGGTCAGCGTGCCGAGCGACGCCCAGGTCGAGGAGGCCGTGGCCGCCGCGTACGCCGTGCGGGACGAGTTCGCCGCCACCCCGGCGCACGTCCGCGCCGCCGCCCTCGACCACGTCAGCAAGCGGCTGGCCGAGCGCACCGAGGAGATCGCCCAGCTGATCTCCGCCGAGAACGGCAAGCCCATCAAGTGGGCCCGCGGCGAGGTCGGCCGTGCCGTCTCCGTGTTCCGGTTCGCCGCCGAGGAGGCCCGGCGGTTCAACGGCGGCGAGGCCCAGCGGCTCGACACCGACGCCGGCGGCCAGGGGCGCCTCGCCCTCACCCGGCGCTTCCCGAAGGGTGTCGTCCTCGGCATCGCGCCGTTCAACTTCCCGCTGAACCTGTGCGCCCACAAGGTCGCCCCGGCGATCGCGGTCGGCGCGCCGATCATCCTCAAGCCCGCCCCGGCCACCCCGCTGTCCGGCCTGATCCTCGGCGAGCTGCTCGCCGAGACCGAGCTGCCGGCCGGCTCCTGGAGCGTCCTGCCGGTGCCCAACGACCGGATGCCCGCCCTGGTCCAGGACGAGCGCCTGCCGGTGATCTCCTTCACCGGCTCCGACAAGGTCGGCTACGCGATCATGGACTCGGTGCCGCGCAAGCACTGCACCCTGGAGCTGGGCGGCAACGGCGCCGCGGTCGTCCTCGGCGACTACGCCTCCGACGCCGACCTGGACTGGGCCGCGAGCCGCATCGCGACCTTCTCCAACTACCAGGGCGGCCAGTCCTGCATCTCCGTGCAGCGCGTGATCGTCGACGCCTCCGTCCACGACCGTCTGCTGCCGCGCATCGTCGCCGCCGTCGAGGCCCAGGTCACCGGCGACCCGAGCGACGCCAAGACGGACGTCGGCCCGCTGGTCAGCGAGGACGCCGCGAAGCGCGTGGAGTCCTGGGTGAAGGAGGCCGTCGAGGCCGGCGCCACGCTGCTCACCGGCGGTGACCGCGACGGCGCCTCCTACGCGCCGACCGTCCTCACCGACGTACCGGAGAACGTCACCCTCGCCTGCGAGGAGGTCTTCGGACCGGTCCTCACCGTGCAGAAGGTGGACGGCGAGGACGAGGCCTTCGCCGCGGTCAACAGCTCCAAGTACGGCCTCCAGGCGGGCGTGTTCACCCACGACCTCCAGACCGCCTTCCGTGCCCACCGCGCCCTCGAGGTCGGCGGTGTGGTGATCGGCGACGTCCCGTCCTACCGCGCCGACCAGATGCCGTACGGCGGCGCCAAGCAGTCCGGTGTGGGCCGCGAAGGCGTGCGGTTCGCGATGGAGGACTACACCTACGAGCGCGTGCTGGTCCTGACCGGCCTCGCGCTCTGACCTGCCACGGACAGGTCAGAAAACAGAACGGCCGGAGCCCACTGTGCGGGGGCTCCGGCCGTTCGCCTTTCCGGCACCCCGGCGGCCCGGTGACAGAGGGCGGCCCGCCCCGCTCCCGCACCCGCTCGCCGCGAGCGCCAGCGCCCGCTCCTCCAGCCGCGCCCAGGAGACCAGGAAGACCGTGTTGACGACGGTGAACAGCACGGCGGTCAGCCAGGCGGTGTGCACCATCGGCAGGGCCATGCCCTCCAGCACCACGGCGCAGTAGTTGGGGTGCCGCAGGAACCGGTACGGCCCCCGGCGCACCCGGGCCAGACCGGGGACCACGACGATCCGCGTGTTCCAGCGCGGCCCGAGGGAGCGCATGCACCACCCGCGCACGCCCTGTACCAGCACCAGCACGGCCACCGCGGACCAGCCGACCGGCGGCACGAACGGACGGCGGGCCAGGGTGACTTCGAGCAGCAGCCCGGCGAGCAGGCAGGTGTGCAGCACGATCACCAGCGGATAGCGCCGGTGCCCGTACTCCACACCGCCGTGGGCGGCGGCCCAGCGGGTGTTGCGCCGGGCCACCGACAGCTCGGCCACGCGCACACAGCAGACGGCGGCGACCAGGAGCAGCGCCCCGAGCGGGACCGCCGCCGTGCCGGGGGCGGTCACTCGACCGCTTCCGAGTCCTCCGCGGTCACGGGCACGGCCGTCCGCTCCGCCCCGGGCGCGGGCCGGCCGGAGCCCTCCCGCCGCCCGCTCAGGGCGAGATGACAGATCGCCGCGGCGGTGACCACGGCCACCGCGAGGAGCGCCGCGGACATGCCGTTCATGAACGCGTTCCGCACGTCCGCGGCGAGCGTCGCGCCCCGCGGCCCGAGCAGCTCCGCGACGTACAGCCCGCCGACCGGCGAGCGGCGCACCGCGGCGGCCGCGGCTTCGGGCAGCCGGCCGAGGTCCACCGTCAGCGAGGACCGGTAGTGGCTGCCGAAGACCGAGCCCATGAGCGCGATGCCGAGGGACGCCCCGACCTCCCGGGTGACGTCGTTGGCGGCCGAGGCCACGCCCTGCCGGTCGGGGGGCAGCGAGCCGGTCAGCGCGGAGGTGCCCGCGGCCCCGATCAGGCCGATGCCGAGACCGGCCGGCAGCAGACTGCCGAGGAACGGTGGATACCCGGAGGCGGCCGTCAGCAGCGACATGGCGATCAGCCCGGAGGCGAGCAGCATCAGACCGCACGTCATCACCACCCGGCTGCCCACCCGCCGCACCAGCGGCGGAGTGGCCAGCGAGGTCGGTACGACGACCAGGGCGACCGGCACCAGCGCGACGGCGGACTTCAGCGGGCCGTAGCCGAGGATCAGCCGCAGGTACTGGAGGCCCACGAAGTAGAAGCCGAACAGGATCATGAACTGCACGGTGAGCGCCACACTGCCCAGGGAGAACTCCCGCACCCGGAACAGCCGTGGGTCGAGCAGCGGGTTCTCGGCGCGCAGCCCGAGCAGGGCGTAGGCGGTGCCGGCCGCCACCGCGACGACCAGGGCGACGACGACCTCGGGCGTGCCCCAGCCCTGGTCGCTGCCCGCGATCAGCGCGTACACCAGCGCGCCCGGCGCGAGAGCGGTGCACACCGCTCCGGCGGCGTCGAACCGGCCGGGGGAGGCGTCCTTGGACTCCGGGGCCCACACCCCGGCCGCCACCGCCGCGGCCAGGGCGCCGCAGCCGAGGGCCACGAAGATCGACCTCCAGGAGAAGTACTCCAGCAGGGCTCCGGAGGCGAGCATGCCGAGGATGGACCCGGCGGCGGCGCAGCCGGACCAGATCGCCACCGCCTTGGCGCGCCGGTGCGCCGGGAAGACGCCGGTGATGGTCGACAGGGTCCCCGGCATGATCATCGCGGCGCCCAGGCCCATCACCGCCCGGCACCCGACGAGACCGGTGCTGCTGGAGGACACCGCCGCGGCGAAGGCGGCCCCGCCGAAGACGAAGGTTCCGGCGATCAGTACGGCACGGCGGCCGACCCGGTCACCGAGGGCGCCCAGCGGCAGCACCAGGCCGGCGAGGGCCACCGTGTAGCTGTCGACGATCCAGGTGAGCGAGGTGAAGGAGGCCGACAGGTCGAGGCCGATGTCCGGGAGGGCCAGATTCAGCGCGGACATGGAGGCGGTGACCAGCATCAGCGCCAGGCACATCACGCACAGCACCCGGCGGTGCGCCACCTGGTCCGGTCCGGCCGCCGCTCCTTCGTGGCGCGCGGGGGTGAGGGTCATGGGCGGTCGGCATCCTTGTCTCGTCGTACGGCGGAGGGACTCCCCGGACTCACCGCACTCACCAGCGGGTGAGCACCAGCTCGATGGCGAACCCGGGACCCATGGCGGCGACCAGGCCGGGCGCGCCCGGCGGCGGTGGTGCCGCCATCGCCGTGTGCAGCACGTGCAGCACGGAGGCGGAGGAGAGGTTGCCCTTGTCGGCCAGGGACCGCCGGGTCGGTTCGAGTGCCCGCGGGGGCAGGTCGAAGGCGCGCTCCGCCGCGGTGAGCACCTTCGGCCCGCCGCCGTGCACGATCCAGGTGGCGATCTGCCCGGGGGTGAGCGCGTGCCGGCCGAGCAGGTCGTATACGGCCTTCGGCAGATGCTCCGCGGTGAGTTCCGGGACGTCCTGGGAGAGCAGGATGCGCAGGCCGTGGGAGCCGATGTCCCAGCCCAGCACCTCCTCGGTACCGGGCACCAGTCGGCTGTGGCTGTCCACCAGCTCCGGGCCGCCGCCGGTGCCGCCGGCCTGCCGGTGCCGCTGCGCGCCGAACGCCACGACGGCCGCCGCGCCGTCCCCGAAGAGACTTCCGGCGACGATGTTCGCCATCGACGTGTCGTCGGTCCGGTAGGCCAGGGAGCACAGTTCGACGGAGAGCAGCACCGCGATGTGGCCGGGGTGGCCGAGCAGGTAGTCGCGCAGCAGGGCCAGGCCCGCGGCGCCGCCCGCGCAGCCGTTGCCGAACAGGGGGATGCGCCGGACGTCCGGGCGCAGACCGACCCGCTGCGCCAGCCGCGCCTCGATCGACGGCACCGTCAGCCCGGTGACCGTGGTGCTGATCACGGCGTCCACCTCCGAGGGCCGTACGCCGGCCGCCTCCAGTGCCTCGGTGAGGACCTGTTCGCCGAGGTCCAGCGCGGTCTCGAGCCAGGCCCGGTTGGCGTCGGTGAAGTCGGTCAGGCCGCTCAGCTCTTCGAGCGGCCGCGCGAAGTGGCGGGTCGTCACCCCCGCGTTGGCCTGGATCTTGCGGAGCATCAGCCGGCCGGTTCGGGAGCGCCCCAGCGTGGTGCCCGCGATGGCCTCCATGATCTCTTCCTGGGTGAACCGGTGCTCCGGTACGGCGGTCCGGACCGCCGTGATCCGTGGCCCCGGCTCGGCCGGCCCCCACCCCCCGCGCCCCACCGTCGTCCGACCTGTCGGCATACGGCTTCCACCCCTTTCTGCTGTCTGCGTCGGTGTGCTGTGGCTGTCCCGCGGCGGCTACGCCGGGGTGAGGAGAAGGACGGCGTTCTGGCCGCCGAAACCGAAGGAGCAGCTGAGCCCGGCGCCGGTGACCGGGCGGGGCCGCCCGGCGACGATGTCGAGTTTGTGATCGCCCTCCTGCCCCTCGAAGTTGGCGACCGGAGGCACCAGGCCGTGGCGCAGGGCGAGGACCGTGTACGCCGCCTGGATCGCCCCGGCCGCCCCCAGGGCATGTCCGATCACCCCCTTGGCCGCGGTGACCGCGGGCATGGCCTCGCCGAAGACCCGCGTCAGGGCGGCGGCCTCCGCCGCGTCGTTCAGCGGGGTGCCGGTGCCGTGCGCGTTGACGTGTGCGATGTCCCCGGGGCCGCAGCCGGCGTCCCGCAGCGCGGCGGTGACGGCCCGTACGGCGCCGTCGCCGTCCGGGTGCGGGGCCACCGGGTGGTGGGCGTCGGCACCGGCGCCGTACCCCCGCAGCAGGGCCAGCGGGCGGGCGCGGCGGGCCCGCGCGTCGGCGGCGCGCTCCAGGACGAGGACGGCCGAGCCCTCGCCGAGCACGAAGCCGTCCCGCCGGGCGTCGAACGGCCGGCTGGCCAGCTCCGGCTCCTCGCGGCGCCGGGACAGCGCCCGCATCCGGGTGAAGCAGGTGGCCGTCATCCGGGAGCGGGCCGATTCGCTGCCGCCCGCCAGCACGATGTCGCAGGTGCCCGAGCGGAGCAGATCGCGGGCCACGCCCAGCGCGGTCGTGCCGGAGGCGCAGGCGCTGGCGGTGGTGAAGTTGGGGCCGCGCGCGCCGAGGTCGATGGCGACCTCGCCGGCGGCCATGCTGGGCACGCTGCGCGGCAGGGCGAGCGGCGAGACCCGCTCCGGGCGGCCCGCGCCGAGGTGGCCGAACTCGGTGACGTACGTGCTCAGGCAGTTGGACCCGACCCCGAGGACGACCCCGACCCGGTCGCCCAGCCCGCCGTCGGTACCGCGGCCGGTGCCGGTGCCGGTGCCGGTGCCGAGTCCGGCGTCGGCGACGGCCCGGCGGGCGGCGACCAGGGCGAACTGGATGAACCGGTCCACCCGCCGGGCCAGCGGCCGGCCGAGTTCCGCCGCGGCGTCGAAGCCGGGCACCTGGCAGGAGAAGTCGACCGGGAGCCCGGCGAGTTCGGGATCGGGTGCGGCGAGCGAACGTCCCCGGCACAGGCCCGCCCAGTTGTCCTCGGCGGTGTGTCCCGCCGGGGTGACGAGACCGAGGCCGGTGACGGCGATCTCAGCGCGCGTCGTCGGCGGCACAGGCCGCCTCCTCGAAGACTCGGGCCGCGTCCGCGAGCGTGGAGGCCGGGGAGAGGTCCAGGGTGTCCTCGGGCAGGACGATGCCGAACTCGTCCTCCGCCGCCACCACCAGCTCCATCAGCGACAGGGAGTCCACGCCGAGGCTCTTGAAGGTGGCCGTCGGGGCCAGGTCCCCGGGCTCCAGCCGGACCTCCATGTGCTGGGTCAGCAGGGTCACGAGCTGTTCGGGCAGCGCGCCCCGGGCGGCCTGGGTCATACCGGTGCCTCCTGTTCACGTTCCGCAGCCATCGCGGAACTCCTCTCGGTCCCTCGACGGGCGCGGCAGGCGACCCCGCGTACTACATGATCGTCCGAGCGCCCCTCTGTGAACGCGCTCCGCGGGAGCGGGAAACGTGGTTTCACCCGTTCGAAGACGCTCGACGGCCGATGCCCCTCGGGGCCGGTCCACGGGCGCGGGTACGCGAAGGCGCACACCGGTACATACCGGCACAGCTGGTCGGCGTGTACGGCCTCGGGCAGCCGGCCGGCCAGCACGCCCGCGAGCTTCCAGGAGAACGGCGGGGGCAGATGGGCGGCGTCTCTACGCCCGAAGGCGTGCAGAAACGGTTCTCACGGCCGGTAGACCATGCCCGGCTCCGGCTTGGCCGGGGCGAGCAGCTGGGAGACCGTGACGATCGTGTAGCCGCGCTCCTTGAGCGCCTTGAGGATGCCCGGTACGGCGGGGACGGTGCCCTTGTGCAGGTCGTGCAGGAGGATGATGCCGTCGCGCTGGGTCTGGTCGAGCACCCGCTTGGTGATCAGCGCGGAGTCCGTCGTCTCGTAGTCCTTGGCCGTGACGCTCCACAGCACCTGCGCCAGCCCCAGCTCCTTGCAGATCTCGGCGACCTTGCGGCTGGTACGGCCCTGCGGGGGGCGCATCAGGATGGGCTTCTTGCCGGTGATCCGCTCGATGGCGGTCTGCGTGCTGGTCAGCTCGCTCCGGACGTCCTTGTCGTCGATCTCCGTGAGGACCTCGTGGTACCAGGTGTGGTTGCCGATCTCGTGCCCCTCGTCAGAGATCCGGCGGAGGATCTTGGGGTACGTGTCGATATGGCCCCTGCCCTGGACGAAGAACGTCGCGTGCAGATGGTTCTCCTTCAGGATGTCCAGCAGCCGCGGGGTCGTCGCGCTGGGGCCGCCGTCGAAGGTGAGGGCCACGCACTTCGCCTTGCGGCAGTCGACCGGCCCGGTCACCGTGCCCTTCGCCTTGTCCCGGGCGGCACGCGGCGACGTGTGGTCGAACGTGGTGATCGTCAGGGACACGATCAGCGCCGCCACCAGGGCGGCGATCACGGCCGTCCCGGCGGCGATGAGTATCCGGGGCCGTCGTATTCGCGCGAACGCAGGCATGCGGGGGCCTTTCCAGTGCCAGTGCTTGGTGCCGACGCTTATTAGTGAGGCGTTTTCCGGCCCTCCGGTTGCTCCGCCCGCCGCACCGCACCCGCCCTGCCCGAAGGGGTCCGGCACCGCTGCCTGCCGGTGCCGGACCCCTTCCCCTCGTCGGCCTCGTCCGGACCCTCAACCGGAGAAGCCGACGTGCGCGAGCCGCAGCGGGCCGCGCAGTCTCAGCCGGACGTCATGGACGCCCTCGGCGTCGAGCGCGGCGCCGGTGCTGGTGTAGGCGTAGGGGCCCGCGGTCGGGGTGTCGAGGGCCAGCTCGGCCAGGACCGGGCCGCCGTCCAGGGAGACCTCCAGGACGCCCTGGCCGGCCAGTTGCGCCGTCACCTCGCGCACCCCGGAGCCGAAGTCACAGGCCCGGTAGAGGAGTTCCGCCGTGCCGTCGTGCGCCGGGGTGACCGCGTCGCCAGCCGTCTTCGTGCGGTCCACGATCGCGACGCCGGACTGCTCGTCGAAGTCGGCCGCCGGCAGGCCCCGCCGGACCACCGGACGCGGCGCCGGGGGCTCGCCGTCCAGTACGACGGTCGTGCGCAGCCGGATGTCCTGGCTGGACGCCCCCACAAGAATCTCGTACACGCCCTGCTCCAGCCGGCGCCGGCTGTGCGCGACGTCCCAGAACTCCCAGGCGGACAGGGGGACGTCGAAGGAGACCTGCCGGGTCTCGCCCGGGTCCAGGGCGATCCACTCGTGGGCCAGGAGTTCCCGGCGCGGGCGGGCCGCCGACGGGTCCACGGCCCGGGTGTACAGCTGGACCACCTCGGCCGCCGGGCGGTCCCCGGTGTGGGTGACCGCGCAGTCGACCACGACCGAGCCCGGGCCGACGCGGACCACCAGGTCGGAGTAGGCGAAGGTCGCGTACGACAGGCCGTGGCCGAAGGGGAACAGCGGGGTGCCCTCGAAGTAGAGATAGGTCTGCCGGCCGCCGATCACGTCGTAGTCGAGCAGATCGGGCAGATCGGCGTCCGAGGCGTACCAGGTCTGCGGGAGGCGGCCCGAGGGGGAGACGTCACCGGCCAGCACCCGGGCCAGGGCGGTGCCCGCCGCCTGGCCGCCGTGGGCCGTCCACAGGGCGGCGGGCAGCGAGGTGACGTCCACCGCGTAGGGGTACGCCGACACCAGCACCAGCGCCGTGCGCGGGTTCGCGGCGCGGGCCGCGCGCAGCAGCCGCTGCTGGTGGCCGGGCAGGTCCAGGGTCGTACGGTCCTCGGTCTCGCGGCCGTTGATGTGCGGGTCGTTGCCCGCGACGACGAGCACCACGTCCGCCCCGGCCGCGGCCCGGGCCACGGCCTCCTCGCCGCGCTCGACCGTGATCACCTCGAAGATGTCGCCGGTCTCGGCAACCTGCACGCCGTCGGCGGCGACTCGGACATGGCGGCCCGTGCCGAGATGGGTGAGGAGGTGACCGCCGTGGTGGGGTTCGAGGCGGAAGGTCTCCTGGACCACCCAGCCGCCGGGCTGGTCCGCGGCGGCGCGCAGGTACCCGTCCTCGGCGACGGTCAGATAGCGGCCGTCGGGGGCGCGCAGGGTCAGCACCCCGTCGCCCCACTCGGCCAGGGCGAACTCGGTGCCGGTCGCATCGGTGGTGAGCGGCGGCAGATCGGTGCGGCCGGCGAGCAGCGCCGGGTCGAGGGCGCCCTCGGCGCCGCGCACCTCGTCGGGCGCCTCGGACGGCGGCACGTGCAGGAAGGCGCCGGCGGCGGTGCGCAGCCGGACGCGGTCCACGCCCTCCGTGAACTCCACCCGCTCGGCCCCGAACCGCTCGTACAGGCCCTCCAGCGGGGTGCAGCGGTGGATCAGACTGCCGCTGTACCAGTCGAGCTTGCACTCGTCGGCGAGCGGACCGACCACCGCGATCCGGGTGTCCGGCGCGAGCGGCAGCAGATCGTCGTTCTTCAGCAGGACCACCGCCTGCTCGGCGGCCTCCCGGGCGAGCGCCCGGTGCGCGGGGGTGTCGAACTCGCCGGTGCCCGCGTGCGGGTCGTAGTGCGGGTCGAACTCGCCGAGCCGGAAGCGCACCGAGAGCTGGCGGCGGACGGCCGTGTCGATGTCCGACTCGGTCAGCAGCCCCCGCGCCAGCGCCCCCTTGATGCGGGCGGTGATCTGCGAGGAGTCCGTGCCGTGGTCGGTGAAGCTGTCCACACCGGCCAGCACGGCGGCCGCGGTGGCCTCCTCGTGGGTGTCGAAGTAGTGCTCCGGGTCGACCAGGTTGGACGGCGCGGTGGCGTCCGAGCAGACCATCAGGTCCTCGTCCGTCCAGGTGCGCAGATGCTCGCGCAGATACGGGGAGACGTGGTTGGGGCGGCCGTTGACCAGGCTGTAGGCGGGCATCACGCCGGCCACGGCGCCCGCCTCGACCGTTTCCCGGAAGGCGCGCAGGTCGTACTCGTGCAGCACCCGCGGCCGGACGGAGGCGGAGGAGGTCGCCCGGTCCGTCTCGTTGTTGTGGGCCAGCCAGTGCTTCAGCACGGGTGCGGTACGCCAGTACACCGGGTGGTCGCCGCGCAGCCCGTGGGTGTACGCCGTGGCGATCGCCGAGGTCAGCTTCGGGTCCTCCGAGTAGCCCTCCTCGTTACGGCCCCACAGCGGATGGCGCAGCAGATTGACCGTCGGCGCCCAGACGTTGAGGCTGATCCGTTCGTCGCGGGCGCGCATCGCGCGGATCTCCTTGGACACCGCCTCGCCGACCCGCCGCACCAGCTCCGGGTTCCAGCTCGCGCCCAGGCCGACGGCCTGCGGGAACACCGTCGCCGGGCCCGTCCAGGCGACGCCGTGCAGGGCCTCCTGGCCGGTGCGGAAGGCGGCGATGCCGAGCCGCTCCACGGCGGGCACGAACTGGTGCAGGAACGCCACCTTCTCGTCCAGGGTGAGCCGCGCCAGCAGGTCGTCGATGCGCTTGGCGAACGGCAGGTTCGGATCGCGGAAAGGCGGCGTGGTCGGCGAGTCAACGGTCACGAGCGGTTCCCCTTGCGACGGGAGCGACGAGAAGCTTTCGAAGCGCTTCGATGCTCATTCGACGGTGGGGTGGGTGTCAAGGTCCCGGACCCGAAAAGAGCGGACTTCTCGCCTGCCCCGCAAGGGTGGATCGGCGATGTGCAGGGGGCGCGCCGCATCCCGGGAACTTTCGTAACGACCCTTGTGCGCCCCCAGGGGTTCACTTAATCTCACAGCAACATCGAAGCGCTTCGACTGTGCGGAGCGCTCGATCTGCTCCTCACCCGGGTGTCCTGATCCGGGCGCTTCCGCTCAGCCAGATCCACTCGAGACACCGCAGCCGACGGCCACCGCCGGGTGTCCTGGTGCGCCACGAAGGGTTGACGCAATGACGCCGAACGCCGACTTCGCCCCCACCGGAACCAGCAGGAGAAGCTTCCTCGCCTCCACGGCGGTCGCCGCAGTGGCGGTGGCCGGGGGGATGCCGCTGCTCACCGCCTGCGGCGGGTCGGACAGCAGCTCGGGCGGCGGCTCCTCCTCGGGCAAGGACGCGAAGAAGCTGCTGCCGTCCTACGTCGCCGCCAACGTGGTGACCCCGGACATCCCGGCGAAGAACGGCTCGGCGATCGGCTTCACCGGCAAGCTCGACCTCGCCGGCCTGAAGACCTCGGTGCCCAGGAAGCTCGGCAAGGGCGGCAGGGTCACCGTCATGTCGCCGTTCTGGGGCACCCCGCCCAAGCAGGGCAACGCCTACTACAAGGCGATGAACGACCTGATCGGCGTGGACGTCGTCTGGCAGAACCAGGACGGCAACACCTACGACCAGAAGCTCGGCGCGGTCCTCGCCTCCAGCGACGTACCGGACGTGGTGGTCGTCCCGAGCTGGAACATGGGCGGCAGGATACCCACCGCCATCATCAACAAGTTCGCCGATCTCGGGCCGTACCTCTCCGGCGACAAGGTCAAGGACTACCCGAACCTCGCGGCCATCCCCACCGACGCCTGGCAGCGCTGCATCATCGGCGGCAAGCTGCGCGGCCTGCCGCAGCCCTCCCCGTACGTCACCGGCATCGTGCCCTTCTACCGCAAGGACATCTTCGACAAGAAGGGCTACCAGGTCCCGCGCTCGGCGGACGAGTTCATGTCCCTGGCCAAGGAGATCACCAACGCCAGGGCCAAGCGGTGGGCCTGCCTGGACATGAAGTGGACCGCCTTCCAGATGTTCGGGGTGCTCTCCGGCAGCGAGAAGCCGCTGGGGTGGAACCTCGTCGACGGCAAGATGATCTGCCGCGTCGAGACCGAGGAGTACCTCGAGGCCCTGGAGTGGACCCGCAAGCTCTTCGCCGCCGGGTACGTCCACCCCGACGCCATGATGGGCAAGAACGCCCCCGACGCGGGTCCCAAGTTCGCGGCCGGCGAGTTCCTGATCTACCCCAACAACATCAGCCAGTGGTGGGGCCGTACCGCCGAACAGGCAGCCCAGAACCCGGAGTTCAAGATCTGGGGCATGGACATCTTCGGCCACGACGGCGGCGCCCCGAAGCTGTGGGCCGAGCAGCCCGCCGGCATCTTCGCCTTCATCAACAAGAAGGCATCCGAGTCCGTGATCCGGGACGCGCTCGCCGTCGCCAACGTCACCGCCGCGCCGTACGGCACCAAGGAGTACATGCTCACCAACTACGGCGTGGAGGGCGCCGACTACACGGTCAAGAACGGCGTGCCCAGCAAGACCACCCAGGGCAACAACGAGGTCCTCAACGCCTACGTCATGGTCGCGAGCCCGGCCGCCACCATCGCCCACCCCGACTTCCCCGCCGTCGCCGAGGCCCAGGTGGAGTGGCAGCAGCGGATGGGCGCCTTCACCAGGAAGTCCAGCTTCTACGGCCAGATGATCACCGAGCCGACCCGCTACACCAACCTCGGCAGCGACTTCGAACAGCTCGAGGACGACATCACCCGCGGCCGCAAGAAGATCAGCGACATGCAGCAGGCCGTCTCGGACTGGAAGAGCCAGGGCGGCGACAAGCTGCGCGACTGGTACAAGAAGCTGCTCGACGAGAACGGTCCGGCGGCCGGCTGACCGGGCACCGAGGCAAGGAGGACGGCCGTGTCCCACAGCACCGTGTCCCGCAAGCCGGCCGGAGCGGACGACAGGACGGGCAGGACCCGGGCCGCGTCCGGCGCCGCCGGCGCAGCCCGGGCGGACCACGCCAGGACCAGGACCGGGAAGCCGGGGCTGCGCCAGAGATTCCGGCGCGACCGCATCCTGCTCCTGATGACCCTGCCGGCCGTCCTGCTGCTCCTGGTCTTCAACTACCTGCCGATCCTCGGCAACGTCGTCGCCTTCCAGGACTACGACCCCTACGTCAGCGACAACGGCATCGTCTCGATCCTGCACAGCCCCTGGGTCGGCTTCGACAACTTCCAGCGCATGTTCGACGACCCGGCCTTCTGGAACGCGGTCAAGAACACGCTGGTGCTGTTCTTCCTCCAGCTGGTGCTGTTCTTCCCGGTCCCCATCCTGCTCGCGCTGCTCATCAACAGCGTGGTCAGGCCGCGGCTGCGCTCGCTGTCCCAGGCGATCCTGTACCTCCCGCACTTCTTCTCCTGGGTGCTGGTCATCTCCGTCTTCCAGCAGATCTTCGGCGGCGCGGGCGTCCTGTCGCAGCTGCTGCGACAACACGGGTACGACGGCCTGGACATCATGAGCGACCCGTCCACCTTCAAGTTCCTCGTCACGGCCGAGGGCGTCTGGAAAGACGCGGGCTGGGGGATCATCGTCTTCCTCGCGGCGCTGGCCTCCGTCAGCCCCGACCTGTACGAGGCCGCCGCGATGGACGGGGCGGGCCGCTGGCGCCGGATGTGGCACGTCACGCTGCCCGCGCTGCGCCCGGTGATCGCACTGCTGCTGGTGCTGCGCGTGGGCGACGCCCTGACCGTCGGCTTCGAACAGATCCTGCTCCAGCGGCAGGCCGTCGGGCCGGGCGCGGCGGAGGTCCTCGACACCTTCGTCTGGTGGAACGGCGTACGCAACCAGGACTTCGGTTACGCGGCCGCCGCCGGTCTGATCAAGGGCGTGGTCAGCCTCGGGCTGGTCCTCGCCGCGAACAAGGTGGCCCATCTCATGGGCGAGCAGGGGGTGTACAAGAAGTGACCGAGGTAGTCGACAAGCCTCCGGTACGGCGGCCGTCCCGCTGGACCGCTCCGCCCCGGCCGGTGTGGGAGGAGGAGCCGAGCAGGGCCGGCCTGGCGGGCAAGGGCCTGGTGCTGACCCTGGCCTGCCTCGGCATCCTCTTCCCGCTCTGGATCGTGGTCGTCACCAGCCTGTCCTCCCGCCGGACGATCGACCAGGCGGGCGGGCTGGTGATGGTCCCCAAGGGCGTCACGTTCGTCGCGTACAAGGAGTTGCTGAGCGGCGGCCAGGTCACCCGGGCCACGGTCATCAGCGCCCTCGTCACCCTCGTCGGCACGCTGTTCTCGATGGCGGTGTCCGTCCTGTGCGCGTACGGCCTCTCGCGCATCGGCTCGCTCGGGCACCGCTGGCTGCTGATGCTGCTGCTGGCGACGATGTTCTTCAGCGCGGGTCTGATCCCGACGTACCTGCTGGTGCAGTCCCTGGGGCTGACCGACAGCTATCTCGCGCTGATCCTGCCGAGCGCGGTGAGCGTCTTCAACATCCTGGTCCTGCGCGGGTTCTTCATGGGCATCTCGCAGGAACTGATCGACAGCGCGCGGATCGACGGCGCCGGCGACGTCCGGATCCTGTGGCAGATCGTCATGCCGCTGTCCCGGGCCGTCCTCGCGGTCATCACGCTCTTCTACGCGGTCGGGTACTGGAGCGCCTGGTTCAACGCGTCGCTGTACCTCAACGACCAGGACATGATGCCGTTGCAGAACGTCCTGATCCAGCTGGTGCAGAAGCAGGAGGCGCCGGTGGGGCTGAGCCAGGCGATCAAGACGGGCCAACTGTCCGGTCTGGCGGTGCAGATGGCGGTGATGGTGATGGCGCTGCTGCCGGTCGCGGTGTTGTCGCCGTTCGTCCAGAAGCACTTCAAGAAGGGGATGCTGACGGGGGCGGTGAAGGGTTGAGCCGGCAGTCTTCCCAGGGGGCATCCGAGGCATCCGTGGTGCACGGTACCTGGGAGCCTGCTCCGGCTGCCCGCTGGGAGGACGCCTTCCTGACCGGGAACGGTCACCATGGCGCCCTGGTGTTCGGTGATCCGAACGACGACCGTGTCATCGTCACCCATCACACCCTGGTCCGCCCCAACGGCTCCGAACACGCCCGGCCGCCCCGGCTCGCCGACCGGCTCCCCGCCCTCCAGGACCGGTTGCTCGCCGGTGACCTCACCGCCGCCGAGGAGTTCACCGACGGCCGCCCGCTGCACTGGGTGCAGCCCTTCCACCCGGCCTTCCAGCTGCGGGTGCGCGGCACCGGGGAGACCGGGGGCGGCCACCGGCGGACCCTCGACTTCAGCACCGGCGAGGCCGCGGCCGGCTGCGCCGGCGCGCGCAGCCGGGTCTTCGTCTCCCGCGCGGACGACGTGATCGTGCACGAGGTCACCGGCGGCACCCTCGACATCTGCCTGGACCACCGGCTGCCCGGCGTCCCGGCCGGGCTGCGGGTCGGCCAGGGCACCGTGCTGATCCCCGAGGGCGCCCTGCTCAGCCTGCGCGCCCGCTACCCGGGCAGCGACCGCGCCTACACCGGGGTGACCGTCGTCGTGCTCGACGGCGGCAGCGCGGAACTCACCCCGCCGGCCGTGCGCGTCACCGGCGCCCGCTCGGTGCTGCTGCTGACCCGGGTGCACCGGCACACCGGCGAACTGGACGTCGTCGCCGCAGGCCGGGAGCTGCGCGACCTCGTCACGGGCGCCGAGACCGGTGCCAAGGCCGGTGCCGAGACGCGTGCCAAGGCCGGTGCCGAGACCGGCGGGCGGCCGTACGACGATCTCCTCGCCCGGCATCTCGCCCTGCACCGCACCGCCTACCAGCGGGTGACGCTCGACCTCGACGCCGACCCCGCCGAGCGCGCGCTGCCCGGCTCCGAGCTGCTGAGCCGCCCGCACAGCCCGGCGCTGCTGGAGCGGCTCTTCGCCGCCGGCCGCTATCACCTGCTGTCCAGCAGCGGCCTGCTCCCGCCCCGGCTCACCGGGCTGTGGACGGGGGAGTGGGACACGGCGTGGTCCGGCGCCCTCACCACCAACGCCAACCTCAATCTCCAGACCGCCAGCGCCCCCGCCGCCGCGCTGCCCGAGGTCACCGAGGCGCTCGCCCGGTTCGTCCAGCGGCAGCTGCCCGACTGGCGGGAGAACGCCCGGGCGATCTTCGGCGCCCGGGGTGCCGTCGTGCCCGCGCACACCGACGGCGAGTCCGGGCTGACGTACCACTTCAGCCGCGAGTACCCGCTGCACCTGTGGACCGCCGGTCTGGACTGGCTGCTCAAGCCGCTGCTCGACCACGACGAGATCCACCGCCCGAGCGGCGCCGAGCCGGATCCGCGCACCGTCACCGCCCTCGCCGAGGCGGCCGCCTTCTACGCCGACTTCCTCACCCGCACCGACGCCGACGGACACCTCGTCGTCGTCCCCTCCTACTCGCCGGAGAACCGCCCCGCCAACGGCGGCTGGGGCGTGCTGAACGCGGCCATGGATCTCTCGGCCGCCCGGCACGCCCTGCGCACCGCCGCCCGCCACCACCCCGAACGGGCGGGCCAATGGCTGGCGTTGGCCGACCGGCTGCCACCGCACCGGATCAACCGGGACGGAGCGCTGGCCGAATGGGCCTGGCCCGGACTCGACGACACCTACGACCACCGCCACCTCAGCCATCTGTACGGCGTCTGGCCCCTGGAGGAGATCACCCCCCACGACACCCCCGAGCCGGCCGCCGCCGCCCTCCGTGCCCTCGAACTGCGCGGCGCCGAGAACGACTCCGCCCACGGCCATCTGCACCACGCCCTGGTCGCCGCCCGGCTCGGCGCCGCCGACCGGGTCGCGCACGCCCTGGACCGGGTCCTCGGCGGCGACTACTTCCACGCCTCCCTGATGAGCGCCCACTACCCGGACCGCCGCGTCTACAACGCGGACGCGGCGCACACCCTGCCCGGCGTGCTCATCGAGGCGCTGGTGCAGTCCACCCCGGACCGGCTGGTCCTGCTCCCCGCCGTCCCGGCCGGCTGCCCGCGCGGTGAACTGCGCGGTGTCCAGGCCCGGTTCGGGGCGGAGATCGACCTCAGCTGGCGTCCGGACGGGGCCCGAGCCGTCGTGAAGCCCCGGCGCACCCACCGCATCGAACTGCGGACTTCCTCCGGCACCGAGCCGCTCGACCTCGTCGCCGGAGAAGACCGCGTCCTCACCCTGGGGGCGCGGTAGCCGAGAAAACCCCACACTCCCCCCCACCCATGGAAGGGACACCATGGCAACGAGAACCCTGAGCGGGGTCGCCAAGGCCCTCATAGCCCCCACACTGGCCCTCGGCGCGACCGTCGGCCTCGCCTCCGCCCCCGCCTCCGCCGCCGTCTGGTCCTCCTGCGACCAGTGGGCCTCCACCACGCTGAACGGCTACACCCTGTACAACGACATCTGGGGCTCCGGCGCCGGCAGCCAGTGCATCTGGGCCAACTCCGGCACCAACTGGGGCGTCTGGGCCAACCACCCCAACACCGGCGGGATCAAGTCCTACCCCAACGCCGACAAGGTGATCAACAAGTCGATCACCTCCCTCTCCTCGCTGACCAGCAGCTACAACGTCAGCGTCCCCTCCTCCGGCGCCTACGAGACGGCGTACGACATCTGGGACACCAACCACAAGTACGAGATCATGCTCTGGCTCAACAAGACCGGACCCGTCGGCCCGCTCGGCACCTCGCAGGGCACCGTGACGCTCGGCGGCTCGACCTGGACGGTCTACAAGGGCACCAACGGCTCCAACGACGTGTTCTCGTTCCTCCGCACCTCCAACTCCAGCTCCGGCACGGTCGACATCCTGCCGATCCTGAAGTGGATCAAGGACACCAAGGGCTGGTTCGGCAACGTCACCATCGGTGACCTCCAGTTCGGCTTCGAGATCACCTCCTCCTCCGGCGGCCTGAACTTCACGGTCAACAGCGAAAGCGTCACCAGCAGCTGACCCGGCAGCCGGTCCGGCAGGGGGCGCGGCTCCCCGCGCCCCCTGCTCGCCACCCCTCACCCGTTGATCGGCAGCTCTGCCCCGTCCCGCAGGAACAGCGGGATCCGGTCCAGCGGCGCGTCCACCGTGACCTCCGTACCGCCCTCGTACGACTCGCCCGTCCACGCGTCCGTCCAGAGCGCGCCCGCCGGCAGATACGTCGTACGGACCCTCTCACCCGACGTCAGCACCGGGGCGACCAGCAGGTCCCGGCCGAACAGGTAGGCGTCGTCCACGGACCAGGCCGCACCGTCCTCCGGGAACTCCAGGAACAGCGGCCGCAGCACCGGCAGACCCTCCTCGTGCGCCTGTCGCATCGCGTCGAGGATGTACGGCCTGAGCCGCTCGCGCAGCCGCAGATAGCGCTCCAGGATCGCGCCGGCCTCCTCGCCGTAGGACCACACCTCGTTGGGGCCGCCGGTCATCTCCGGGCCCAGCGGCATCCCCGGGTCCCGGAAGCCGTGCAGCCGCATCAGCGGGGACAGCGCGCCGAACTGGAACCAGCGGATCAGCACCTCGCGGTAGGCCGGGTCGTCCGGGTCGCCGCCGTGGAAGCCGCCGATGTCCGTGTTCCACCAGGGGATGCCGGACAGCGCGGTGTTCAGGCCCGCCGCGATCTGCCGGCGCAGGGTCGCGAAGTCGGTGCCGATGTCACCCGACCACAGCGCGGCGCCGTACCGCTGGCTGCCCGCCCACGCCGAGCGGTTGAGGGTGAGGACCTCCTCGCCCTCGGCGCGCAGCCCGTCGTGGAAGGTGCGGGCGTTCTCCGCCGGGTAGAGGTTGCCGACCTCCAGGCCGGGGCCCGCCCAGTAGCGCAGGTTCTCGGGGAAGCCGGGCTTCAGCTCGGGCTCGCAGGCGTCCAGCCAGAACGCCGAGATGCCGTACGGAACCAGGTAGTTGTCCCGCACCTTCGACCACACGAACTCCCGGGCCTCCGGGTTGGTGGCGTCGTAGAAGGCCACCTGCACGGTGGAGGCGACCTCCTTGTCCGGCCAGTCGGCGTGCGCCATCGGCCCGTACTGCGTGCCGATGAAATAGCCGCGCTGCTCCATCACGGGGTGGTTCTCCGACAGCGGCGACACCGACGGCCACACCGACACCACCAGCTTGATGCCCAGCTCGTCCAGCTCGCGGACCATCGCCGCCGGGTCGGGCCACTCCTTCGGGTCGAACTTCCACTCGCCGAGGTGCGTCCAGTGGAAGAAGTCGCACACGATCGCCGAGATCGGCAGGTTCCGCCGCTTGTACTCACGGGCCACGGCGAGCAGCTCGTCCTGGGTGCGGTAGCGCAGCTTGCACTGCCAGAAGCCGGCCGCCCACTCCGGCAGCATCGGCGTGCGGCCCGTCACCGCGCTGTAGGAGCGCTGCCCGTCGGCCGGGGTGCCCGCCGTGATCCAGTAGTCGATCTGCCGCGCCGAGTCCGCGACCCAGCGAGTGCCGTTGCCCGCCAGCTCCACCCGGCCGATCGCCGGGTTGTTCCACAGCAGGGTGTAGCCCCGGCTGGACACCAGCACCGGCACGCTCACCTCGGCGTTGCGCTGCACCAGGTCCAGCACCAGACCCTTCTGGTCCAGCCGCCCGTGCTGGTGCTGGCCCAGGCCGTACAGCTTCTCGCCCTCGTACGCGGCGAACCGCTGCTCCAGCCGGTGGTGGCCGTTGCCGACCGCCGTGTACAGCCTGGGCCCGGGCCACCAGAAGTGGGCCCGCTCCTCGGCCAGCAGCTCGCTGCCGTCGTCGGTGCGCAGGAACCGGATCAGACCCTCCGCGGTCACCTCCACGGTCAGCGCGCCCACCGTCAGCCGGGCCAGCTCGCCATCGGTCTTGACCGTGCCGGCCCGCTCCGGCGGGGTGTCGAGGAGCGCCCCCGGCAGCCCCTCCAGCACCGGGCCGCCGAGCCGGGCCCGTACCCGGACCGCGTCCCGGCCCCAGGGCTCGATCCGCACCGTCTCCTGACGGCCGCTCCACTCCAGCGCGCCGTCCCGCTCACGGAAGGTGCCGACGGTGGGGGAGGACTGGGCGAGAGAGACCTTCGACTGCACGACGCCAGGCTGATTCACTGCATGCTCCTGAAAGAGTGCGGGACAGGGACAAGGCAGGCAGAGGTGTGCCCCGGACGCACCGGAGCACGGGGAGGAGGGGTGGGTCAGGAGGCGGCCGGAGCCGGTCCCGAACTCGCCCGTACCGTCAGCTCGGGCGCGATCAGCACGACCTCGTCGCCGCCCCGCCCGTCCAGCTTGGCCACCAGATGCTCCACGGCGTGCCGGCCCATCTCCTGCGCCGGTACGGCGACCGAGGTCAGCCGCACCGAGGCCTGCACGGCGACCTGCTCCGGGCAGATCGCGACCACCGAGACGTCCTCCGGCACGGCCCGGCCCTGCTGGCGCAGCAGCGCGAGCAGCGGTTCCACCGCCGACTCGTTCTGCACCACGAACCCGCTGGTCCCGGGCCGCTCGTCGAAGATCCGGGCCAGGGTCAGGGCCATCGCGTCGTACCCGCCCTCGCACGGGCGGTGCAGCACCCGCACATCCGTCGCGCGGGCACGGGCGCGCAGACCGTCGAGGGTGCGCTCGGCGAAGCCGGTGTGCCGCTCGTAGACGGCCGGGGCCTCGCCGATGACCGCGACATCACGGTGACCGAGCCCCGCCAGATGCTCCACACAGAGCGCGCCGGTCGCCGTCCAGTCCAGGTCCACGCAGGTCAGTCCGGTGGTCTGGGCGGGCAGGCCGATGAGCACGGAGGGCTGGTCGGTCTCCCGCAGCAGCGGCAGCCGCTCGTCCTCCAGCTCGACGTCCATCAGGATCATCGCGTCCGCGAGCCCGCTGCCGGTCACCCGGCGCACCGCGTCCGGCCCCTCCTCGCCGGTGAGCAGCAGTACGTCGTACCCGTGGGTCCGGGCCGTGGTGGCCACCGCGATGGCGATCTCCATCATCACCGGCACATACATGTCGGTGCGCAGCGGGATCATCAGCGCGATGATGTTCGACCGGTTGCTGGCCAGGGCGCGGGCGCCCGCGTTCGGGTGGTAGCCCAGCTCCCGGATGCTCTGTTCGACCCGCTGCCGGGTGGTCGCGGAGATCGACCGCTTGCCGCTGAGGACATAGCTCACCGTGCTCGCCGAGACTCCGGCGTGCTGGGCGACCTCGGCGAGGGTGACCATCCGGCTCTCCAAGCTGTTGTGAAGCGCTTCGACACGGGCGCATAGCCGACGGGGATGAATGAGGGTGGCATTGACACTAGCCCCAGCGAGGGCAGGGTGTCCAGAGGATGTCGAAGCGCTTCGACAGCGATTTCCCCCGCGCGTGTCCGGGACCCGCTGTGGCTCCCTCCCCGGCGAGCGACGGCCGCACCGGAGCGGTGCACGAACCGTCCCCCCGGAAGGACCCCCGGCGCAACACCCCGGACCACGCCCGGCGGAGACGAAGCATGGGCCGATCGGACGCGCGAGGGGTGGTGGGGTCGCCCCGTTTCGGGTACCAACGATCCAGTAGCACCGGTCGGTACGAACGACCCGAAAACATCCCTCTTCGCGGCGAGGTGAGCCTCATGTCCGCCCCCACCACTCCTCGTACCAACGTCACCGAGCGGGAGGCCCGCCAGGTGGCGGAGGCCGCCCGGGAACAGCACTGGCGCAAGCCCAGCTTCGCCAAGGAACTCTTCCTCGGGCGATTCCGGCTCGACCTCATCCACCCCCACCCCCTGCCCGGCGACGAGGCCGTACAGCGCGGCGAGGAGTTCCTCGCCAAGCTCCGCGCCTTCTGCGAGTCCACCGTCGACGGCGCCCGCATCGAGCGCGAGGCCCGCATCCCCGACGAGGTCGTCGCCGGGCTCAAGGAACTCGGCGCCCTCGGCATGAAGATCGACCCCAAGTACGGCGGCCTCGGCCTCACCCAGCTGTACTACAACAAGGCCCTCGCGCTGGCCGGCTCTGCGAGCCCCGCCGTCGGCGCGCTGCTCTCCGCCCATCAGTCGATCGGCGTACCGCAGCCGCTGAAGATGTTCGGCACCCAGGAGCAGAAGGACGCCTTCCTGCCCCGCTGCGCCCGCACCGACATCTCCGCCTTCCTGCTCACCGAGCCCGACGTCGGCTCCGACCCGGCCCGGCTCGCCACCACCGCCGTGCCCGACGGCGACGCCTACGTCCTCGACGGGGTGAAGCTGTGGACCACCAACGGCGTGGTCGCCGACCTGCTCGTCGTCATGGCCCGCGTGCCCGTGTCCGAGGGCCACCCGGGCGGCATCACCGCCTTCGTGGTGGAGGCGGACTCCGAGGGCATCACCGTGGAGAACCGCAACGCCTTCATGGGGCTGCGCGGCATCGAGAACGGCGTGACCCGCTTCCACCGGGTCCGGGTGCCGGCCGCCAACCGCATCGGCCCCGAGGGCGCCGGCCTGAAGATCGCGCTGACCACCCTCAACACCGGCCGGCTGTCGCTGCCCGCGATGTGCGCGGGCGCCGGCAAGTGGTGTCTGAAGATCGCCCGCGAATGGTCCGCGGAGCGTGAGCAGTGGGGCAAGCCGGTCGCCCTGCACGAGGCCGTCGGCGCCAAGATCAGCTTCATCGCGGCCACCACCTTCGCCCTGGAGGCCGTCCTCGACCTGTCCTCCCAGATGGCCGACGAGGACCGCAACGACATCCGCATCGAGGCCGCTCTCGCCAAGCTCTACGGCTCCGAGATGGCCTGGAAGATGGCCGACGAACTGGTCCAGATCCGCGGCGGACGCGGCTACGAGACGGCCGAGTCGCTCAGGGCACGCGGCGAACGCGCGGTCCCCGCCGAGCAGATGCTCCGCGACCTGCGCATCAACCGCATCTTCGAGGGCTCCACGGAGATCATGCACCTGCTGATCGCCCGCGAGGCCGTGGACGCCCACCTCTCGGTCGCCGGTGACCTCATCGACCCCGACAAGACCCTCGCCGACAAGGCGCGGGCGGGCGCGAACGCGGGCGTCTTCTACGCCAAGTGGCTGCCGAAGCTGGTCGCCGGACCCGGACAACTCCCCACGTCGTACGGCGAGTTCAAGCACGGCATCGATCTGTCCGGGCATCTGCGCTATGTCGAGCGCACCGCCCGCAAGCTGGCCCGCTCCACCTTCTACGCCATGTCCCGCTGGCAGGGCCGGATGGAGACCAAGCAGGGCTTCCTCGGCCGGATCGTGGACATCGGCGCGGAACTCTTCGCCATGAGCGCGGCCTGTGTCCGCGCCGAGCGGCTGCGCACCCGCGGCGAACACGGCCGCGAGGCCTACCAGCTGGCCGACGCCTTCTGCCACCAGGCCCGCATCCGGGTGGACGAGCTGTTCGGCCGGCTGTGGACCAACACGGACGGCCTCGACCACAAGGTGGTCAAGGCCGTCCTCGCCGGGTCCTACACCTGGCTGGAAGAGGGGATCATCGACCCGTCCGGCGACGGCCCGTGGATCGCCGACGCGACCCCCGGACCCGCGACCCGGGCGAGCGAACGCCGACCCTTCGGCGACTGACCCCCGCCGGGCGCCTGGGGCGGGTCAGTTGCCCCAGGTGCCCTGGTTCACGGCGCAGTTCCAGCCCGTGCCGTGGAGCGTGAACTTCACCTGGTAGGTACGGGTGTTGAGCAGATGCGTCGGAATCCTCATGCCGAGGCTCTTCTTCGCCTTCAGCGTGCCCGTGTACACGGACACCGACTGGGTCGAGTTGTGGGTGATCCGGCCACCCGTGGCCCTCGCCGTGCCGAAGCGGAGGTACTTCACGTTGGTGACGCTGAAGGTGACCTTCTTGAAGGACGTGGTCGTGCTCTTGTTCTTGATGCCGAAGTACAGGCCGCCGTTGGTCACCCAGTGGTGCGAGTTGATGTAGAAGCGGCTCGGGTAGACCAGGTCCACCGGGCAGCCGGCGCCGGCCGACGTGCGGGTGGCGGCGGACGCCGTACCGGCGATCCCCAGCTGAGCGGTGGTCAGGACGGCTGCTCCGGCCAGGACGGCCGCGGTGGTGCGCATACGGTTCATCGTGGTGGTACTCCCCCTTTGAGGCCCGACGTGACGGGCTGCACCGGAAGGATGCCACTGCCGGCCGCCGTCCGCGCGCGATTTCCGTGCCTTTCCGACGGGACCGGTACAAGGTAGTGACACAACGGGTGGCCTGTGTCACATGATCGTCACGGAGCCGCCCTTCCGAGGGACACCCTGTCCGGGCGCCGGACGGGTGCGGCCACAATGGAGGGATGACCGACAGTCCCGCCCATCCGGCACCCCTCGCCGATCCGCACCTCGTCTACGACCCCGTGGCCGGCGACGGCCCCAAGGACGTGGTGATCCTCGGCTCCACCGGATCCATCGGCACCCAGGCCATCGACCTCGTGCTGCGCAACCCCGACCGCTTCCGGGTCACCGCCCTCTCCGCGAACGGCGGCCGCACCGCCCTCCTCGCCGAGCAGGCGCACCGGCTGCGGGTGCGCACCGTCGCGGTCGCCCGCGAGGACGCCGTACCCGCGCTGCGCGAGGCGCTCGCCGCGCACTACGGCCCCGGCGAGCCGCTGCCCGAGATCCTCGCCGGACCCGACGCGGCCACCCAGGTCGCCGCCTCCTCCTGCCACACCGTGCTCAACGGCATCACCGGCTCCATCGGCCTCGCGCCGACGCTGGCCGCGCTGGAGGCGGGCCGTACCCTCGCGCTCGCCAACAAGGAGTCGCTGATCGTCGGCGGACCGCTGGTCAAGGCGCTCGCCAAGCCGGGCCAGATCATCCCGGTCGACTCCGAGCACGCCGCCCTCTTCCAGGCGCTGGCGGCGGGCACCCGGGCCGACGTCCGCAAGCTGGTGGTGACGGCGTCCGGCGGCCCCTTCCGCGGCCGGACCAAGGCCGAGCTGGCCCGGGTCACCGTCGAGGACGCCCTCGCCCACCCCACCTGGGCGATGGGCCCGGTGATCACGATCAACTCCGCGACCCTCGTCAACAAGGGCCTGGAGGTCATCGAGGCGCACCTCCTCTACGACATTCCCTTCGACCGCATTGAGGTCGTCGTGCACCCCCAGTCGTATGTTCACTCGATGGTCGAGTTCACCGACGGATCCACGATCGCCCAGGCGACGCCCCCCGACATGCGCGGGCCGATCGCCATCGGTCTGGGCTGGCCCGAACGCGTGCCGGACGCGGCGCCCGCCTTCGACTGGAGCAAGGCCTCCACCTGGGAGTTCTTCCCGCTGGACAACGAGGCGTTCCCCTCGGTGGACCTCGCCCGGCACGTGGGGCAGCTCGCGGGCACGGCTCCGGCGGTGTTCAATGCGGCCAACGAGGAGTGCGTCGACGCCTTCCGCGGCGGCGCGCTGCCCTTCAACGGGATCATGGAGACCGTCACCCGGGTGGTGGAGGAGCACGGCACCCCCGGCACGGGAACCTCACTCACGGTGTCGGACGTCCTCGAAGCGGAGACCTGGGCCCGCGCCCGGGCCCGCGAACTCACAGCCACGACGGCGACCGCGGAGGCGCGTGCATGACGACCTTGATGTTCATCCTCGGCATAGTGGTCTTCGCGGTCGGCCTGCTCGTCTCCATCGCATGGCACGAGCTGGGACACCTCTCCACGGCCAAGCTCTTCGGCATCCGCGTCCCGCAGTACATGGTCGGCTTCGGCCCGACCATCTGGTCGCGGAAGAAGGGCGAGACCGAGTACGGCATCAAGGCGGTCCCGCTCGGCGGCTACATCCGCATGATCGGTATGTTCCCGCCCGACGACCAGGGCCGGGTCTCCGCCCGCTCCACGTCGCCCTGGCGCGGCATGATCGAGGACGCCCGCTCGGCCGCCTTCGAGGAGCTGAAGCCCGGCGACGAGACGCGCATGTTCTACACGCGCAAGCCGTGGAAGCGCGTCATCGTCATGTTCGCCGGCCCCTTCATGAACCTGATCCTCGCGATCGCCCTGTTCCTCACCGTGCTGATGGGCTTCGGCGTCCAGGAGCAGACCACCACCGTCCGCTCGGTCTCGCCCTGCTCCATCGCGCAGAACCAGAACCGCGACACCTGCAAGAAGTCCGACCCGGTCTCCCCGGCGGCCCAGGCCGGTCTGAAGGCGGGCGACAAGATCGTCTCCTTCGCCGGCACCCCCACCAAGGACTGGAACACCCTCTCGGACCTCATCCGGGACAGCGCGGGACAGAACGTCACGATCGTCGTCGACCGCCACGGCCGGCAGCTCACCCTGCACACCACGATCAAGACGAACCTGGTCGCCAAGAAGGACGCGAACGGCCAGTACACCAAGGGCTACGTCAAGGCCGGCTTCCTCGGCTTCAGCGCCGCCACCGGTGTCGTCCACAAGGACTTCGGCGAGTCCCTGACCTGGATGGGCGACCGGGTCGGCGACGCCGTCGACTCCCTCGCCGCACTGCCCGGCAAGATCCCCGCCCTGTGGAACGCCGCCTTCGGCGACGGCCCGCGCGAACCGGACTCCCCGATGGGCATCGTCGGCGCGGCCCGGGTCACCGGCGAGATCGCCACCCTCGACATCCCCGCCTCCCAGCAGGTGGCGATGTTCGTGATGCTCCTCGCCGGCTTCAACCTCTCCCTCTTCCTGTTCAACATGCTCCCGCTGCTCCCGCTCGACGGCGGGCACATCGCGGGCGCCCTGTGGGAGGCGCTGCGCCGGAACCTGGCCCGGGTGCTGCGCCGCCCGGACCCCGGCCCGTTCGACGTGGCCAAGCTGATGCCCCTGGCCTACGTGATCGCCGGGATCTTCGTCTGCTTCACCCTGCTGGTGCTGATCGCGGACGTCGTCAACCCGGTGAAAATCTCCTAGCCACGGGCCGTTCACGGACGGCCCGGAAACCCCTGTGTTCCGGGCCGTCTTCCATCGAGTGGGTTTACCGGTCTGATGTGCCGGGGCACGGGGCGGTGCCGTAATCTCGGAGCCTCGGGTGCCGTAATCTCGGAGCCTGGAGCCCACTGTTCACAGGGCCGGACCTTGATCCACGACTTGGGGTTGCACAGCAGATGACTGCGATTTCTCTCGGCATGCCGTCCGTTCCGACCAAGGTTGCCGAGCGCCGGAAGAGCCGGCAGATCCAGGTCGGCAGCGTGGCGGTCGGCGGAGACGCGCCGGTCTCGGTGCAGTCGATGACCACGACCCGTACGTCGGACATCGGCGCCACCCTCCAGCAGATCGCCGAGCTGACCGCGTCCGGCTGCCAGATCGTCCGCGTGGCCTGCCCCACGCAGGACGACGCGGACGCCCTGGCGACCATCGCCCGCAAGTCGCAGATCCCCGTCATCGCGGACATCCACTTCCAGCCGAAGTACGTCTTCGCCGCGATCGAGGCCGGCTGCGCCGCGGTCCGCGTCAACCCGGGCAACATCAAGCAGTTCGACGACAAGGTCAAGGAGATCGCCCAGGCCGCCAAGGACCACGGCACGCCGATCCGCATCGGCGTCAACGCGGGCTCCCTGGACCGGCGGCTGCTCCAGAAGTACGGCAAGGCGACCCCCGAGGCGCTCGTCGAGTCGGCCCTGTGGGAGGCCTCCCTCTTCGAGGAGCACGACTTCCGGGACATCAAGATCTCGGTCAAGCACAACGACCCGGTCGTCATGATCGAGGCCTACCGCCAGCTCGCCGCGCAGTGCGACTACCCGCTCCACCTCGGCGTCACCGAGGCCGGCCCCGCCTTCCAGGGCACCATCAAGTCGGCGGTCGCCTTCGGCGCGCTGCTCAGCCAGGGCATCGGCGACACCATCCGGGTGTCCCTCTCCGCCCCGCCGGCCGAGGAGGTCAAGGTCGGCATCCAGATCCTGGAGTCCCTGAACCTCAAGCAGCGCGGCCTGGAGATCGTCTCCTGCCCGTCCTGCGGCCGCGCCCAGGTCGACGTCTACAAGCTGGCCGAAGAGGTCACCGCCGGCCTGACCGGCATGGAGGTCCCGCTCCGCGTCGCGGTCATGGGCTGCGTCGTCAACGGCCCCGGCGAGGCCCGCGAGGCCGACCTCGGCGTCGCCTCCGGAAACGGCAAGGGCCAGATCTTCGTCAAGGGCGAGGTCATCAAGACCGTCCCCGAGTCCAAGATCGTGGAAACCCTCATCGAGGAGGCCATGAAGCTGGCCGAGCAGATGGAGAAGGACGGCGTGAGCTCCGGCGAGCCCTCGGTGTCGGTGGCGGGCTGACGGTCCGAGGCCGCCGGCAAAGGCGCCTTCAGGGGCGCGGGCCGTATCCGATATGCGGCTCCGCCGCGTGGGCGCGACCGGCCACGGACAACCGGAACCCGCCCACGCGCAAAGTGCCCCGAGCCAGAAGGCGCACCGCTTCAGCAGCGCGGCTATAGTGCGGAGGATCAGCGGAACCCCACGGTGAGGCCCCGTACGTGTTGACCCAGACCACCTCCCGGGTGCTCGAACCGAGCGACCTTGACGCCGCGCTCGCGGTCCTCGACCGCGAGCCTGTGGCCAACGCCTTCGTGACCTCCCGGGTCCAGGTCGCGGGCCTCGACCCCTGGCGCCTCGGCGGCGAGATGTGGGGCTGGTACGAGGACGGCATGCTCACGTCCCTGTGCTACGCGGGCGCCAACCTCGTCCCGATCTGCGCCACCCCGCGCGCCGTCCGCGCCTTCGCGGACCGCGCCCGCCGGGCGGGCCGCCGCTGCTCCTCCATCGTCGGCCCCGCCGAATCCACCGCCGCGCTGTGGCGCCTGCTGGAGCCGCACTGGGGTCCGGCCCGCGAGGTCCGCGCCCACCAGCCGCTGATGATCACCGACCGGATGCCCGCCGACATCGCCCCGGACCCCTACGTCCGCCGCGTCCGCAAGGACGAGATGGAGACGATCATGCCGGCGTGCGTGGCGATGTTCACCGAGGAGGTCGGTGTATCGCCGCTCGCCGGGGACGGCGGCCTGCTGTACCAGGCCCGGGTCGCCGAACTCGTCGGCTCCGGCCGCTCCTTCGCCCGGGTCGACGGCGACGGCAAGGTCGTCTTCAAGGCGGAGATCGGCGCCGCCACCCACCGGGCCTGCCAGATCCAGGGCGTCTGGGTGGCCCCGGAGTACCGGGGCAGGGGCCTCGCCGCCCCCGGCATGGCGGCGGTCCTGCGCTACGCCCTCGCGGACGTGGCCCCGGTGGTCAGCCTGTACGTGAACGACTTCAACACCGCGGCGCGCAGGACGTACCGCAGGGTGGGCTTCCAGGAGGTCGGCGCCTTCATGAGCGTGCTCTTCTGAAGCGACGCCCGCTGCGGCCGCACGGGTGGCCGCCGACCGGACCGCGCCCGCCCGCTTCCCTGTACGCTCCCCGCATGGACCTCGTGATCGGCCCGCTGGACCTCTCCGCCCATGTCGACGAGGCCTTGGCGGTCCAGGCCGTCGCCTTCGGCCTCGGCCCCGACGAAATGGCCGTACGCCGGCAGATCGTCCAGCGCCATATGCAGTTCCCGGGCGCCCGCGCCCTCGGCGCGACCGCCGGCGGCCGTCTCGTCGGGTTCGTCTACGGCATGCCCAACTCCCGCACCCACTGGTGGTCCACGGTCGTGGAACCGTACCTGCGCGCGGGCGGCAACGAGTACTGGCTGGACGACTCCTTCGTCATCACCGAGCTGCACGTCCACCCCGACCACCAGAACCGGGGCATCGGCCGCAGCCTGATCACCACCATCACCGACAGCGCCACCGAGCCGCGCTCGATCCTCTCCGCGATCGACACCGACAGCCCCGCCCGCGGCCTCTACCACTCCCTCGGCTACGCCGACCTCGCCCGCCAGGTGCACTTCCCGAGCGCGCCACGGCCGTACGCAGTGATGGGCGCCCCCCTGCCGCTCCGCAGGTGTTAACCGATTTCCACCCCCGCAGTCGGCCCGGCTAACCTCCTTGCCATCACCGTTTTCTTGGCAGGAGTACGAGAACCATGGCGAACGCACCGGTCCAGCGCATGTCCCAGTTGATGGCGAAGACGCTGCGCGACGACCCGGCGGACGCCGAGGTCCTCAGCCACAAGCTCCTCGTCCGCGCCGGCTACGTCCGCCGCACCGCCGCCGGCATCTGGAGCTGGCTGCCCCTCGGCAAGAAGGTCCTCTCCAACGTGGAGCGGATCGTCCGCGAGGAGATGGACGCCATCGGCGCCCAGGAGGTCACCCTTCCCGCGCTGCTGCCCCGTGAGCCGTACGAGGCCACCGGCCGCTGGGACGAGTACGGCCAGGAGCTGTTCCGGCTCAAGGACCGCAAGGGCGGCGACTACCTGCTCGGTCCGACGCACGAGGAGATCTTCACCCTCCTGGTCAAGGACCAGTGCACGTCCTACAAGGACCTGCCGGTGATCCTCTACCAGATCCAGACCAAGTTCCGCGACGAGGCCCGCCCCCGCGCCGGCATCCTGCGCGGCCGCGAGTTCCTGATGAAGGACTCGTACTCCTTCGACCTCGAGGACGAGGGCCTCGCCCAGTCGTACGCCCTGCACCGCCAGGCGTACCAGCGGATCTTCGAGCGTCTCGGCCTGGACTACCGGATCTGCGCGGCCACCGCGGGCGCCATGGGCGGCTCGAAGTCGGAGGAGTTCCTGGCCCCGGCCGAGGCCGGCGAGGACACCTTCGCCGACTGCCCGAACTGCGACTTCGCCGCCAACACCGAGGCGATCACCTACGGGCTGAAGGAGGTCGACGGCTCGGCGGTGCCCGCGCTGGAGGAGATCCCCACCCCCGACACCCCGACCATCGAGACCCTGGCCGCCTCGCTCGGCGTCCCGGCCTCCGCCACGCTGAAGAACCTGCTGGTCAAGGTGGACGGCGAGATCGTCGCCGTGGGCGTGCCCGGGGACCGCGAGGTCGACCTGGACAAGGTCGAGGCGCACTTCGCCCCGGCCACCGTCGAGATGGTCACCGAGGCCGACTTCGCCGGCCGCCCCGACCTGGTCCGCGGCTATGTCGGCCCGCAGGGCCTGGGCGAGAAGGTGAAGTACCTCGCCGACCCGCGCGTCGCCCCCGGCACCGCCTGGATCACCGGCGCCAACAAGGAGCACACGCACGCCAGGAACGTCGTCGCCGGCCGTGACTTCCAGGTCGACGCGTACGTGGACGTGGTCGTGGTCCAGGAGGGCGACCCCTGCCCCAAGTGCGGCACCGGCCTGAAGCTGGACCGCGCCATCGAGATCGGCCACATCTTCCAGCTGGGCCGCAAGTACACCGACGCCCTCAAGCTCGACGTCCTCGGCCAGAACGGCAAGCCGGTCCGGGTCACCATGGGCTCCTACGGCATCGGCGTCTCCCGCGCGGTCGCGGCCATCGCCGAGCAGAGCGCCGACGAGCACGGCCTGGTCTGGCCCAAGGAGATCGCCCCGGCCGATGTGCACGTCGTCGCCGCGGGCAAGGCGCTCCAGACCGAGCTGGCCCTCGACGTCGCCGAGAAGCTCGCCGCCGCGGGCGTCCGGGTCCTGGTGGACGACCGGGCCGGCGTCTCCCCGGGCGTGAAGTTCACGGACGCCGAGCTGATCGGCGTACCGCAGATCCTGGTCGCCGGCCGCCGCTCCGGCGAGGGCGTCCTGGAGCTGAAGGACCGCAGGACCGGCGAGCGCGAGGAGCTGTCGGTCGAGGACGCGATCGCCCGCCTGACGGCCTGACCACCGTCCGGTCCCCGCGCCCCTTTCCGGGGGCGCGGGCCCGCATCGGGCATCGGGCATCGGGCGTCGGGCACCGGGCACCGGGCGTCGGGCGTCGGGGGAGACCCTAGAGCCAGCCCGCGAACTCCAGCAGCAGCTCCGCGTCCTGCGGCCGGCCCACGCGGAGCGCCCGCACTCCCGACTCCACCGCCCGGAACAGCGTCCAGCCGCGCAACCGCTCCTGGTCCACCTCCAGCGACTCGGCGAGCCGCTTGATCCGGCGGCGCGTCGTCGCGGCCCCGGACGGCGTCGCGATCAGGTCCTCCACCCGGTCCCGCACCAGCCGCGCCAGATCGAACGCGCACTCGCCGACCACCGGGTCCGGTCCCACCGCCAGCCACGGCATCCGCTCCCCGGCCAGCACCTTGCTCTGCCGGAACGTGCCGTGCAGCAACCGCCGCTCGGGCGGCGCGGCCAGCAGTTCCTCGCGCGCCGCGAGCGCCGCGTCCACCAGCGGCGCCACCTCGGGCGCGGACTCGGCGCCCGCCCGCATCGCCGCCGCCTGCCGCCCGGTGCGCTCCGCGACGGTCTCGAAGACCTCCCCGGACGGCGGCTCCACCCACAGCCGGCGCAGCGTGCCCGCCGCCTCCAGCAGGGCCTTCGCCTCCGGCAGCGAGCGCACCGACACATCCGGGTGCAGCCGCTCCAGCAGCAGCACCCCCTCCTCGGGCTCCGCCTCCAGCAGCTGTACGGCACCCAGCCCGCCCCAGTGCGCCAGCGCCGCCCGCTCACTGCCCGGACGGGCCCGCGGCGGGGCCAGCTTCAGTACGGCCGGGGTGCCGTCGGCCCGCCGCACCAGCACCACGAGGCTGCTGCGGCCGCCCGGCACCTGCACCCGCTCGACGGTCAACTCGCGCCGGGCGACGGCCTCTTCGGCCGTCCCGGGCAGCCGGGACAGCCAGTCGTCGCCGGCCGGTGCCGTCTCCCCGAGCGCCCTCACCAGGCGCTGCGGCGGTTCGAAAGCCATGCGCGAGTCGTTCCCTTCCCGTCGGGGTCCCGTCATACCGTCCTACGCGCACTCACGGCGCGGAGGAAGCCGAGGCGGAGGGCGACGCCGTCGGGCCGGCCGCGCCGGTGTCCTCGCCGCCCCGCTCGGCGAGCCCAGGGAAGGCTACGCTCCGCCCGCTCCAGCGCACCGCCCGTACCGCGGCCTCCCGCAGCGCCGCGGCCGCGTCCGCGCGCCGCGCGCCGGTCGCCGCCCGCACCAGGTCCGAGTAGACCCCGGCCACCCGCTGCTCCAGCCGTGCGGCCAGCGTGACGGCGTCCGCCGGGTCCCGCACCGGGAACGGCAGCGCGTACGCGGCGCTCGCGGGCACCGGCTCGCCGCCCAGATCGCGCACCTGGCGGCCGAGCGCGTCCCGGCGGGCCCGGTGGGCGTCGTACGCGGCCCGGGCCTCGGCGCGCCGCCGCGGGCCGATCTGTCCGCCGACGACGCCGTACCCGTACACCGCCGCGTGCTCGGCCGCGAGGGCCGCCTGGAGCGCGGTCAGCTCTCCCGGGTCCGCCTTCCTCTTCTCCGGCCGCTGGCTCACTTGGCCTCCTTGGTGGGCAGGCAGGTGTGCGCGGTGCTCGCGGCCGCCTGGCCGTACGCCGCCGTCTGCTCGGTCCGCTCGCTCACTTCGGCCCCTCCGTCAGCAGGTAGGCGTGCGCGGCGCCGGCGGCGGCCACGGAGGCCAGCAGCCGGGCCGTCTCGCCCGGCACGTCCAGGAGTTCCTTCGCCCGCCGGTCGGCGAGGTCCCGCTCGGCCGCGGCCAGCCCGGCGAGGGCGGCCCGCTCGGTGGCCGGTACCGGGGCGGGGGAGGGGGACGCGGATGCCGACGCGCTCGGCGTGGGCGTCGTACCGCTCGCGAACGCCGCCGCGTGGGCCGCGACCTCCGCCCGCAGCGGGCGCAGCCGCTCCGCGAGCCCCGGATGGGCCGTGAGGGCCGCGTCGTACTGCGCCAGCAGCGCCTGGCTGTCCCGTGCCGCACGCGCGCGTACCCGGTCGGCGGCCGCCGTGGCGGCATCGGTGCCGGAGTCCGGGTCGGCCGAGCAGCCGGCCAGCAGGGCGGCCCCGGCGGCCGAGGCGAGCAGGGTTCTTCTGCGCGGCCCCGAGGGGATGCGCGGCGGCGGGGGGTACGGCACGGCTGACGTCCTCGGGGGCTCGTACGAACACACGGGCGGGAGACCGGCCCGCCGTGATCACGGTACCCGCGCATCCCGTGGCGTGATGTCACCGGCTCCGCGGCTCTGCTCGACCGAGCCGCTGTCCGCACCGCCCGCCGCGGGAGGCAGGACGCAACACTCCCCGCGACCGGATACCCTTTGAGCAGACACGCGACCCATCCCACAACAGCACACGCGGCCGAGGAGTCACCCGGATGAGCACCACCCAGAGCGAGAGGCTGCGAGAGCTGCTCGAACCGCTCGTCACCTCGCAAGGGCTGGATCTCGAAGAGATCGCCGTGGACTCCGTGGGACGCAAGCGAGTGCTGCGCGTGGTCGTCGACTCCGACAACGGAGCGGATCTGGACACGATCGCCGATGTGAGCCGTGCGCTCTCGGCGAAGCTCGACGAGACCAACGCGATGGGCGAGGGCGCGTACGACCTGGAGGTCGGGACCCCCGGCGCCGAGCGCCTCCTCACCGAGCACCGGCACTTCGTCCGCGCCACCGACCGGCTCGTGAAGTTCCAGCTGACCGAGGGCGGCGAGCTGCTCGCCCGGATCCTGACGGTGGACGAGGACGGCATCGACGTCGAGGTCCCCGGGGTCAAGGGCCGCAAGGCCACCAGCCGCAGGCTCGGCTTCCCGGAGATCGCGAAGGCGCGCGTGCAGGTCGAGTTCAACCGCAAGGACAAAGCGGACAAGAAGGACATGAAGGAAGAAGAGGAGGCGTAGCCGTGGACATCGACATGAGCGCCCTGCGGGGCTTGGTCCGGGAGAAGGAGATCTCCTTCGACCTGCTGGTCGAAGCGATCGAGTCGGCCCTCCTCATCGCCTACCACCGCACCGAGGGAAGCCGCCGACACGCGCGCGTGGAGCTCAACCGGGAGACCGGGCATGTGACCGTGTGGGCGAAGGAGGACCCCGAGGACCTGGAGGAGGGGCAGGAGCCGCGCGAGTTCGACGACACCCCGTCGGGCTTCGGACGGATCGCCGCCACCACCGCCAAGCAGGTGATCCTGCAACGACTGCGGGACGCGGAGGACGACGCCACGCTCGGCGAGTACGCCGGCCGCGAGGGCGACATCGTCACCGGTGTGGTCCAGCAGGGCCGCGACCCGAAGAACGTCCTGGTCGACATCGGCAAGCTGGAGGCCATCCTGCCGGTGCAGGAACAGGTGCCCGGCGAGACGTACCCGCACGGCATGCGCCTGCGGTCCTACGTCGTCCGGGTGGCCAAGGGCGTCCGCGGCCCCTCCGTGACCCTCTCCCGCACCCACCCCAACCTGGTGAAGAAGCTCTTCGCCCTGGAGGTGCCGGAGATCGCCGACGGCTCCGTCGAGATCGCGGCGATCGCCCGTGAGGCCGGTCACCGCACCAAGATCGCCGTACGGTCCACCCGTTCGGGCCTGAACGCCAAGGGCGCCTGCATCGGCCCCATGGGCGGCCGTGTGCGCAATGTCATGGGCGAGCTGAACGGCGAGAAGATCGACATCGTCGACTGGTCGGACGACCCGGCCGAGATGGTCGCGAACGCCCTGTCACCCGCTCGGGTGAGCAAGGTGGAGGTTGTCGACATGGCCACCCGCTCCGCCCGGGTGACCGTGCCGGACTACCAGCTCAGCCTGGCGATCGGCAAGGAGGGGCAGAACGCCCGCCTCGCCGCCCGCCTCACCGGCTGGCGCATCGACATCCGGCCCGACACCGAGCAGGCCGGGGAATGACGGAAGCGGCCGGGGACCCCCACGGGGAATAAATCCCGGCCGCAGGCCGCTGAGATCACGACAACAGCCGTTCGATCTTTGCCCCATAGGGGTGAGGTCGGTACGGGGAGGTAGACTTAACCGTGTCTGGCCGGACGCACGCCGGAGCATGCCCTGAACGCACCTGTGTGGGGTGCCGGGAGCGGACGGCCAAGACTGATCTCCTGCGGATCGTGGTGATCGAGGACGCATGCGTCCCCGATCCTCGCGGTACGCTGCCCGGCCGGGGTGCGTACGTACACCCCGCCCTGGTCTGTTTCGACCAGGCGGTACGCCGCCGGGCGTTCCCGCGGGCACTGCGCGTCCCGGGACCGCTCGACACAAAGGCGTTGCGCCAGCACGTCGAGCAGACGACAGTTGCCAAGCAGGCAACGCCGTAAGACGTACCGCACGGAACACCGTGCGGTCTGGTACCTCGCGAGTCGAAAGCAGGTCGAGATTGCGATGAGCACTCGATGAGTACGCGATGAGTACGCCCATGAACTAGCGACGGTCCGGCTTCACCCGGACCTCAAAGGAGCGAAGTGGCTAAGGTCCGGGTTTACGAACTCGCCAAGGAGTTCGGAGTGGAGAGCAAGGTCGTCATGGCCAAGCTCCAGGAGCTCGGTGAATTCGTCCGTTCGGCGTCTTCGACCATCGAAGCGCCCGTTGTACGCAAGCTGACCGACGCCTTCCAGGGCGGTGGCAACGGCAAGTCCGCCGGCAAGCCCGCCCCGCGCAAGGCCGCCCCCAAGCCCGCCGCGCCCGCCCCGGCGCAGGCGGCACGTCCGGCTGCTCCGAAGCCGGGCGCCCCCAAGCCGGTGACGCCCGCGGCCCAGCAGCCCGCGGCCCCGTCGGCCCCCGCCGCGCCCGCGGCCCCCGCGGCGACCCCCGGTCCGCGTCCGGTGCCGGGCCCCAAGCCCGCGCCGCGCCCGGCCCCGGCCGCCCCGGAGTTCACCGCTCCGCCGGCCGCTCCGGCCGCGCAGACCCCGCAGGCCCCGGCCGCGCAGGGTCCGCGTCCCGGCGGCGGTGGCCGTCCCGGTGCTCCCAAGCCCGGTGGCTCCCGTCCGGCCGCTCCCGGCCAGGGCCAGGCGGCCCGTCCGGGCCAGGGCGGTCAGCGTCCCGGCCAGGCCCCGCGTCCGGGTGCCCGTCCGTCCGGTCCGCGCCCGGGCAACAACCCCTTCACCTCCGGCGGCAACGCCGGTATGGCCCGTCCGCAGGCCCCGCGCCCGCAGGGCGGTCCGCGTCCCGGCGGCCCCGGTGCCCCCGGCGCCGGTCCCCGTCCGCAGGCGCCCGGCGCCCAGGGCGGCGGTCCGCGTCCGCAGGCTCCCGGCGGTCCCCGGCCGACCCCGGCCGGCATGCCCCGCCCGCAGGGCGGCGGCCCGCGTCCCGGCCCGGCCGGTCCGCGTCCGAACCCCGGCATGATGCCGCAGCGTCCCGCTGCCGGCCCGCGTCCGGGCGGCGGTGGCCCCGGCGGCCGCGGTCCCGGTGCCGGCGGTCGTCCCGGTGGCGGCGGCGGTCGTCCCGGCGGCGGCTTCGCCGGTCGTCCCGGTGGCGGTGGCGGCGGCTTCGCCGGTCGTCCCGGTGGCGCCGGCGGTGGCGGCGGCTTCGCCGGCCGTCCGGGTGGTCCGGGCGCCGGTGGCGGCGGTGGCCGTCCCGGCTTCGGTGGCCGTCCCGGCGGTCCCGGTGGCCGCGGTGGCACGCAGGGTGCCTTCGGCCGTCCCGGTGGTCCCGCGCGTCGTGGCCGCAAGTCGAAGCGGCAGAGGCGCCAGGAGTACGAGGCCATGCAGGCCCCGAGCGTCGGCGGCGTGATGCTGCCGCGCGGCAACGGCGAGACCATCCGTCTCTCCCGCGGCGCGTCGCTCACCGACTTCGCGGAGAAGATCAACGCCAACCCGGCGTCGCTCGTCGCGGTCATGATGAACCTCGGCGAGATGGTCACTGCCACGCAGTCCGTCTCCGACGAGACCCTGCACCTCCTCGCCGACGAGATGAACTACACGGTTCAGGTCGTCAGCCCGGAGGAGGAGGACCGCGAGCTGCTCGAGTCCTTCGACATCGAGTTCGGCGAGGACGAGGGCGACGAGGAGGACCTGGTCGTCCGTCCGCCGGTGGTGACCGTCATGGGTCACGTCGACCACGGTAAGACCCGACTGCTCGACGCGATCCGCAAGACGAACGTCATCGCGGGCGAGGCCGGCGGCATCACCCAGCACATCGGTGCCTACCAGGTCGCGACCGAGGTCAACGACGAAGAGCGCAAGATCACCTTCATCGACACCCCGGGTCACGAGGCGTTCACCGCCATGCGTGCCCGCGGTGCGAAGTCGACCGACATCGCGATCCTGGTCGTCGCGGCCAACGACGGCGTCATGCCGCAGACGGTCGAGGCGCTCAACCACGCCAAGGCGGCCGACGTGCCGATCGTGGTCGCGGTCAACAAGATCGACGTCGAGGGTGCCGACCCGACCAAGGTGCGCGGTCAGCTGACCGAGTACGGCCTGGTGGCCGAGGAGTACGGCGGCGACACCATGTTCGTCGACATCTCCGCCAAGCAGGGTCTGCACATCGACTCGCTGCTGGAGGCCGTGATCCTCACGGCCGACGCCTCGCTCGACCTGCGGGCCAACCCGAACCAGGACGCGCAGGGCATCTCGATCGAGTCCCGCCTCGACCGCGGCCGTGGTGCCGTGGCGACGGTCCTCGTCCAGCGAGGCACGCTGCGGGTCGGCGACACGATGGTCGTGGGCGACGCCTACGGCCGGGTCCGCGCCATGCTCGACGACAACGGCAACAACGTCGCCGAGGCCGGCCCGTCGACGCCGGTCCAGGTCCTGGGCCTGACCAACGTCCCGGGTGCGGGTGACAACTTCCTGGTGGTGGACGAGGACCGTACGGCCCGTCAGATCGCCGAGAAGCGTGCCGCCCGTGAGCGCAACGCGGCCTTCGCCAAGCGCACGCGCCGCGTGTCCCTGGAGGACCTGGACAAGGTGCTCAAGGCCGGCGAGGTCCAGCAGCTGAACCTGATCATCAAGGGTGACGCTTCTGGTTCCGTCGAGGCCCTGGAGTCCTCCCTGCTCCAGCTGGACGTCGGCGAAGAGGTCGACATCCGCGTCCTGCACCGCGGCGTCGGTGCGGTCACGGAGTCCGACATCGACCTGGCGATGGGCTCCGACGCCATCGTGATCGGCTTCAACGTCCGCGCGGCCGGCCGCGCGGCGCAGATGGCCGAGCGCGAGGGTGTGGACGTCCGGTACTACTCGGTCATCTACCAGGCGATCGAGGAGATCGAGGCGGCCCTCAAGGGCATGCTCAAGCCGGAGTACGAAGAGGTCGAGCTGGGTACGGCGGAGATCCGCGAGGTCTTCAAGTCGTCCAAGCTGGGCAACATCGCCGGTGTCCTCATCCGCTCGGGCGAGGTCAAGCGCAACACCAAGGCGCGCCTCATCCGCGACGGCAAGGTGGTCGCGGAGAACCTCAACATCGAGGGCCTGCGTCGCTTCAAGGACGACGTCACCGAGATCCGCGAAGGCTACGAGGGCGGTATCAACCTCGGCAACTTCAACGACATCAAGGTCGACGACGTCATCGCGACGTACGAGATGCGGGAGAAGCCGCGGGCGTAACGGCCCGAGGTGTGTGAAGCTGGCCGGCGGGATCACGGTCCCGCCGGCCAGCTCGGCGTTCCCGGGGGACGCCGATAAACCCGGTCGAGACACCGGCAGCCAGGCGGTACCGTGGCTCCGAGGCCATCGATCCCGTACCGGCGGGTGAACCGGTTACACACATGTACGTGGGGACTCTGTCCTTCGACATCCTCCTCGGCGACGTCCACTCGCTGAAGGAGAAGCGCTCCGTCGTCCGCCCGATCGTCGCCGACCTCCAGCGGAAGTACGCGGTGAGCGCGGCCGAGGTGGACCACATGAACCTCCATCGCCGGGCCGTCATCGGTCTCGCGATGGTCTCCGGCGACGCGGGGCATCTCAGCGACGTACTCGACCGGTGTGAACGGCTGGTCGCCGGCCGCCCCGAAGTGGAGCTGCTGTCCGTCCGACGGCGCTTCCACGGCGAGGACGACTGACCACCCGACGACCAGACCACGAAACGCACGAAGAAGAAAGAACGGGAGACGGACCAGTGGCCGACAACGCTCGGGCGAAAAGGCTGGCGGACCTCATCCGGGAGGTGGTGGCCCAGAAGCTGCAACGCGGGATCAAGGACCCGCGGCTCGGCTCGCACGTCACCATCACGGACACCCGGGTCACGGGTGACCTGCGGGAGGCGACCGTCTTCTACACGGTCTACGGCGACGACGAGGAGCGCGCGGCCGCGGCCGCCGGCCTGGAGAGCGCCAAGGGCATCCTCCGCTCGGAGGTCGGCAGGGCCGCCGGTGTGAAGTTCACGCCGACCCTGACCTTCGTCGCGGACGCCCTGCCGGACACCGCCCGGACCATCGAGGACCTCCTCGACAAGGCCCGGCAGTCCGACGCGAAGGTCCGCGAGGCCTCCGCGGGCGCCGCCTACGCGGCCGGTGCGGACCCGTACCGGAAGCCGGACGCCGACGACGAGACGGACGACACCGCCGAATGACCAGCAAGCCCACCCCGCCCGACGGCCTTGTCATCGTCGACAAGCCGTCGGGCTTCACTTCGCACGACGTGGTCGCCAAGATGCGCGGGATCGCCAGGACCCGCCGCGTCGGCCACGCCGGCACCCTCGACCCGATGGCGACCGGCGTCCTGGTCCTCGGTGTCGAACGCGCCACCAAGCTCCTCGGCCACCTCGCGCTGACCGAGAAGGAGTACCTGGGCACCATCCGCCTGGGCCAGAACACGGTCACCGACGACGCCGAGGGCGAGATCACCTCGTCCGCCGACGCCACCAAGATCACCCGGGACGCCATCGACGCCGGCATCGCCAAGCTGACCGGCGAGATCATGCAGGTGCCGTCCAAGGTCAGCGCCATCAAGATCGACGGCGTACGGTCGTACAAGCGGGCCCGCGAGGGCGAGGACTTCGAGATCCCGGCCCGCCCGGTCACCGTCTCCTCCTTCGCGGTCTACGACGTCCGGGACGCCGTCGCCGACGACGGCACCCAGGTCCTGGACCTGGTCGTCTCCGTGGTCTGCTCCTCCGGCACCTACATCCGTGCCCTCGCCCGTGACCTCGGCGCCGACCTCGGCGTCGGCGGCCATCTCACCGCGCTGCGCCGCACCCGGGTCGGGCCGTACAAGCTGGACGCGGCGAGGACGCTGGACCAGCTCCAGCAGGAGCTGACCGTGATGCCGGTCGCCGAGGCCGCCGGGGCCGCCTTCCCGCGCTGGCAGGTGGACGCCAAGCGCGGCCGGCTGCTGCTGAACGGCGTCCGCCTGGAGATGCCCGACGAGTACGCGGGCGCCGGCCCGGTCGCCGTCTTCGACCCCCAGGGTCGCTTCCTGGCGCTCGTCGAGCAGCACAAGGGCAAGGCCAAGAGCCTGGCCGTCTTCGGCTGACCTCCGCCCGCCCCGCCCACGGACGGCGCCCCCCCCGCGCGGGGAGCGCTGTCCGTGGAGCGGCGGCCGGCCACGGGGTCGGGCCCCTGCCGCCGCTCCACGGTCCCCCCTCGGTTCCCCCTCCCCTAGGGTTATCCAGCGGCCCGCGCCTATTCACCCGTCCGGGCAGGCGCTCGGAGTGAAGCGGGGGAGCGGAAGGGGGCGCGTTCATCGCGCGATCTGTCCCGCCGATCATCACCCGCCTACCGTCGGGAGCCAGGGCACGCGGCAGGGCGGGGAGGTACGGCCATGGCGGGAACGGGACACAAGGGCAACCACACCGACCGCCCGGTTACGAACCCCGGTGGTGGTGAGCCGGGTGAGGTGCCGACGCCGGCCCGGACTCCTCGCGCCGACGACAGTGCCCTCGTGCACATCCGTGACCTCGCCGGCCGGCCGCGCGGGGTCGGCTTTCTCGCCGACCACGACGGCACCCTCCTCACCAGCCACGAGGCCGTCGACGGCCTCGCCCGGCTGGTGCTGCACGGCGCGGGCGACCGCACCTGTGTGGTGGGACCCGACGCCGTCACCGCGCTGCCCGAGCGGAACCTCGCGCTGGTCCGCACCGAGGGCCTGGGCGTGGACCCGCTGCCGCTGACCCAGCACGAGCGCGTGGACGCCGGCACCTATGTACGGATCCCCGCGGGCTGCTGGCGCGAGGCCCGGGTGCTGGCCGCCACGGAGGTGACGTACACCTCCACCGACGGCTTCCACCTCGTCGAGGACGCCCTGGAGCTGGCCATCGGCACGGCGGGGCGGGACGCGCTCCGGCTGGGCGGCGGCGCGGCCGGCGGCCCGGTGCTCGACGCGTGCACCGGCGCGGTCCTCGGGGTCCTCGGCACCGCCCTGCACACCGCCCAGCGCGACGCGGGCTTCGCCGTGCCCCTGCGGCCCGCCGACGGCCCCCTCGCCGAGCTGCTCGCCCGCAACGCGGCCACCGTGCCCGCCTACGGCACCGACCTCAACCCCGCCGGGATCCTGGAACTGACCGTCACCTCCGTGGCCCAGGACGGACCGCCCGGCGCCCTCAGCGGGGCGGGCGAGGCCATCGAGCGGACCGCCGTCGTCCGGGAGCTGGCCGCCTTCGCCGAGGGCGAGCGGGCCGTCCTCGGGCTGGTCGGCGCCCCGGGCAGCGGCCGTACGACGGAACTCGCGGCCCTCGCCGCCCGCCGGACCCGGGGCGAACGGCCGGCACCCACGCTGTGGCTGCGCGGCGCCGACCTGCACGACACCGACGACTCGGTGGCCGACGCGGCGCGTCGCACCCTGGAGCGGGCCGCCCGGATCGTCGCCGCCGCCCGATCCGTGCACCCCGGCGACCTCGGCGACGTCACCCCGGAGCACCTGGCCCACCTCGCCGCCCGGGCCGGCCGCCCCCTGCTGCTTCTGCTCGACGGCCCCGAGGAGATGCCGCCCGTCCTCGCCCACCGCCTTCCCGAGTGGACCAGGGGCACGGCGGACTGGCTCCGGCGCACCGGGGCGCGACTGGTGGTGGCCTGCCGCGAGGAGTACTGGGAACGCGCCGCCACCTGCTTCCCCCCGGACCTTCTCCACACCCCGCAGGACCCCGCCCCCACCGCGCCCGAATCTCCGTGCCCCCCGGCACGTCCCCCGCACACCGCCCTCCCGTCCTGCCTGCGAGTCGGTGACTTCACCCCCGAGGAGGCCCGGCGGGCGCGCGCCCGGTACGGCATCCCCGACGGCGTTCTGGCATACCGGGACGCCCGGCACCCGCTCACCCTGCGGCTGCTCGCCGAGGTGCGGGCGGCGCTCCCGGACGCGCCGTACGCCGGGCCCGTCGACCGGCACGAGGTGTTCGCCGCCCACCTGGACCTGATGTGTCTGCGCATCGCGGTCCGCCTCGCCGCCGCGAGCGGCCTGCGCGGCACGGCCGTACGGCGGCTCGCGGCCCGGGTCGCCGGACAGGTGCACGAGGCCGCCCGGCGCAGCCTCGGTCCGGGCCAGGGCGAACTGGACCGGGAGTCCTTCGAGGCGGTGTTCCCGTGGGGACCCGCCCCGGCCCGGCTCGGCGGCGGCACCGGCTGGGCCTCCGCCGTCCTCACCGAGGGACTGCTCGTCCCGGCCGGCGCCGGCTACCGCTTCGCCGACGAGGAGCTGGCGGACTGGATCCAGGGCATGCACCTCGACCTGGACGAGGCCCTGTACGCCCTCGTCCACCGCCCCCGTACCGCCCGTGAGGCGCACCCGGTGCCCGTACCGCACCACCGCGTCGGCCCCGTCGTGCAGGCGCTGCTGCTTCTGGCCCGACAGCACGGCACCCGCCGACTCGGCTTCTGTCTCAGGGAGTTGATCGACTCCCTGGATCTCAGCCTGCCCGCAGCTCCGGACCTCTCCTGGGATCCGTCCGCTCCGCCCGCGCCGCCGCGTGATCGCGACAACGGCTCCTGGTGGGCCGCCCGGCTGCTCGCCCGGACCCTGCTCCAGGTGCCGGACGCGGCGCCGTACACCGAGGTGCTGCGCCTGCTCGCCGACCGGGTCGTCGCCTGGCGCGGTGAACGGCGGCCCGTGCCGGGGGAGTTCGGCCCCGCCTTCTGGACCGCCCTGCCCCTTCCGGCGGCCGCCCGCCTCGACCTGCTGCGCCGGCTCGTGCTCGCCGATCCGCCCCCGCCCCCGTCCGCGTCCGCGTCCCCGCCCCCGCCCGACCCCGGCGCCGAGCGCCGGTCCGGGGCCGACGAACGCCCTCCCGACGCGCGCTACCTCGACGCCGTCGCCCGGCTGCTCGCCGCCGCACCCGGCGCCGTACAACCGGAGCTGACCCGCTGGTTCGAGGACGAGCGGCCGCTGCCCGCGACCCCGCACGCCACCGTGGCCACCGCCGCCCAGGCGCTGCTGCACACCCACCGGCACGGCGCCCTGGACGAACTCGTCGACGCGCTGGTGGCGAGCGGGCACCGGCGCGCCGACGAACTGCTCACCGTGCTCGCCGAGGAGGAGCCCGGGGCCGTCTGCCGGGCCGTCGGCCGCTGGGCGCGCGACGAGCGTCCCGCCCGCCGGGCCGCGGCGGTGGCCCACGGGCCGCGCGTCGCCCCCCACGCCCGCTCGGCGGCCGATCGCGAGCTGCTGCGGCACGCCGCGCTCGCCCTGCTCGCCCGCCCCGACGACAGCGGCCTGCACGCCGGTGCCCTCGCCCTGCTCGTCCACGACCCGCACACCCGCGAGGCGCACCTGCCCGAGGCGCTGCGCCACTTCGCCGACGGCGATCCGCACCTCCCGCCGTCCGCCCTGTTCCCGGCCCTCAGCACCCACCCGGAGCCCGTCCTGGAGGCCTTCCGCGCCCGGCTGCGCGGCCCGGACGCGGAGGCGTCCCTGACCACCCTGGGCGCCCTCGTCGCCGAGGTCGCCACCCCGGCCGTCGCCCGGCGGGCCGCGTCCCTGGTCCAGGAGGCGGTGCGGCGGCGCCCGGAGACCGCGGGCCGGGTCGCCGCCCGCGTCGACCGCCGTCTGACCGAGGGCCCCACCGCCCGGCCGGTGCTGCTGCCCCTGGTCACCGGCCTTCTCGACGACGGCCCCGAACCGCTCCGCGCCGCCCTCGCCACCGTGCTCGCCGCGCCCGGCACCCCCGCCTCCCGCCCGCTGCGCCGCGAACTCCTGGAGGCCCTCCTCGCCCGCGAACGGGACCCCTCCGTCCTGGTCGCCGTCCTGCACGCGGCCGCCGAGCACCGCGGCGGCCCGGAGACGGAGGCGGAGGCCCGCGGCCTGGTCCACCGCACGGGCCTGCTCCTCGTCCGCACCCCCGAGGGCGCCACCCGCTTCGACCGGAGCCTGGTCGACCTCGGCCGCCATGTCCCCGGTTTCGCCGCCCTGGTGACCCGCTGGCTGACCGACACCCCCGACGACTGGGCCGCCGTCGTGGGCCCCAGCGCCCGCCGCATGCTGGAGAACCTGGCGGGCGTGCGCGTACCGGCGTGAGCGGGCGGCCGGTACGGGCCGGTGCGTACCGGTGTGCACGGAGCAGCGGTCCGGGGCCCGGGTGAACGTGCGCCCCGTCACAGCCCTGATGCCGATGCGAGTCCCGGGCACCCGGCATGGCACCCTTAGACCTGCGCAAGTCTTGAGAGTCAATACGGACACGGGTTCGAGGAGCGGTCACAGTGCAGCGCTGGCGTGGCTTGGAGGACATCCCCCAGGACTGGGGGCGCAGCGTCGTCACCATCGGTTCCTACGACGGCGTCCACCGCGGCCACCAGCTGATCATCAAGCATGCCGTCGACCGCGCGCGCGAGCTGGGCGTCCCCGCCGTGGTGGTCACCTTCGACCCGCACCCCAGCGAGGTCGTCCGCCCCGGCAGCCACCCGCCGCTGCTCGCCCCGCACCACCGGCGCGCCGAGCTGATGGGCGAACTGGGCGTCGACGCCGTCCTGATCCTCCCCTTCACCACCGAGTTCTCGAAGCTCTCGCCCGCCGATTTCGTGGTGAAGGTCCTGGTGGACAAGTTGCACGCCAGGGCGGTCGTGGAGGGCCCCAACTTCCGCTTCGGCCACAAGGCCGCCGGGAACGTCGAGTTCCTCGCCGAGCAGGGCAAGGTCTACGACTTCGAGGTCGAGGTCGTCGATCTGTACGTCTCCGGTGAGGCGGGCGGCGGCGAGCCGTTCTCCTCGACGCTGACCCGCCGTCTGGTCGCCGCGGGCGACATGCACGGCGCCCGCGAGATCCTGGGCCGCCCGCACCGCGTGGAGGGTGTCGTCGTGCGTGGCGCCCAGCGCGGCCGCGAACTGGGCTTCCCCACGGCCAACGTGGAGACGCTGCCGCACACCGCGATCCCCGCCGACGGCGTGTACGCCGGCTATCTGCACGCCCAGGGCGAGGTCATGCCGGCCGCGATCTCCGTCGGCACCAACCCGCAGTTCGACGGCACCGAGCGCACGGTGGAGGCGTACGCCATCGACCGCGTCGGCCTCGACCTGTACGGCCTGCACGTCGCCGTCGACTTCCTCGCCTACGTCCGTGGCCAGGCCAAGTTCGACTCGCTGGAGGCCCTGCTGGAGCAGATGGCCGCGGATGTGGAGCGCTGCCGGGAGATCGTGGCCGCGGAGGGCTGAGCCCCCGGACCTACACAGGCGGCCGGTGCGTACGAAACGCACCGGCCGCCTCTGTCGTACCGCGCTGCCCCTACTGCTGCGGCGGCTGCCCGTAGCCCTGCTGCGGCGGGTACGGCTGAGCGGGGGCCTGGGCCTGCGGCGGGTAGGGCTGCTGGCCCGGAGCGGCCTGCGGATACGGCTGCTGCGGCTGGCCCGGCTGGCCCGGCTGTGCGGGCTGTGCCGGATAGGGCTGCGGCGGCCCGGTGTACAGCTCCTGGCCGGGTGCCTGGGGGTACGGCTGTCCGGGCACGGGCTGGCCGGGCACCGGCTGACCCGGCATCTGCTGGCCCGGCATCGGCGGGGCGGCCACCGGCGGCGGGTTGCCGTCGCTGGTCCACAGCCCGTGCGACTGCTGGTGCCGTACGAAGTCCTCCGCGATCATCGCGGCCAGGTTGAAGTACGCCTCGCGGGTCCGCGGCCGCATCATGTCGAGGTCGACCTCGGCACCGGCGGCCAGATGCTCGTCGAAGGGCACCACCACGACCCCGCGGGTGCGGGTCTCGAAGTGGGACACGATGTCCTCGACCTTGATCATCTTGCCGGTCTCGCGGACCCCGGAGATCACCGTGAGCGAACGGGAGACCAGATCCGCGTACCCGTGCGCGGACAGCCAGTCCAGCGTCGTACTGGCACTGCTCGCGCCGTCCACGGACGGGGTGGAGATGATGATCAGCTGGTCGGCGAGGTCGAGCACCCCGCGCATGGCGCTGTACAGCAGACCGGTGCCGGAGTCGGTCAGGATGACCGGATACTGCCGGCCCAGCACGTCGATCGCGCGCCGGTAGTCCTCGTCGTTGAACGTGGTCGACACGGCCGGGTCCACGTCGTTGGCGATGATCTCCAGACCGGAGGGCGCCTGGGAGGTGAACCGGCGGATGTCCATGTACGAGTTCAGGTACGGGATCGCCTGGACGAGGTCGCGGATGGTGGCCCCGGTCTCCCGGCGCACGCGCCGCCCGAGCGTACCGGCGTCCGGGTTCGCGTCGATCGCCAGGATCTTGTCCTGCCGCTCGGAGGCGAGAGTGGAGCCGAGCGCCATGGTCGTGGTCGTCTTGCCGACGCCGCCCTTGAGGCTGATGACCGCGATCCGGTAACAGGACAGCACCGGCGTACGCATCAGCTCCAGCTTCCGCTGCCGCTCCGCCTCCTCCTTCTTGCCGCCCAGCTTGAACCGCGAGGAGGCGGCGGCCGGCCGGCTGCTCTTCGCCTTCTGCCGCTTGTTGTTGAGCAGCCGGTCCGAGGACAGCTCGACGGCGGCGGTGTAACCGAGTGGCGCCGCACCGGGGTTGGCCATCTGCCGCTGGTCGTGCTGGATGGGCTGGGGCCACGCGGCACCGGAACGCGGATCGACCGGTCCCGGGCCGGGGGCCGGAGTGGGCTGCTGCGGGTTCGGCTGCTGCGGTGCGGGCGGGAAGCCGTAACCGCCGTGGGCGTTCTGGTCGTTCGGCTGGGGCTGGGGCTGGGGCTGGGGCTGGGGCTGGGGCTGGGGCTGGGGCTGGGGCTGGGGCTGGGGCTGGGGCCCGGGGGGTGCCGGGGGGAAGCCGTAACCGCCTTGGTCGGTGGGGCCGTTGGGGGCGGGCTGGGGCGCCGGGGGCGCCGGCGGGAAGCCGTAGCCGCCCTGGGCGCTCGGGTCGTTGGGGGCCGGCTGCGGCTGCGGCTGCGGCTGCGGCGCCGGCGGCCCAGGCGGGAAGCCGTAGCCGCCCTGCGCGGGGGCAGGGGGCATGGGCGCACCGGCCGGGTGGGGCTGGTTCGGCTGGCCGGGCTGGTTCCAGGGCGCGGGTGCGGGCTGCGGCGGCTGCGGCTGGAACGGCGGCTGCTGGCCGGGGACGCCGAACGGCCCCTGCGCGGCGGGCGGCTGCGGCTGCCCCGGCATAGGCCCCGGCATCGGACCCGCCACCGGAGCCTGCGGCTGGGGCGTGGGCTGCTGCGGCACGGGCTGCTGAGGTGCGGTGGACTGCGGTGTGGCGGGCTGTGCGGGCCACTGGGCAGCCGGGGCCGGAGCGGCCGGCTGGTACGACGGCGGCAGCGGAGGTACCCCGCTCTGCGGCGCCGGTGGCGGAGCCCACGCGGACTGGGCGTCCTGCGGGACGGGGGGAGCGGTGGGTACGGCGTCCTGCGGGGCGGGGGGAGCGGTGGGTACGGCGTCCTGCGGGGCGTCGGCCGTGGGTACGGCGTCCTGCGGGGCCGGGGGAACGGGCGGTGCCGCGTCCTGCGGGGCGCCGGTCTCGGCGGCACCGGGCTCGGGCGCGCTGTTCTGGGGCACGGCATCCGTGGGCTGCGGTGCGGCATCAGCCTGCGGCGGCACGGCATCGGTGGGCCCGGAGACGTGCGCGTCCGCTGTCGGCGGCTCAGCGGCGGGAGTCTCCTCGGACTCCGGAGCGTCGGCCTGCGGAGCCTCCGGTGCCGCCTTCTCGATGGAGACCGGTGCCGGGGCAGGCTCCTGATCCTCGGCCACGGCGTCGGCGGCGGTGTCAGCACCGCTGTCGGTGTCGGTGTCGGTGTCGCTCGCGGCGACATCCTGCTCCTCGGCGGAGCCTTCCGCCCCACCCTCGGCGGAGCCTTCCGCCCCACCCTCGGCGGAGCCCTCCGCCTCGGCCTCCCCGCCGTTCTCGGCCTCCGGCGCGGAGCCGCCCTCGGCTTCCGGCGCGGAGCCGCCCTCGGCCCCGGCCTCCTCCGCACCCGCGGGAGCGGCCTCGTCGCCCTGGCCGTCCTCGCCGCCGGAGGCATCCGCCTGGAGGGCGGCCGCGCGCGCGGCGATCTCGGCCATCTCGCGCTTCAGCGCGGCGGAGGAGAAGCGGATGGTGGCCCCGCTCTCCAGGTCGCCGTTGCTCATCTCCGGCTCGGCCACGGGAGACGCGGCCGGCACCTCGGACGGCCCCTGCTGCCCACCCTGCTCGGCCGACTGCACCACCGGAGGCTGAGGCTGCACACTCTGGGGCTGCACCGGCTGCTGGGGTTCGAAGCCCTCGGGCAGCTTCGGCATCGGGACCGCCTCCCCGACCGGCGGCGCGGGCGGCGCGGGCGGCGTGGGCATGGCGGGCGGAGTGAAGGGCGCACCCGGCACCGGAGCGGGCGGGGGCGGGGGAGCGTACGGCGCGCCCTGCGGCTGGCCGAACGGCGCCGCGGGCGGCGGGGTCGGTCCGGCGGCGGGCATGGCCGGAGGGAACGGCGGCATGCCGGGCGCCGCCGGGGCACCGGGCTCACCCGGAGTGCCCGGGCCGTTCGCCCCGGTGAAGCCGCCCGCGCCCGGCGCACCACCCGGACCGGCCGCCGTACCGGCCGCGTTCTGGGTGTACCAGGCGGGCGGGGCGTAGTCGATGGTGAACTCGCCGGTGGTCTCGACGGCCTCTGCGTCGGGCTGGTCATCGCCGGGTGTGGCCCAGCCCCCGCGCATCCCGTCCCGATCGCTGCTCACAGTTCCTCCTGGTGTGGTCGAGCACCCTCATGCCGTGCGGGGGCGACCCTGTTGTGTCGTTCCGAATCGTCCGTAGTCGTCGAGGCAGTCCGATCCACGGCTCACCCCCTGGGACACCGACGCCCGGCCCACGGTTCCTGCCATCGCGCCCGCTCCCAGCCTAATCACCGCACGCCACACCTCGGCAGGCCCGCCCACCTCTCGGCGGACGCCGACGGGGCTGCGACGCACCCCGAATCCCCGCATCCGCCCGGCGTTTTACCGTCGAAAGCAGGGAGTAAACGGAAGAGATGTGACGAACCGGAAAGGCGAGGCTGGATAACAAATGGGACAGGTAAGGGCAGTTCAGTCCATCCGGCGCGGGCCGCCCAACAATCCGGTCTCGGCGTCGGTGGGTTGCGTCAGCACGTACTGCCGGTCACGGTCGGTGCACCACAGGGTGACGCCGTCGCGCAGCGCCGGCAGCGACTCCACCTCGGTCTGGCTGAGCCCCATGGTGCGCCCCAGCTCGGTGGCCTCGTCCGGTGACACCCGCTGGATGCCGGCGAGCCGGGCCTGCCGCAGCAACCGGGGCGCGACCGGGCTGAGATACGGCAGCAGTGTCAGCACCGACTGCCAGGGCCCGGCCACCACCCGCCCGCGGGGCGGCCGCATACCGCAGTCCCGCACCACCAGCACCGGCGTACCGGCGGAGGCGCCCTGCGGCGGGACGCGTCCGACGTCGTACACGGACAGCCCGTTCTGCCCGCCGCCCATGGCGTGCACCATCTGCATCCAGGCCTGCGGCCGGCCCGTCTCCACGGCGACCCGCGCGCCGGTGGCCGCCGAGCGCAGCGCCAGCACCTGGGCGGTCCACAGGCCGCCGATCAGCACGATGTCGTACGGCGTCGGCCGGTTGATGCCCAGGACCGCGGGCTGCCCCTCGCTGTCGACCCCGGCCACCACACCGTCGTCGCCGATCGGCAGGGCCAGCGCGTCCAGTTGGGCTGCGGACAGGGTGTGCCGGCCGTGCCGGGGCCCGAGCAGTCCGAGGCCGTGCCGCAGTCGCTCGCCGGCCCGGCGCAGCCCGGACGCCTTGGGCGCCGCCCCCTCGGCCGCGTTCCTCGCAACCGTCGTCATCGCGCACCTCCCAGCGGCAGCGTGGCCAGCATGCCGGGCAGCTGCTCACGGTCGAGCCGGGACAGCCCGGCACCGGCCTGCCGGGCGGCGGCCTCCAGGGCGCGCCGGGCCGCGACGAGTTCGTCGTCGCTGCGGCCGGTCACCCGCAGATGACCGCACAGCGCGACCTCCTGCCGCTCCCCGCGCGCGAGGGTGAGACTGAAGGTGGTGGCCAGGGCCGGTATCGCCGTGACCTCGGCGACGAACTGCGGCAGCGAACCGCCCCGCGCGCCGCCCAGCTGCGGCCATCTGCGCACCCAGTACGTGGTGTGCCGCCGGTTGTCACAGCGCCAGCTGCGCCCCGACTCCTCCGTGCGCCGCTCCCGGGCCTCACCGCGCCCGGCCTCGGCGGTGACCAGCGGGTTGGCGCACGCGGAGGTGGCCAGCGCGGCGACCAGCTCCTCCTCGTCCAGCACCCGCGCCCGGAATCCGGCCCCGGTCAGCCGGCTCGCCAGATGGTCCGCGGTCCGCACCACGCACTTCTGCGCCCCGAGCAGCCCGCCGCCGCGGGCGGCCACGGCCTCCGCGCACAGCTCGGGGTCGAGCTTCAGCGCGATCCAGGTGATGCGCACGGCCGGGGCGCCCGTCCGCTGCTGAAGCGGGGCGTAGTTGGCGACGGCCACGGACTGCTGGGGCAGATGCAGCGCGGGCGCCGGCTGGGTGTGCTGCACGATCTGCGCGGACTCCAGCCGGATGCCGTCCACCTCCAGCGCGTCCCGCACCAGGCCCAGCGGCAGCGGCTGCCGGGTCCGCTCGGCCCGCAGCGCGGTCGCGTCGGCCTCCACCTGGAGCACGGCCGTGAGAAAGGTCCCGTCCCCGACGATCCCGGCCGGCCGCCGCTCACGCGCGCCGTAGGAGTACGTGCGCAAGGCGGGCTCGCACTCCAGCGCGGGCACCAGGGAAGGCTCCGTGCCCGGCGGTATCGGGGTGTTGGCGGCGCGCCGCTGACGAGCCCTCAGCGCCCGTGCCGTGGCCAGCCAGTCCGGCAGGGTGCGGCCCCTGCGGCGGACCACGGCGAGCAGGACCAGCGCCACCGCCACCGGCGTCGCGACGGCCAGCGCCAGCGGGGCGACCGCCCAGCCGACGACCAGCACGGCCACCGCCAGTTCCAGCAGGACGAGCCGTTGCAGCCGGAACGAACCGGCCCGTCCCGGACGGGCCCGGAAGGACGGAGCGCCACTCGCCGCGGCGCCGGAATCCGGCCCGGCCGGTCGGCCGGAGGGCTCGGGGGCGGGCGCCGGGGAGCCGGTGGTCCCCGACCGGCCGCGCGACCGCGACCGAGTACCGGAAGCCATCACTGCATCCCCCCGTTTTACTCACAACTCACTGGTCCGAGCGGCCCGTCCGGGCCTCGCCGAGGCCCCGGTACCCTACCCGCTCCACCGGTTCACGCGGACACCATGCATAGTAGGGGGCCGGTCTGACATCGCGGCGCGGGACGGGTGCCCGCCGGTGCGAGGACGGGGAGAAGCAGGCACCAATGGCATCACAGCGGGACGAACTCAACGCCTACACGTTCGCGAAGAGGCGCACCCTCGCGGCCTTTCTCCAGCCCTCGCCGTCCGGGTCCGAGGAAGGCGCTCCCAAGCCGCTCCGCGCGATCGTGCCCAGCCTGGTCGCCGGTGCGCTGACGCTGGCCGTGTTCGGCGCCTGGGGCATGTTCCGGCCCACCGCTCCGGCCGGCTGGGACACCCCCGGCACCCGGGTGATCGTCGGCAAGCAGTCCACGACCCGCTACGTGGTACTGAAGACGGGCAGGACCGCCCGGCTGCACCCGGTCCTGAACCTCGCCTCCGCACGCCTGCTGATGAACGGCGCCGACTACCAGGTCATCCAGGTGAGTGACAGCATCCTGGACTCCGGCAAGCCGCCGCGCGGCCCGATCCTCGGCATCCCCTACGCCCCCGACCGGCTCCCCTCGCCCGACGAGGCCGGCAAGCCCAAACGGTGGGCCGTCTGCGAACAGCCCGGCGGCAAGGGCGAGACCGTCCAGCAGGCCACCTTCGTCCTCGCCCGGCGGGACGCCCCGAAGACCGACGGCCCCGGCCGCCTCGCCGCCGGCGACGTGCTCTACGTCAAGACCCGCACCGGCGACCGCTACCTCGTCGACGCGCACGGAACGTCGTACGCCGTCACCGGAACCGAGACCGACGCCCTGACCACCGCCCTGGTCGGCACCCGCAAACCCCAGCTCGTCACCAAGGAATGGCTCGGCACCCTGCACCAGGGCGACCCCATCCGGTTCCCCCGACTGCCCCCGGGCGTCGGCACACCCGCCCATGTGCACGGACAGCTCTCGGCGGCCGAGAACAGGGTCGGCATGGTGCTGCGCACCCGGACCGGCGACGGCACCAAGTACTACGTCGTCCTGCCCGGCACGGTGCAGCCGATCAGCGAGTTCACGGCCTGGCTGCTCATCTCCTCGCCGCAGACCGCCGGACTGGACATGAACGGCGAGGCACGCACCGTCGGCCTCCAGGACTTCACGGCCGACGCCACACCGTTCGCCGGGCAGGGCAGGTGGCCCGAGGCGCGCGCCCGGCAGGTCAACTCCGCCTCCTCCGCCACCGGACGCGACACCGTGTGCAGTGTGCTGCGCGACGCCGGCACCGGCTCCGCCCACACCACCACCCTCAGCACCTGGGCCGGCAAGGACTACCCCGTCGCGATCACCGCGGACGGCACCGGAACCTACGTCACCCCGGGCACCGGTCTCCTCTACACCCAGACCCAGGGCACCGAGACCGGCGCCGGAGCGCTCTTCCTGGTCACCGACACCGGACTCCGGTACGCCGTACAGACCAACGGAGACAGCGACAGCCGTACCTCGGACATCGGCGCGAACGGCAAGAAGACCTCCGACGGCAGCCCCGAACCCAGCGAGGCCCAGGTCAAGCTCGGCTACCAGAACGTCCGGCCCGCAAAGGTGCCCGCGGCCTGGTCGGAGCTGCTCGCCAAGGGACCCCGCCTCGACACCAACAGCGCCCGCCAGCCCCAGGGTTCCTGACGCCTCCCCTGCCCGACATGACCGACGGACACGACGGACACGCGAAGAGGAGCGCCGTACGCGTGCTGCCCACGAAGGCGACCCTGCTGACCGCCGCCGCCCTGCTGACCGCGCTCGGCACCGCTCCGCCCGCCCCGCACCTCCGGCTGGACGGCAGCGGCGAGTGCACCTTCCCCGCCCACCAGATCAAGGGCACGCCCTGGGCGCTGCAACGCGTCCTGCTCGACCAGCTGTGGCAGGGCACCGACCAGGGCAAGGGCGTACAGGTCGCCGTCATCGACACCGGCGTGGACGACCGGAACCCGCAACTCGCCGGTGCCGTGGACAAGGCCGCCGGCCGCGACTACCTGGCCAAGGGCAAGGGCGGCGACCCCACCGACGACCAGGTGGGACACGGCACCAAAGTCGCCGGCATCATCGCCGCCCGCCCCCACAAGGGCACCGGTTTCGTGGGACTCGCCCCCAAGGCCACCATCATCCCCATCCGGCAGAACGACGCCGACAACAGCGGCGACTCCGACACCATGGCCCAGGCGATCACCTACGCCGTCTCCCGGGGCGCCGACGTCATCAACATCTCCCAGGACACGACCAAGCCGCTGTCCAACACCTCCGCCCTCGCCCAGGCCGTACACCGCGCGATCGCACGCAAAGTGGTCGTGGTCGCGTCGGCGGGCAACGACGGCGTGGACGGCAGACCCAAGAACACCTACCCGGCCGCTTTCCCGGGCGTCCTGGCCGTGGCCGCCTCGGACCGTAACAACGAACGCGCGCCGTTCTCCCAGGCCGGAACCTTCGTCGGGGTCGCCGCGCCGGGAGTGGACATCGCCTCCACCGTGCCCGGCGGCGGCCAGTGCACCGACGACGGCACCAGCTTCTCCGCCCCCTTCGTCGCCGGGGTCGCGGCGCTGCTCAAGGAGAAGCATCCCGACTGGACCACCGCCCAGATCGTCACCCGGATCGAGCAGACGGCCGAGCGCTCCGTCAACGGCCACGACAACTTCGTCGGCTGGGGCGTCGTCGACCCGGTGCGCGCCGTCCAGGACTCGGACAGCGGCGACCCGCCGTCCTCCCCGACCCCCGACCCCGGCCCGTCCAAGGCACCGGAACCCGACGTAGCGCCGTTCTCCCTGGCGGAGACCCCGCAGGAGCGCAACCAGCGCTACGCCGTCTACGCACTCGGTGTCACCGCCGTCCTGGTCGCCGTCATCGCCGGTACCGCTGTAGTGGCCCGCGATCTGCGCCGCCGCCATCGAAAGGATCTGTCAGCGTGAGCTTCGGCCCGCCTTCGTCGATGTACACCCAATCCGCGCTGGAGGCCGACCAGTCGCGGGCCAGACGCCGCAGACGCACGGTCGGCACGATCGCCGCCGTCGTGGCCGTCGTCCTCGCCCTCGGCGCGGGCCTGTACTGGTACCACTCGTCCGGCGAGCCCAAGGGGCACACCGACGCCAAGCCGGCCCAGCAGGCCCCCGACGCGATACGCGCGACCGTGGAACAGGCCCCCGGCTCGCCCGAGGGCGAGATGGTCGTCCACCACTACGAGGACAAGCTCACCGGCCAGCCACGGTACGCACCCGGCACCTGGGCCACGGGCAAGGTCCTCGCGCAGGCCGTCGCCCACACCATCCAGGGCTACACGATCGAGCCCAACCCGGACGACCGTAAGACCGCCTGGTCCCTCGACCTCGGCGGCTACATCTGCGCCGTCAGCCGCGACGTCACCGCCGACGGCCGCACCGCGGTCGTCGTCCAGCCCCCGGCCGCCAAGACCGGCAAGAGCGGCGTCTGCAACGAGGTGCTCTCCGTCGACCTCAACACCGGCAAGAAGCTCTGGCAGCAGAAGATGCCGGCGGCCGACTTCGCCTACGTCACCAACACGAACATCGCCCTGACCCAGGGGGTCGTGGCCATCGCCTGGAACCACGGCTCGGTGGCGTACGACATGGACAGCGGCAAGCGGCTCTGGAACACCACCGAGTCCACCTCCCAGTGCCATGACACGGGCTACGCCGGCGGCCGGGGCCTGCTGGCCCTCGTCACCTGCGGCGAGTCCAGCACCGCCACCTATCGCGCGGAGAAGATCGATCCCCGTACCGGCAAGATCCTCTGGCAGTACAACGTCAGCAGCGGCATCCAGGCCGTCTACCTGCCCTCCGCCGAACCGCCGGTGCTCGCCGTCGCGGCCGGAGACACCCTCGTCACGGACCTGATCACCCTGGACCCGAAGAACGGCAAGCCGCTCGCCACCATCTCGCTGCGCGGTTACGACCCCAAGTGCGGACGCGACTACGCCGGCCCGACCTTCGGCGACATCGACAAGTGCGACGGCATGGTGGTCGGCCGCGACCGGATCTTCGTCATGACGAAGGACAGCGGCGAGATCGTCAAGCCCGCGAACAAGATCACCGCCTTCGACGTCCAGAAGGGCACCGCCGCCGCCTCCTTCAAGGGCCGCCCCTTCCAGACGGTCATCCCGGTCCGCATGAACGGCGACGACCTGATCATCTACCGCACCAGCCTGGACACCGTGCAGCCCGCGGCCGTGGTCGACTGGAACCCCCGGACGGACAAGGAGACCCCGTACCTCTTCTTCCACCTTCCGGAGGAGGAGTGGGAGCTGAGCGACCCCGAGTACTCGGACATCGTCTACGAACACGGCCGGGTCTTCTTCGCCCGCCGCATGCTGGAACGCGACGACAAGAACCCGAAGGACCCGGTGGTGTCGGCGCTGGGAGTGGGCAGCGCGGGCCTGAAGCAGCACTGAGCGGCGCGGGTGTGAACCGGTACTGACACGACAGAGGGGCGGCACACGTGCCGCCCCTCACCTTCTGCCGCTCTCCACTCCTGCCGCTCTCAACGGCAGCCGGCCTCAGTGGCGGCTGTCGGCCTCCCCCTCCCCGACCGCGAGCCCACCGTTGTGCTCCATCGGCTCCAGGTCGAACTCCCCGTCCCGCGCGCCGAGCACGAAGGCTCGCCACTCGGCCTCCGTGTACCGCAGCACCGTGTCCGGATCCAGGGACGACCGCATGGCGACGGCACCCTCGGGGAGATAAGCGATCTCGACGCGCTCCTCGTGCTCCTCCGTACCCGGAGCGCAGTGCCACTCGACGCCGGAGATGTCGAGCGAGTACAGCTCGTCCCGCTCGCGCTCTTTGCGAGCCTTGATCTCCTCAGCAGTCTCAGCCATGCCGCAGCGACCTTTCCCACGTACCGACAATCCACCGACCAGCGTAGTCTCAGCCGAACTCAGGCCGGTGGCCTTTGCAGTTGGAAGCGACACATCAAATGACTAGAGTGGCTTCCGGTACTACGTCAGTGGTACGTCACGGGGGCGGCGCGGTGTTGCTCCCGCGTCCGTGCACGCGGGGAGCGGTGGCACCTCTTGCCCACGGGCGGGCACCTCAGGGATTCCTCGCAGACCCGACCCGGTGGCTGTCGCCACGATCAGGACAACAGGAGGGGCAAGAGGCGATGACGAAGCCGCAGTTCGACTTCAGCCATGACAGCATTACAGAACTGGCCAAGGACATCGACTCCTTCAACGTCGAACTGAGCAAGCGGATCGGTTCCCTGAACCAGGTTGTCGACATGGTCCAGGCGGGTTGGCAGGGTGCGGCCGGCAAGGAGTTCGACTCCCTGCAACGGGGCATCAACCAGAACCTGAGGAAGCTCCAGGACAACCTGTCGGACCTGGAGGAGATCGTGCGCATGAGCACCAACAAGTTCAGCGCGCATGAGCAGGAGCGAATCTCCGAGATCCGCAAGGTGGACAACTCCGGGGACATCCAGAGCAAGATCCTCGGCCAGGTCGGCGTCAACTACTCCTGAACCGCTGGAAAGGAAACGAAGAACATGTCGAGCAGCTTCGACCGGACAGCGGTCAACTACGACACCGTCACCCAGGCCGCGAGCGACGTCCGCAACACAGCGAAGAACCTCAGCGAACACCTCGAGGCCCTGATGCGCGCCGTCAAGGTCAAGGCCGAGACCTGGGAAGGCGAGGCCAAGACGGCCTTCGCTGAGATCCAGCGCAGCAACACCCAGGAAATGGCCGCCATGACGGAGAAACTGGCCCGCGTCGCCCAGCTCCTGGACGAATCGGTCATCGGCTACCAGGACACGGACAAGGGCAACGCAGCGCGCTTCCGCATGCTGATGGGCTGAACCTGTCCCACGCAAGAGGGAGGCAGCGCGGCTTGCGCTGCCTCCCTCTCTCCTCTGCTCCTGGTCAACCCGACGAAGAGGTGCCTGGGACAGGAGAAGTCGCGGACCAGAAGTCGGAGTGTTCGCTGGGCAACGGCGGCTCCGAGCCGTCGTACGTCGGCGCACCGGGCCTCGGCTTCGGTGGTGCGACGTCGAACTTCTCCACACATGGAGTGGTCACTTCGAAGTCTGCCTGTCCCTGGTATCCGAAAAGCAGGGAGATCTGGAATTGATCCGGGGTCAGGAAGTAAGTCTCGGGGTTCGTCTTGCTATTGTTCGAGCCGCGGTACGTGAATCCCTTCTTCTTCCAGTACTGCTCCACGACACCTAGGAAGTTCCCCCGCCGCTCGGGGGAGATGACAGTCGTCACGGAGATCCTCCTGGACACCGTGCAGCTGATGTCCGTGGAGATCCCATGCGCCCACTTCACCGGCGGTTTGATCGCATCCAGGGTGTCCGCAAGGAGATTGTCGGCCTGCTCCGCCGCTTCTTGCATGTTCATATGTGACGCCGCGTTGCCTTCGTCTGCCCCGCTCTCCCCTCCGACCAGCCCGCACGCTGTAGTGAGCGCGAGAAGCGCCGCAGCCAGGACGAGTCGCGTTTTCATCGACGTGCCTCCGGAGTGATCCCACCAGGATTACCGGCGACGATGTTGGCGATACTGTCGGCGGACATCTGGTCCTTCACAGGGTTGAAGTAGTTGGAATGGGCTTCCATTGTAAAGTGGGTGAACGGATTCGGCCCCGCTTCTGTCCGGAAGCGCGTAGCCCCGAAATCCGCGCTCGCCGGGTCCTTGCCGAACCAGTTGTCATCGTGATCGGGGTCGCCCAGTTCCGCAGTGGCCTGTCCAGTCCACTACCGCTTCCGACGGCTCACTTCACTTCCTTGGCCAACCCGGAGCTGCCGAGGCAGGCGAGCTGCTGTGCGAGTCTGTACGACGCCTCGTTGAGCAGCTGCATGTTGCCCTTGTACGACACCAGCCCACGGCTCGCCGGCGCATAACGGAAGTCCGTTTCCACAACGGCCTGGCCGCACCTGAAGAACATGTGTGCGCCCAGGTCAGAGGCCTGTCCACGCAACCCGACTTTGAAGTCGACATTGCCCCTCAGCCCCTTGTCCGGTGACGGAGGAAGCTTGGGCAGGACCTTGAAGGAAAGGTTGATGTGTTGCTCGTTGCGTACTTCCTCCGGGGTTATCGAGCACAAGACGTGCTGCTTCTGAGCGGGAGTCCCCTTCAGCTCTCCATGGACGTTCGCAGGCACGTCGAACCCTCCGGCCGGCTCGCTGGAGAACTTCTTCGTATCGGCGACCGTCTCCAGGGTGTGCGCTGCGGACTCTGACAGCCCACCGCACACCTGCTCAGTCGACTGATACTGGTCGCCACCTTTATCTGTGCCCCCGCTGCAGCCGGTCAGCAGCAAGGCGGCAGCTAGGAAGGTGACGGAACGTGTAATGTCGAGCTTAACCTTATGTGACGTCGCCATGAATCAATCCGTATCCGTCAGGTCGCCTTCACCGGAGCCGGAATTGTATTGCTGTTCCATGGCGTCCTTGGTGTTCTGGTACCAGGAAGAGTTCTTGAGGGCGGGGTGGGTCGCGACTTACACCGAGAGCGGGGCCATAACCCTGCGCTGCTCCTCGTCGTCAGACACCTGAAACGGCCTTCGGCGGGACCGGATGACCGGGATACCGACGCCGGCTCCCAGAAGCGCTGCGGCCGCGATGCCCAGGCCGATCCACAGCGCCGTGTTGTCGCCGTCCGACGTGGCTGCCGTAGCCTGCGGCTCGCTGTCGCTCTGACCACCTCCCGCTGAACCCGTGGCCTCCGAGTCATGGGGAGACGGGGACTTGGCAGCGGCTGCTGCGGCCAGGTCGGGCAGGGATTCCTCGCAGACCCGGCCCGGTGGCTGTCGCCACGATCAGGACAACAGGAGGGGCAAGAGGCGATGACGAAGCCGCAGTTCGACTTCAGCCATGACAGCATTACAGAACTGGCCAAGGACATCGACTCCTTCAACGTCGAACTGAGCAAGCGGATCGGTTCCCTGAACCAGGTCGTCGACATGGTCCAGGCGGGTTGGCAGGGTGCGGCCGGCAAGGAGTTCGACTCCCTGCAACGGGGCATCAACCAGAACCTGAGGAAGCTCCAGGA
>NZ_JBVIJC010000002.1:0-29652 GCF_055581605.1 Streptomyces sp. NPDC031418
GCCCGGTTACATTCCGAACCCGGAAGCTAAGCCTCACAGCGCCGATGGTACTGCAGGGGGGACCCTGTGGGAGAGTAGGACACCGCCGAACAATCTTTGGAAGGACCCTTGGTCCCAGCGTTCAGCTGGGACCAAGGGTCCTTTTGTTTTTACAATGCTTGCGGTACCGAAGACAGGAGTCACCATGTCCACCAACTCTCCCGACGACCGACCGGAGCGCGACCAGCGGCGACGGGACAGTGGTGACCGTGGTGGATACCGCGGCGACCGCGGTGACCGTGGCGACCGCGGCGGGTTCCGCCGTGACAACGACCGTCGTGACAACGACCGTGGCGGCTACGGTCGGCGTGACGACAACCGCGGCGGCTTCGGCCGGCGCGATGACCGCCGGGACGACCGCCGTGACAACGACCGTCGTGATGACCGTGACCGTGGTGAGCGGGGCGGTTTCCGGCGTGATGACAGCCGCGGTGGTGGCTACCGCGGCCGTGAGGGCGACCGGGGTTCGCGTCCGGCGTTCCAGCGCGACGACCGCCGTGACGACCGGCGAGGTGACGACCGCGGTGGCTTCCGCGGCCGTGACGAGCGCGGTGGCGACCGCGGTGGCGACCGCGGCTTCCGCCGCGACGACCGCGGTGAGCGCCCCGCCTTCCGGCGTGACGACCGGCGTGACGACCGCCGTGGTGACGACCGCGGTGGCTTCCGCGGCCGTGACGACCGACGGGATGACAGGCGCGACGACCGCCGCGACGAGCGTGGCGGCTTCCGTGGCCGGGACGACCGCCGTGACAACGACCGTCGTGATGACCGTGACCGTGGTGAGCGGGGCGGTTTCCGGCGTGATGACAGCCGCGGTGGTGGCTACCGCCGTGAGGGCGACCGGGGTTCGCGTCCGGCGTTCCAGCGCGACGACCGCCGTGACGACCGGCGAGGCGACGACCGCGGTGGCTTCCGCGGCCGTGACGAGCGCGGTGGTGACCGCGGTGGCGACCGCGGCTTCCGCCGCGACGACCGCGGTGAGCGCCCCGCTTTCCGCCGCGACGACCGCCGCGACGACCGACGGGACGACCGACGGGACGACCGACGGGACGACCGCCGCGACGACCGCGGCGGCTTCGACCGCCGCGACGACCGCCGCGACGACCGCCGCGACGACCGCCGTGGTGACGACCGCGGTGGCTTCCGCGGCCGCGACGACCGGCGCGATGACCGCCGTGACGACCGCCGCGGTTACGGCGACCGTGGTGACCGCAGCGGTGACCGTGGTGGCTTCGGCGGTGGCGGCCGTAGGGACGACCGTGGCGGTCGGCCCGGTGGCTTCCGCGGGCGTGACGACCGGCGGGACGACCGGCGCGATGACCGCCGCGGTGGTGGTGGCGGCCGCTTCCGCGACCAGCGGGACCACCGGGACCGCGACAGGGACCGTGACCGCGAGCCGATCAAGCGGCTGCCGATCCCGGAGGACGTCACCGGCGACGAGATCGACAAGGACGTGCGGCAGGAGCTCCAGAGCCTGCCCAAGACGCTCGCGGAAGACGTCGCCAGGAACCTGGTGATGGTCGCCCGGCTCATCGACGAGGACCCCGAGGGCGCGTACGGCTACTCCAGGGTGGCCCTGCGGCTGGCCTCGCGGGTGGCCGCCGTACGGGAGGCCGCCGGCTTCGCCGCGTACGCCAACCAGAAGTATTCCGAGGCCCTGGCAGAGTTCCGGGCCGCCCGCCGGATGACCGGGTCCGTGGAGCTGTGGCCGGTGATGGCCGACTGCGAGCGTGGGCTCGGGCGGCCGGAGAAGGCGCTGGACATGGCCGGTGCCCCCGAGGTGCACAAGCTGGACAAGGCCGGCCAGGTGGAGATGCGGCTCGTCGCGGCCGGCGCCCGGCGTGACATGGGCCAGCTGGACGCGGCCATCGTCACCCTGCAGAGCCCCGAGCTGGCCTCCAACGCGGTCCAGCCCTGGACCGCGCGGCTGCGGTACGCCTACGCCGACGCCCTGCTCGCCGTCGGCCGGCAGGACGAGGCGCGCGAGTGGTTCGCCAAGGCCGTGGAGGCCGACCGGGACGGCAGCACGGACGCTTCCGACCGGCTCGCCGAGCTGGACGGCGTGGAGTTCGTCGACGCGCTGGACGAGAGCGAGGTCGAGACCGAGACCGAGGGCGAGAGCGAGAGCGAGGCGAAGGACGAGGCCGCGCAGCCCGCTGAGGGCCCCGAGGGTCAGCAGGACTGACGCCGGGCCGGACGGCCTGGGCAGTCTGTGAGAAGAGGGCAGGTCCCCTGGTGGACCTGCCCTCTTCTGCGTTGAGGGGGCTTCAGATGTCGAGGGCGCGCAGGACCAGTCCGGTGGCCGGCTTGGGGCCGAACGACGTCGACTTGCCGGGCATGGTCACGCCCTGCTGGGCCAGTTCGCGGACCACGTCCTCGCGGACCGGGTGCATGAGCACGGCCGTACCGCCGTCGCGTTCCGCCTTGCGGACCGTGGCGGCGGTGTCGTGTATGTAGGCGATGTGCGCGGGTGAGTCCTCGGGGATGCCCCAGACGTGCTCCAGCAGCGTGGAGTGCAGGACGGTGGCGTCCAGGGAGCGCCAGGCGGCCGGGCGGTCGGCCGGGATCGTGCGGGCCAGCAGCTCGGGGTCCGGATCGTCGAGCAGATGGAAGGCGCCGTCACCGGCCAGCAGGAAGGCGTTGCCGGCGCAGGAGGCGTCCGCGAGCGCCTCCAGGGCCTCGGGCAGCGGCACGGCGAGGCGTCGTACACGGAACAGGCCGTCGACCGCCGCCAGGGCGTCCGCGATCGGCAGGCCGTGCAGCAGACGGTGGATGGCGCGGACGCGCAGCGGGTAGCGGGCGGTGTCGACCAGCAGGACCAGGCCGTAGTCCCAGGGGCTGGGGGAGGGGTGCTCGGCGCGCAGCCGCAGATAGGTGGCCCAGCGGTGGTGGCCGTCGGCGATCAGCGCCTGGCGCTGGGCCAGGTCGGACTGGATGCGGGCCAGGTCGGCGGGGTCGGTGACCGACCACAGGGCGTGGTGGAAGCCGTCCTCGGTGGTCGTGGCGAGCAGCGGCGGGCGCTGCACGGTGCGGTCGACGACCTCGGCGGCCGTGCCGTCGCCGCGGTAGGACAGCAGCAGCGGCTCCAGGTTCGCGCGCGTGGCGCGCATCAGGGCCGCGCGGTCGGCGACCACCGGCGGCATGACGTCCTCGTGCGGCAGCACCAGGCCCTCGTCGGGGGCGGAGATCCGCAGGGTGCCGATGACGCCGCGCTGGAGCATGCCGTTGCCGTCGCGCTGCTCGTAGACGTACAGGCCGGGCTCCGCGTCCGCGGTGAGGATGCCCTCGTCCAGCCAGCGGCGCAGGGTGTCGGCCGCCTGCTCGGTGCGGGCACTCGGGGTACCGGCCTGGGGCAGGATGAGCCGGACGATGTTGTGCGGGTCGGCCGACTGAAGGTGGTGCACCCCGTCGGGCCGTACCACGACGTCGTACGGCGGTGAGGTGACGGAGGCGAGGCTGCCGACCCGGTCGGGGTCGTAGCGAAGGCCTCGGAACGGGGTGAGTTCCAGGCCTCGGCGCGCCGTTGCTTCCGAGTGACCTGCAGTGTTCATCCCGGCATCGTACGTGTGTCAGTGGCATGCGGGATGATCGGATGGAAAAGCGAGTGCGAGGAGCGATGCGGATATGAGCCAGGGTGCGAGGACACGGCCCGCGGGCAGCGAGCGGCCCCTGAGCGAGGCGTACGACACGGCGCTGCTGGACCTGGACGGGGTGGTGTACGCGGGCGGGGAGGCGATCGCGCACGCGGTCGACTCGCTGGCGGCGGCCCGGTCGGGCGGCATGCACCTGGCCTATGTGACCAACAACGCGCTGCGCACGCCGGACACCGTGGCCGAGCACCTGACGGAGCTGGGCATACCGACGGGGGCGGACGACGTGATCACCTCCGCGCAGGCCGTCGCCCGGCTGATCGCCGAGCAGGTGCCGGCGGGGGCGCGGGTGCTGGTGATCGGTGGTGAGGGGCTGCGGGTGGCGCTGCGCGAGCGGGGCCTGGTCCCGGTGGACTCGGCGGACGACGACCCGGCGGCGGTCGTGCAGGGGTACGGCGGTCCGGAGCTGACCTGGGGCCGGTTCGCGGAGGCGTCGTACGCGGTCGCGCGCGGGGTGCCGTGGTTCGCGTCCAACACCGACCTGACGATTCCGAGCGGGCGCGGGATCGCGCCGGGCAACGGTGCGGCGGTGGAGGTCGTACGGATCGCGACGGGCAGGGAGCCGCAGGTGGCGGGCAAGCCGCTGCCGCCGATGCACCGGGAGACCGTCATCCGGACCGGTGCGCGGCGCCCGCTGGTGGTGGGGGACCGGCTGGACACGGACATCGAGGGCGCGTTCAACGGCGAGGTGGACTCGCTGCTGGTGCTGACCGGTGTCACCGACGGCGCCCTGCTGCTCGCGGCGCCGCCGCAGCACCGGCCGACCTATGTGGACGCCGATCTGCGCGGGCTGCTCACCGGGCAGCCGGTGGTCGATGCCGAGGGCGACGGTTTCCGCTGCGGCGGGTTCACGGCGACGGCGCGGGCCGGCCGGCTGGAGCTGGACGGCGACGGCGAGGCGCTGGACGGGCTGCGGGCGCTGTGTGCGGCGGCCTGGACGGCGGCCGGGGACGGCTCGTGTGCGCTGGACGCGGGGAAGGCGCTGGCGCGGCTGGGGCTCTGACGGAAACCGGGGATCGAGATCGTAGCGAGGGTAGGCTAACCTAACCTCGTGTTGGTCGACAGTCCTCCGGAACCGCGCGCGGAGACCGCAGCCGCGCCCCCAACCCGCCGAGCCGCACGGGCCCTTGGGCTCCTGCTCTCCGTGGTGGTCCTGCTGCTCGTCGCCCTGGCGAGCATCGCGATCGGTGCGAAAGCCCTGTCGCCGGACCAGGTCTGGCACGGCCTGTTCCAGGACACGGGGACCTACGGTGACGTCGTCGTGGACGAGCGGCTCTCCCGTACGGTCCTCGGGCTGCTCGCCGGTGCCGCGCTCGGTCTCGCGGGCGCGGTGCTCCAGGCGCTCACCCGCAATCCGCTGGCCGACCCCGGGCTGCTGGGCATCAACGCGGGCGCCTCGGCGGCCGTCGTCACGGCCATCACCTACTTCGGCGTCACCAGCCTCACCGGGTATGTGTGGTTCGCCTTCCTCGGCGCGGCGGTGGTCGGCGCGCTGGTGTGGTTCCTCGGCGGCAGCCGGGGCGCCACCCCGGTACGGCTCGCCCTGGCGGGTACGGCGATCAGCACGGCCCTGTACGGCTATCTCCAGGCGGCGATGATCCTGGACGACGCCGCGCTCGCCAGGATGCGCTTCTGGACGGTGGGTTCGCTGGCCTCGGCCTCCGACGCCACCATCGTGCAGGTGCTGCCGTTCCTCGCGGTCGGCACGGTCCTCGCGCTGGCCCTGGCCCGTCCGCTCAACGCGGTCGAGATGGGCGACGACACCGCCCGCGCGCTCGGCGCCGGCCTCGGTCGCACCCGCGCCCTGGCCATGCTGGCCGCCGTACTGCTGTGCGGGGCGGCCACCGCCGCCTGCGGTCCGATCGCCTTCGTCGGCCTGATGGTGCCGCACGCGGTGCGCTCCTTCACCGGCCCCGACCTGCGCTGGATCCTGCCGTACGCCACCGTCCTGTCGCCCGTGCTGCTGCTCGGCGCCGATGTCATCGGCCGGGTCGTGGCCCGCCCCGCCGAGTTGCAGGTCGGCATCGTCACCGCGCTGATCGGCGGTCCGGTCTTCATCTTTCTCGTACGACGGCGAAGGACGGCCCAGCTGTGAAGACCCGCTCCCCGCACCGGGCGGTGCGCACCCCCGGCGGGTTCTCCGTGCGCCTGGACCTGCGGGCCCTGACCGTCGTCGTCCTGCTGCTGGTTGCCGCGGGCGCCGCCGGGGTCGCGCTGATCGGCACCGGCGACGCGCAGATCCCCGCGGGCGACGTCCTGCGCACCCTCGCCGGGAACGGCACCGCGTACCAGGACTTCATCGTCAACGAGCTGCGGCTGCCGCGGGTGCTGGTCGGCCTGCTGGTCGGTGCCTCGCTCGGGCTCGGCGGGGCGCTGTTCCAGGCCGTCTCGCGCAATCCGCTGGGCAGTCCGGACGTGCTCGGTCTCTCCCAGGGTTCGACGGCCGGCGCGCTGGTGGTGATCGTGCTGATGTCCGGCAGCGCCACCGAGGTCACCCTGGGCGCGCTGGCCGGTGGTCTGGTGACCGGGCTCGCGATCTATCTGCTCGCCTGGAAGCGCGGAGTGCACGGCTATCGGCTGGTCCTGGTCGGCATCGGTGTCTCCGCGATCGTCACCGCGGTCAACGGCTATCTGCTGACCAAGGCCGACCTGATGGACGCGGCCCGCGCCATCGTGTGGATGACCGGCTCGCTGGCCGGCCGTGACTGGACCCAGGTGTGGCCGCTGCTCGCGCTGTGCGCGGTCCTCCTCCCGCTGGTCCTCGCCCACGCGCGCGGCCTGCGGATGATGGAGATGGGCGACGACGTCTCCAGCGCCCTCGGGGTGCGGGTGCAGCGGGTCCGGATGGTGCTGCTGGTCTGCGCCGTCCTGCTCACCGCGGCCGCCACCGCCGCCGCCGGCCCGGTCAGCTTCGTCGCGCTCACCGCGCCCCAGCTCGCCCGCCGGCTGACCCGCTCCCCGGGACCCAATCTGGTGCCCTCGCTCTGCATGGGCGGCGCCCTGCTGGTCGGAGCCGACTGGGCCTCGCAGCTGGCCTTCGGCGCCGACCAGCTGCCGGTCGGCGTGGTCACCGGCGTCGTCGGCGGCGCCTATCTGCTGTGGCTGCTGGTCACCGAGCGCCGGGCGGGCCGGATATGAGCGGCACCCCCTCGAACACCCCAAGGAGCACTGTGAACCGGCTGTCCGCCGAGAACGTCACCCTCGCCTACGACCAGCGCGTCATCGCCGAACAGCTCTCGGTGGAGATCCCGGACCAGTCCTTCACGGTGATCGTCGGCCCGAACGCCTGCGGCAAGTCGACGCTGCTGCGGGCGCTGTCCCGGATGCTCAGGCCCAGCCAAGGCCGGGTGCTGCTCGACGGGCAGGCCATCCAGTCGATGCCGGCGAAGAAGGTCGCGCGCACGCTCGGGCTGCTCCCGCAGTCGTCCATCGCGCCCGACGGCATCACGGTCGCCGATCTCGTCGGCCGGGGCCGCTACCCGCACCAGGGGCTGCTGCGCCAGTGGTCCGCCGAGGACGAGCGGGTGGTCCAGGAGTCGATGGCGCAGACCGGCGTCGCCGAACTGGCCGACCGGTACGTGGACGAGCTGTCCGGCGGCCAGCGGCAGCGGGTGTGGATCGCCATGGCGCTCGCCCAGCAGACCCCGCTGCTGCTCCTGGACGAGCCGACCACCTATCTCGACATCCAGCACCAGATCGACGTCCTCGACCTGTGCGCGGAGCTGCACGAGACCCAGGGGCGGACGCTGGTGGCGGTGCTGCACGACCTGAACCACGCCGCCCGCTACGCCACCCACCTCATCGCCCTGCGCGGCGGCAGGGTGATCGCCGAGGGCGCCCCGAACGACATCGTCACCGCCGAGCTGGTGGAGGAGGTCTTCGGACTGCGCTGTCAGGTCATCGACGATCCGGAGACCGGCACCCCGCTGATCGTGCCGGCGGCCCGCAGGGCGCGCGCGGAGCGCGTCACAGCAGCTTCCTGAGCCGGAACAGGTCCAGCAGGCTCGCCTCCAGCCGCACCCGGCCCCTGCCCCAGGCGGTCGCGAAGTTCAGCTCCCCGTCCACCAGGGCCACCAGGTCGTCGCCGGCCAGGACGAGCCTGATCTGTGCCCGCTCGCGCGGCGGACCGGGCAGTGTCTCGTCCACCTCGATCCGGCCGCCCGTCATGCGGCCGGCGAAGGTGACGTCCAGGTCGGTGATGTGGCAGCTCACCGTGCGGTCCAGGGCGGCGGCCGCGCGGACCTCGCCCTCGGCCCCCTGCATGTTGTCCGAAAGCTTTCCCAGTGCGGCGCGGCACTCCTCGATCGTGGCCATCGCCACCGACCGTACCCCAGCGGTTCGGGGTAGCGTCTGGGCATGAGCGACTCGGTTCCGCAGACGGAGTATCCGGCGGAGGCGGAGGAGGGGGCGGAAGAGGCGTACGAACCCGCCGCGCCCGCCCCCCTGAACGTCCCGCGCACCCCCACCGGCGACGCCCGGATCGACGCCCGGCTGGAGCGGCTGGCCGACGCCGACCACCTCGCCACCGACGGACACCTCGAGGTGTACGAGGATGTACACCAGGGGCTGCGCGACGCGCTCGACGCGCTCGACGCCCGCCAGGGACCCCCGGTCCCGTCACCGTCGTACCAACACAGGAGCTGAACCCACCGTGGCAGGAGTCGCACGTCGCCGTCTGGACGCGGAGCTGGTCCGCCGGAAGCTCGCGCGCTCGCGTGAGCATGCCAGCCAGCTGATCGCCGCCGGGCGGGTCACCGTCGGCAGGACCGTGGCGACCAAGCCGGCCACACAGGTGGAGACCGCCGCCGCGATCGTGGTGCGGTCCGACGACAGCGATCCCGACTACGTCTCCCGGGGCGGGCACAAGCTCGCCGGGGCGCTCGAGGCCTTCGTGCCGCAGGGGCTCGTGGTGAAGGGCCGGCGTGCGCTGGACGCCGGCGCGTCCACCGGCGGCTTCACCGATGTGCTGCTGCGCGCGGGCGCCGCGCATGTCGTCGCCGTGGACGTCGGATACGGACAGCTCGCCTGGTCGCTCCAGAACGATGAACGCGTCACCGTCAAGGACCGTACGAACGTACGCGAGTTGACGCTGGAGGCGATCGACGGAGAACCTGTGGATCTTGTCGTGGGTGATCTGTCCTTCATCCCGCTCGGGCTGGTGCTGCCCGCCCTGAAGCGGTGTGTGAAGCCGGACGCCGACCTGGTGATGATGGTCAAGCCGCAGTTCGAGGTGGGGAAGGAGCGGCTGGGCAGCGGAGGTGTCGTACGGAGTCCGCAGCTGCGGGCGGAGGCCGTGCGGGGAGTGGCCGAGAAGGCCTGGGAGCTGGGGCTCGGGGTGCAGGGAGTCACCGCGAGCCCGCTGCCGGGCCCCTCGGGGAACGTCGAGTACTTTCTCTGGTTGCGGGCGGGGGCACCCGAGGTGGACCCGGCCGACGTCGAGCGTGCAGTGGCGGAGGGGCCGCGTTGACACAGAACCTGGCACGTACTGTCTTCCTGCTGGCCCACACCGGGCGGCCCGCGGCGATCCGCAGCGCGGAACTCGTCGTCAAGGGCCTGCTGCGGCACGGCATCGGGGTGCGGGTGCTGGAGGAGGAGGCACGGGATCTGCCGCTGCCGGACGAGGTGGACCTCGTCAAGGAGGCGACCCCGCAGAGCCTGGACGGGTGCGAGCTGCTGATCGTGCTCGGCGGCGACGGCACGCTGCTGCGCGGCGCCGAGTTCGCGCGGGCCTCCGGGGTGCCGATGCTCGGCGTCAACCTCGGACGGGTCGGCTTCCTCGCGGAGGCCGAACGCGACGACCTCGACCGGGTGGTCGACCGGGTGGTCGCCCGCTCCTACGAGGTCGAGGAGCGGATGACCGTCGATGTCGTCGTGCACCGCAACGGGGACATCGTGCACACCGACTGGGCGCTGAACGAGGCCGCCGTGCAGAAGGCGGGCGCCGAGAAGCTGCTGGAAGTCGTGCTGGAGATCGACGGGCGGCCGGTGACCGGCTTCGGCTGCGACGGTGTGGTGCTGTCCACGCCGACCGGGTCCACGGCCTACGCCTTCTCCGCGGGCGGGCCCGTGGTGTGGCCCGAGGTGGAAGCGCTGCTGATGGTGCCGATCAGCGCGCACGCCCTGTTCGCCAAGCCGCTGGTCACCTCCCCGGACTCGGTGCTCGCGGTGGAGGTGCTGCCGCACATCCCGCCCGGCGTGCTGTGGTGCGACGGGCGGCGCACGGTCGAGCTGCCGCCGGGGGCGCGGGTGGAGGTGCGGCGGGGGGCGGTGCCGGTGCGGCTCGCCCGGCTGCACCACTCCTCCTTCACCGACCGGCTGGTGGCGAAGTTCGCGCTGCCGACCACGGGCTGGCGGGGAGCGCCGCACTGAGCCGTCGCCGACGGCCGTCGTCCGTACTCCATCCCGGGCAGGGCGTGCCCTGTCCGGGTGGCCGGAGTCTGCCAGGCATATTTTTCCGGCAATGTCCGGATATACCTCGCCGAGTAGCCCACTTCCGACCCGAGCCGGTCGGTCCCGGCTGTGCGGCAGGCCGGCTCCGAGGAGACGACGATGAACGAACAACACGTGGCCTTGGCGGGCAGCACCCGCCCTGCCAAGGCCGACGCCACCCGGCTGCGGGACGCTGACCCGCAGCACCCCGTGGAAGTCACCCTCACCCTGCGCGGCAAGGTGGCCCCCACCGACCAGATCCCTGACGAGCGGCGCCAGGACGCCGAGAAGACCCAGTCCGTGCTCGAACGCTACGGCCTCTCGGTCGACCAGGTCCGGCTCGGACCGGGCAGCGTCGTGGTCAGCGGTCCGGTGTCCGCGATGAACGCCGCCTTCAAGGCCGACCTCGGCATCTACCACAGTCCCACCCAGGGCGAGTTCCGCGGCCGCGAGGGCGAGCTGCACATCCCCGCCGAACTGGAAGGCATCGTGACCGGTGTCTTCGGGCTCGACCAGCGGCAGATGGCGCGGCGCAAGTCCGTCCAGGGCCACGGCTTCCAGGGGGCGATGACGCCGGACGACCTGGAACGGCTGTACAACTTCCCGGCGGGCGACGGGGAGGGCCAGAAGGTCGGCATCGCCGAGTTCGGCGGCTGCTACTTCGAGGACGACCTGCGTGCCTTCTGCGAGGCGCACAACCGGCCGGTGCCGCGCGCCGAGGTGGTGCCCCTGAACCTCGACCCGCCCCGGTCGTTGCAGCAACTTCGGCAGTTGCCGCCCATGGAGCAGCAGTTCGCGTTCGAGGCCGCGGGCGAGGTGATGATGGACGTGCAGATCGTCGCCGGGCTGTGTCCGGCGGCGGAGATCTCCGTCTACTTCGCCACCTTCGACCAGCGCGGCTGGGTCGAACTGCTCGACCAGGTCCTCGCGGACAGGCCGGTGAGCGTGCCGATCAGCTGGGGTCTGAGCGAGGACGATCACGGCTGGTCGCCCACCGCGCTCCGGGAGATCAACAAGCGCCTGGAGGGCGCGGCGAACGCCGGCATCACGGTCTGCGTGGCCTCCGGTGACGACGGTTCGGGCGACCAGATCCCGGACGGCCGCGCCCACGTCGACTTCCCCAGCAGCAGCCCCTTCACGCTGGCCGTCGGCGGCACCATGGCCGACCCCTCCCAGCAGGAGGTCGCCTGGTGGCAGCCGCCCGGTCACCGCACCCCGCACGGCGGCGGCGCCACCGGAGGCGGGGTCTCCAGCAAGTTCGACCGCCCGGCCTACCAGCAGAGCATCACCATCGACTCCCTGAACCCGGGCAGCATCCGCGGGCGGGCCGTGCCGGACGTCGCGGCGCTCGCGGGCCCGCCGTTCTACGACCTGATCCTGCTCGGCCAGCCCGCGCCCAACGGCGGCACCAGCGCCTCCGCCCCGCTGTGGGGCGCCCTGATCGCCCGGATCAACGCGCTGCTGCCCCCGGACAAGCGCCAGCGCTTCCTCACCCCGCTGCTCTACGACACCGGCAGCAACGGCCGCCCGCTCGGCGAGGTGGCCTGCCGCGACATCGCGGTCGGCCATGACAACGGCTCCCACCCGCCCGCGGTGGGCTACCCGGTGAGGACGGGGTACGACGCCGTCACCGGCATGGGGGTGCCCGACGGCGTGGCCCTGCTCAAGGGGCTGCACTAGCCGCACCGCGCCGACCGCACTGCACTCGCCCGGGTGACAGCGCGCGCCGCATCGACGTGCGTCACCTGGACCTTCACACAAGCGGGGCGGGGTCGGTCACACTCCCGCCCCCCGACCTCGTAAGGTCTTATCCGTGTTGGAGGAGATGCGGATACGGTCGCTCGGGGTCATCGACGATGCCGTCGTCGAGCTGTCGCCGGGGTTCACCGCGGTCACCGGTGAGACGGGTGCGGGCAAGACCATGGTGGTCACCAGCCTGGGACTGCTGCTCGGGGGCCGGGCGGACCCCGCGCTCGTGCGGATCGGGGCCGAGAAGGCGGTCGTGGAGGGGCGGATCACGGTGTCCGCGGACGCCTCCGTCGCCGTACGCGCCGAGGAGGCGGGGGCCGAGCTGGACGACGGCGCCCTGCTGATCAGCCGTACCGTTTCCGCCGAGGGACGGTCCCGGGCGCACCTGGGCGGGCGCAGCGTGCCGGTGGGCATGCTCGCCGAGCTGGCCGACGAGCTGGTGGCCGTGCACGGGCAGACCGACCAGCAGGGGCTGCTGAAGCTGTCCCGGCAGCGGCAGGCGCTGGACCGGTACGCGGGCGACGCGGTCGCCGTGCCGCTCGCCAAGTACGCCGAGGCCTACAAGCGGCTGCGGGCCGTCTCCGCCGAGCTGGAGGAGATCACCACGCGCGCGCGTGAGCGGGCGCAGGAAGCCGACATGCTGCGGTACGGGCTGGACGAGATCGCCGCCGTGGAGCCGCGCGCCGGGGAGGACGTGGAGCTGGCAGAGGAGGCGGAGCGGCTCGGGCACGCCGAGGCGCTGGCGTCCGCCGCGACCGCCGCACACGCCGCTCTCGCGGGCGATCCGGAGGACCCCGAGGGGATCGACGCCACGACGCTGGTCGCGGGCGCCCACCGGGCCCTGGAGGCCGTACGGTCCCACGATCCGGCGCTGGCCTCCCTGGCCGACCGGATCGGCGAGATCGGGATCCTGCTCGGCGATGTCGCGGGCGAGCTGGCCGGGTACGCCGACGACCTCGACGCCGATCCGCGCCGGCTCGCGGCCGTGGAGGAGCGGCGGGCCGCTCTCACCGCGCTCACCCGCAAGTACGGCGAGGACGTCGCTGCCGTCCTGGCCTGGGCCGAGCGGAGCGCCGCCCGGCTCACCGAGCTGGACGGCGACGACGAGCGGATCGCCGAGCTGACCGCCGAGCGGGACGCGCTGCGCACCGAACTGGGCGGGCTCGCCCAGGCGCTGACCGACGCGCGGACCGAGGCCGCCGAGCGGTTCGCCGCCGCGGTGACGGCCGAGCTGGCCTCGCTCGCGATGCCGCACGCGCGCGTGTCCTTCGACATCCGGCAGACCGAGGATCCGGAGGGCGTCGAGGTCGGCGGGCGCACGGTCGGCTACGGGCCGTCCGGCGTGGACGAGGTCGAGCTGCTGCTCGCCCCGCATCCCGGAGCCCCGCCGCGGCCCATCGCCAAGGGCGCGTCCGGCGGTGAGCTGTCCCGGGTGATGCTGGCCGTGGAGGTCGTCTTCGCGGGCACCGATCCCGTGCCGACGTACCTCTTCGACGAGGTCGACGCCGGCGTCGGCGGCAAGGCGGCCGTCGAGATCGGCCGGCGGCTGGCGAAACTCGCCAAGACCGCGCAGGTCGTGGTCGTCACCCATCTGCCGCAGGTCGCCGCGTTCGCCGACCGGCAGCTGCTGGTGGAGAAGACCAACGACGGGTCGGTCACCCGGTCCGGGGTGAAGGTCCTGGAGGGCGAGGAACGGGTCCGCGAACTGTCCCGGATGCTGGCCGGCCAGGAGGACTCCGAGACGGCCCGCGCCCACGCGGAGGAACTGCTGGCAACGGCCCGCGCGGACGCGTAGGCGGGAGCGGGGCAGAGCAGAGCCGCTTCGTCCGGTGCCGGGCGACACCGGCGCCCGGCGCGTGCGCTCGGCTTCCCGCCGGGGGCACGCGCGCCGGGTGTCGCGCCGGGGCACGGGTGCCGGGGGATGTGCTCGGTGTGGTGCGGGGCGGCCGTGTAGCGCCTTGCGGGCCACCCGCACCCGGCGCCGGTCGATCACACCTGCTGGTGTCGCGCCGGGGGCACGTGCGCCGAGGGGATGCGGGGCGGCCGCTCCCGGTGCCGGTCGGCTACACGTGCTGGTGTCGCCGGGGTAGTGCGTGGTGTCGTACCGGCGCGTGCGGTTGTTCGTGCGCGCCTTTCTTCGTTATGCGCCCCCGGCGTGCGCGGTCGGTCCCCGGCGTGCGCCGCCGCTGACCGGTGGCCGCCTCGCCGTTCGTGTGCCACCGCGGGCGGTCGGCCGCCGGGCTGTTCGGGTGCCGCATCCGGCGTTCGGCCGGGCCGCCGTTCGCGCGCCCCGCCGGATCCGGTCCGGGGGGCCGTGCCCAGGGCTCCGACCTGGGGGGACGCGGTCGTCGCGCGTTCCGTCGTGGCAGGGTTTCCCTCACTCGTGTGGGTGACGTGCTCCGGCGCATTGCCCCGGGCCGCCGCAGAGTGCGCCCTCGCGGGTTTCCCGGAACAGCCGTACGCCCTGGCATGCTTGAGGCAGCACGCCGGACGGGCGACGGGTGCGAACCGACCGCGCGGGAGGCGCGCGGGCTGTGCCCTTCCGCCTCCGTGAGCCCGCTACCTTCTGTACGTTTCCTCGTGTCCCCGCGAGCCCCCGAACCAGGAGCCCGGCCCCGTGACCCCGCTGAGCAGCAACGCACCGCACGGCCAGTCGCCGCTGCGCACCGTGCAGGTGCTCGGCGGAGGCAACGCCGGCAGCAGCGCGCATGTGCGCTCGCTGGCCGAGGGGCTGGTGGCGAGGGGCGTGCGGGTGACGGTGTGCGCCCCCGTCGAGGCCGACCGCCGCTACGACTTCACCGGGACCGGCGCCGCCCATGTGCATGTGCCGCGCAGCAGCGACCCCGCCTCCGTGGCCGCGCTCCGGGCGGCCTGCGCGGACGCCGACCTGGTGCACGCCCACGGGCTGCACGCCTCCTTCCGCGCCGTGCTCGCGCTCAGCCGGCGCGCCACCCCGCTGGTGGTGACCTGGCACAACCGGGCGGAGGCGGAGGGCGCGCGGGCGCATCTGCTGCGGCTGCTGGAGCGCCGGGTGGCGAAGACGGCGGCCGTGGTCCTCGGCACCAGCTCCGACCTGGTGGACCGGGCCCGGCGCACCGGGGCGCGGGACGCCCGGCTCGCCGCCGTCGGCCTGCCCGGACAGCGCCGGCCCGTCACCCATGACGACCCCGACCGGCTGCGGCCCAAGGTGCGCGCCGAACTCGGCGCGGGCGAACGCCCGTTGCTGATCGCGGTCGGCTCCCTCGACCGGCATCGCGGCTACGACGTCCTGCTCGACGCGGCCCGTGCCTGGCGCGGCCTGGACCCGGTGCCGCTGGTCGTCGTCGCGGGGGAGGGGCCGCTGCGCCCCGCGCTGCAACGGCGCATCGAGGAGGAGGAGCTTCCGGTACGGCTCGTCGGCCGTCGCGAGGACGTGCCCGAGCTGCTCGCCGCCGCCGACCTGGCGCTGCTGACCAGCAGTTGGGAGTCACGGTCGGTGCTGGCCCAGGAGGCGCTCCACGCGCGCGTGCCGCTCGTCGCCACCCGGGTCGGCGGCATACCGGACCTGGTCGGCGACGCCGCCGAACTCGTCCCGTACGGCGACGCGGACGCGCTCGCCGCCACCGTCGTACGCCTGCTCGCCGATCCGGCGCGCCGGGAACTGCTCCGGGCGCGGGGCGTACGGCAGGCCGCCACCTGGCCCACCGAGGACGAGACGGTCGCCCAAGTGCTCAGTGTCTACGACGAGTTGACGCGGCCCTGGCCGCTCGCCTGACGGCCTCTCACGGCACGTGGCGGCGGGCGCGCAGGGCGAGGCTCAGGGCCAGGACCGTCTGCGGGTCGTCCAGGTCGGTGCCCAGCAACTCACCGATACGGGCGAGGCGGTTGTAGAGGGTCTGCCGGTTGAGATGGAGTTCGCGGGCCGTCTCCGCCTTGCGGCCCGCGTGCGCCAGATAGGTCTCCAGGGTCGGCAGCAGCGGCGGCTTGGAGCGGTGGTCGTGGTCGCGCAGCGGACCGATCGCCCGGTCCACGAAGGCGGCCAGGTCCGGGTGGTCGCGCAGCCGCCACAGCAACAGGTCGATGTCGAGGCGCCGGGCGTCGTACCAGGGCCGGTCGGTCAGGCCCTGGGCCGCCGTCGCCGTCTCCGCCGCGTGCCGCAGCCCGGCCGAGGCGGCCGCCCAGCCGCCCGCCACCCCGACCACCACGACCGGCGGCGGCGCGCCCGGCCGCTGCATGCCGGCCCGCTCCACGCCCGCCCGCAGCGCCGCCGCCACCCGGTCGGCCACCGCCGGCCGCTCCGGCTCCGAGCGCAGCCCGAGCAGCACCAGCACCCGGCCCTCCACCGGCCGCACCCCCAGCAGCACCGGCACGCCCACCGTGGCCAGCTCCTCGGAGACCGCCCGGGCCAGCACCGCCCAGCCCCCGCCGGGGGACAGCGGATCGCCGACCCGCATGACCACGGGCAGCAGCGGACTGCCGCCGGGCTTGAAGCCGAGCACCCGGGCCTGCGCGGGGGCGTCCTCCGCGGTGATGCGGCCCTCGGCGAGATCGGTGAGGAAGTCACCGCGCCCGCGCGCCGCCAGCTCCTCCTCCTGCCGGGCCTGCATCAGCACCACGGCCAGAATCCCCGCGGCCCGCTCGGCGGCGATCCGGTGCACCGGCGCCAGCGGGGAGCGGACCGGCAGCATCACCAGCCGGGCCCGTACCGAGCCCGCCGTACCGGGGCCGCCGCCGGGCACGTCCACCAGTACCGAACCGGCGGGCGGCGGCGCGTCCTTGTGCGGCCCGCGCAGCCCCTCCCACACCTGGAGCGGATCCGCGCCCTCGGGCCCCTCCCCGGCCGCGTACAGCAGCCGGCCGTCGGGCGTCTCCAGGAACACCGGGTTGCCGCCGAAACCGGCCAGGATGGCCAGCACCTGCGGCACGCCGCCACCGCCCAGCAGCGCCTCGGTACAGCGCCGGTGCACCTCCTCCGCCCGCTGGAGCAGGGCGTAGTGGCCGTTGACGATCTCGGTGTGGATCTCCTCGGTCACCGCCACGAACGGCACCTCGCGGTGCAGCTGGACCAGCGGCAGACCGGCCGCCCGCGCGGTGTCCACCAGCGCGGCCGGCAGCCGGGTGAAGCGCGGGCCCAGCTCCACCACCAGGGCGGCGATCCCGCGCTCGGCCAGCGTGCGCACGAACGCCCGCTGCTCGGCCGGGCGGGTGCCGAGGCCGTAGCCCGTGGTGAGCAGCAGTTCGCCGCCCTTGAGCAGCGAGGCGATGTTCGGCACCTCGCCCGCGTGCACCCAGCGCACGGTACGGCCCAGCCGGTCGGCGCCCGCCACGATCTCCGGCAGCCCACTGCGCAGCCCGGGCAGCTCCAGCGCCCGCTGCACGGTGATCCCGGCGCCCTGCGTGGCGGGTCTGCGCTCCGTACCGTTGTCCGTACCGCTGTTCATGCAGCGGACGCTACCTGCGAAAACGCCCTCGGGACAGCTGCGGGTCAGACCGGTTGCACGTTGTGGTTGAAGCGGAAGACGTTGTCGGGGTCGTACCGCCGTTTCACCTTCTCCAGCCGCAGCGCGTTCCCCGCGCCCAGACCCGCCCGGACCCGGTCCGGGCCCTCGTCGCCGATGAGGTTGAGGGGGACGGCCCCCGTGCTCCAGGGGCGTACACCGGCGCGCGCCGCCCGCACCCAGGCCGTCGTCCGCTCGTCGTCGGCCGGGTCCGCCCAGTTGCCGAACGGGTGCACCACCCAGGGCGCGTCCCGGTACGGCACCGGGTACTCCCGGGGTCCGGCGGCGACCGCTCCGCCCTGCGGGAACAGGATGTACTGGCTGCCGGTCGGCACCGGCATGCTCTCGGCGTGGGCGCAGAAGACGTCCACCAGCTCGTCGGGCAGACCGCTCAGACACTCCGCCGACCAGTGGTTGCGCAGCCCCGGCGGCTCGTCCAGCAGGCACTGCACATCGGCGTACGGCACGGCGCCCACGATCTCCGCCACGTGCGGCAGCGCCAGCAGCGGACCGGCGAGCCGGCGCAGCCCGGCCGCACCGCCCGCGTACGTCAGCAGACAGCCGCACAGCAGCCTGCCCACCAGCTCCGGCGGGACGAACCGGGCCGGCGGGCCGGTTGTGTACAGCACGGCACCGCCCGCCTCGTTCGGGGCGGTGCGGATCACCTCGCGGAAGGCGCGGACCAGCTCCGGGCCGAACCGGGGCAGGCAGAGCAGCAGCGCGATCCGGAACTCCGGCAGTTCGTGCAGCTCCAAGGTGAGCGCGGTGGCGATGCCGAAGTTGCCCCCGCCGCCGTGCAGCGCCCAGAACAGCTCGGGGTTCTCGTCCGCGTTGGCGTGCACCCGCTCGGCGTCGGCGGTCACCAGCTCCACCCCGATGAGGTTGTCGGCGGCGAGACCGAAGGCGCGGTCCAGCCAGCCGGTGCCGCCGCCGAGGACATGGCCGCCGACCCCGACGCCGGAGGCCCGGCCGCCGGTGGTCGCGAGCCCGTACGGCTGGGTGGCCCGGTCCAGCCGGCCCACCGTGGCCCCGCCCTCGATCCGCACCGCCTCGGCCGCCGGGTCGACGGTCACGGCGTGCATCCGGCGCAGGTCCACCACGAGCGCGTTGTCGGCCACGGCCGGGCCGGCCACGCCGTGCCCGCCGCCGCGCACCGCGATGTGCAGATCCAGGTCCCGGGCGAAGCGCACGGCGCGGACCACGTCGCCCGCGTGCGCGCACCGGGCGATCACGGCCGGACGCCGGTCGATCAGCGCGTTGAAGACGGTCCGGGCGCCGTCGTAGCCCGGGTCCCCCGGGGCGAACACCTCGCCGGCGAGATCCTCGCGCAGCGCGGCGAGAGCGGTCTGCGCCGTGGAGAAGGAAGCCATGGCCGCCCCCTTCCGTGCCAGGGGCTGCTGTCGGCTTCCAGCCTAGGCACGGAAGGGTGGGAGCCGGGACGGCTCCCACGGGGGCGGGGGGACGGCTCCCGCGGGGGCGGGGGGACGGCTCCCGCGGGGGCGGGGTCAGCCGCCGTACGCCCCGGACGCCGTCAGCCGCAGGGCCGTGTCGATCAGCGGCACGTGGCTGAAGGCCTGCGGGAAGTTGCCGACCTGGCGCTGGAGACGCGGGTCCCACTCCTCGGCGAGCAGGCCCAGGTCGTTGCGGAGCGCGAGGAGCTTCTCGAACAGCCTGCGGGCCTCGTCCACCCGGCCGATCATCGCCAGGTCGTCCGCCATCCAGAACGAGCAGGCCAGGAAGGCGCCCTCGTCGCCGGGCAGACCGTCGACGCCCGCCGTGTCACCCTCGGTCGGGTACCGCAGGATGAACCCGTCCGGGGTGGACAGCTCGCGCTGGATCGCCTCGATGGTGCCGATGACCCGCTTGTCGTCCGGCGGCAGAAAACCCATCTGGGGGATGAGCAGCAGCGAGGCGTCCAGCTCCTGGGAGCCGTAGGACTGGGTGAAGGTGTTGCGCTCCTTGTCGTAGCCCTTCTCGCAGACGTCCCGGTGGATGTCGTCGCGCAGTTCCTTCCAGCGCTCCAGCGGGCCGTCCGCGTCCCCGGACTCGATCAGCTTGATGGTGCGGTCCACCGCGACCCAGGCCATCACCTTGGAGTGCACGAAGTGCCGGCGCGGGCCGCGCACCTCCCAGATGCCCTCGTCCGGCTCCTGCCAGTGGTCCTCCAGGTAGCGGATCAGCTTCAGCTGGAGCAGGGACGCGTAGTCGTTGCGGGCGAGACCCGTCATGTGCGCCAGGTGCAGCGCCTCGGTGACCTCGCCGTACACGTCCAGCTGGAGCTGGTGCGCCGCGCCGTTGCCGACCCGGACCGGGGCGGAGTTCTCGTAACCGGGCAGCCAGTCCAGCTCGGCCTCGCCCAGCTCGCGCTCGCCCGCGATGCCGTACATGATCTGGAGGTTCTCCGGGTCGCCCGCGACCGCGCGCAGCAGCCACTCGCGCCAGGCGCGCGCCTCCTCGCGGTAGCCGGTGCGCAGCAGCGAGGACAGCGTGATCGCCGCGTCGCGCAGCCAGGTGTAGCGGTAGTCCCAGTTGCGGACGCCGCCGATGTCCTCGGGCAGCGAGGTGGTGGGGGCCGCGACGATGCCGCCGGTCGGGGCGTACGTCAGGGCCTTCAGCGTGATCAGCGAGCGGACCACCGCCTCGTGGTACGGGCCGTGGTACGTACAGTGCTCCACCCACTCCCGCCAGAAGTCCTCCGTCGCCTCCAGCGACTGCTCGGGCTCCGGCAGCGGCGGCGGCTCCTTGTGCGAGGGCTGCCACGAGATGGTGAACGCGATCCGGTCACCCGGGGCGACCGTGAAGTCGGCGTAGGTCGTCAGCGCCTTGCCGTAGGTCTCGGCCTCCGTGTCGAACCACACCGAGTCGGGACCGGCCACCGCGACCGTGCGTCCGTCGTGCTTGTGCACCCACGGCACCACCCGGCCGTAGGAGAACCGCATGCGCAGCACCGAGCGCATGGGCACCCGGCCGGTGACCCCCTCGACGATCCGGATCAGCTGCGGCGCGCCGTCACGCGGGGGCATGAAATCGGTCACCCGGACCGTGCCGCGCGGGGTGTCCCACTCGGATTCCAGGATCAGCGAGTCGCCGCGATAGCTGCGCCGGACGGCCGAGGGCGGTTCGGCGTCGGCGGCGTGCGCCGGGCCGAGCCGCCAGAAGCCGTGCTCCTCGGTGCCCAGCAGGCCGGCGAAGATGGCATGCGAGTCGAAGCGGGGCAGGCACAGCCAGTCCACCGTGCCGTCCCGGCAGACCAGTGCCGCGGTCTGCATGTCTCCGATGAGTGCGTAGTCTTCGATGCGCCCGGCCACGTGCAACTCCAGTCGAACGGCCACGTCACACCCCCGCGCAGGGGGCTGTCGCTAGTGCGGTCAAGGGTTCGTTGTTGTGCGTCGTTGAGCGGTGAAGCAAAGCAGCCCGCCGAGCCCTGAGGCAACACGACAGTCTTAGCTCAACGAACTGCCGCGCTCTCGTTGTTCCGGTTGATGCTGGCGGGGGTGTGCCGTCGTTCCGGCCGGGCTCGGCAGCGAGTGTCCGAGCAGGATACGACGCACGTAGATGATCTGCGTGCCGCTCCGGACAACCCGTGTGGGCCGAATGAGTGACCAACGGGTGATGACCGTGTGACAGGCGCGAGCCTGTGGTGACACGTGTGGCGTGTGACGAACGAGGGTCGCAGGTGACGGCCCCGGCCTGACCACCCCGTGCCCGCCCGGCTGCGGAGCGTGGCCGGAAGCCATCTCCTCCAGGCGCTGATACCCTGGTAGCCCGTGGACCGGTGGGACTGAAACCCCCGAACCGCAGCGACGGCGCCCCCGGAAATCTCCGGACCGGAAGCCGCACCGCACGACAGATAGCGACCACGGGAGCCCCCTCTTGGCCATGCCGCCCGCTGCTTTTCGAAACAGCACAGCCACGACGACCAAGCACATCTTCGTCACCGGGGGTGTCGCCTCCTCGCTCGGCAAGGGTCTGACGGCCTCCAGCCTGGGCATGCTGCTCAAGGCACGGGGTCTGCGCGTGGTGATGCAGAAGCTCGACCCGTACCTGAACGTCGACCCGGGCACGATGAACCCGTTCCAGCACGGTGAGGTGTTCGTCACCAACGACGGCGCCGAGACCGACCTGGACATCGGTCACTACGAGCGGTTCCTCGACCGTGACCTGGACGGTTCGGCGAACGTCACCACCGGTCAGGTGTACTCCACCGTGATCGCCAAGGAGCGCCGGGGCGAGTACCTGGGCGACACGGTGCAGGTGATCCCGCACATCACCAACGAGATCAAGCACCGCATCCGGCGGATGGCCACCGACGAGGTCGACGTGGTCATCACCGAGGTCGGCGGCACGGTCGGCGACATCGAGTCGCTGCCGTTCCTGGAGACCGTCCGCCAGGTCCGGCACGAGGTCGGCCGGGACAACGTCTTCGTCGTGCACATCTCGCTGCTGCCCTACATCGGTCCCTCGGGCGAGCTGAAGACCAAGCCGACCCAGCACTCGGTGGCGGCGCTGCGCAACATCGGTATCCAGCCGGACGCGATCGTGCTGCGCTGCGACCGCGAGGTCCCGACCGCGATCAAGCGGAAGATCTCGCTGATGTGCGACGTGGACGAGGCGGCCGTGGTGGCCTGCCCGGACGCCCGCTCCATCTACGACATTCCCAAGGTCGTGCACGCCGAGGGCCTGGACGCCTACGTGGTGCGCAAGCTCGACCTGCCGTTCCGTGACGTGGACTGGACGACCTGGGACGACCTGCTGGACCGGGTCCACAACCCCGACCACGAGATCACCCTCGCCCTCGTCGGCAAGTACATCGACCTGCCCGACGCCTACCTGTCGGTGACCGAGGCGCTGCGCGCCGGCGGCTTCGCCAACCGTGCCCGGGTCAAGATCAAGTGGGTGACCTCCGACGACTGCAAGACCCCGGCCGGCGCGAAGGCGCAGCTGGCGGACGTCGACGGCATCTGCATCCCGGGCGGCTTCGGCGACCGCGGTGTGCTCGGCAAGGTCGGCGCCATCCGCTACGCCCGGGAGAACAAGATCCCGCTGCTGGGCCTGTGCCTGGGCCTCCAGTGCATCGTGATCGAGGCGGCGCGCAACCTGGCGGGTATCGCGGACGCGAACTCCACCGAGTTCGACCCCGCCACCGCGCACCCGGTGATCTCCACGATGGCCGAGCAGCTGGACATCGTCGCCGGTGAGGGCGACATGGGCGGCACCATGCGGCTGGGCATGTACCCGGCGAAGCTGGCCGAGGGCTCGATCGTGCGCGAGGTGTACGACGGCAAGGAGTACATCGAGGAGCGCCACCGCCACCGCTACGAGGTGAACAACGCCTACCGCGCGGAGCTGGAGAAGAAGGCCGGCATCCAGTTCTCGGGCACCTCCCCGGACGGCAAGCTGGTGGAGTACGTGGAGTACCCGCGTGAGGTCCACCCCTACCTGGTCGCGACCCAGGCCCACCCCGAGCTGCGCTCGCGGCCGACCCGCCCGCACCCGCTCTTCGCCGGCCTGGTGAAGGCCGCGGTCGAGCGGAAGACGTCGAAGTAACACATCAGTTGTACGGTGGCCGGGGTGCGTACCTCTCAGTAGGGAGCACCCCGGCTTTCGTATGTGCACGTGGGAGGACAGGGCATGACGATCAAGGACACCCCGGAGGAGTGGGAGACCCGGAACACGGAGACCCCCTTCGTGGGCAACAAGACCTCGGTCCGGACGGACGAGGTGGTCATGCCCGACGGCTCGGTGGTCCGCCGCGACTACCAGGTCCACCCGGGCTCGGTGGCCGTGCTCGCCCTGGACGAGGAGGACCGGGTGCTGCTGATCAAGCAGTACCGCCACCCGGTGCGGCAGAAGCTGTGGGAGATCCCGGCCGGGCTGCTCGACGTGCCCGGCGAGAACCCGCTGCACGCCGCGCAGCGCGAGCTGTACGAGGAGGCGCACGCCAAGGCCGAGGACTGGCGGGTGCTGACCGACGTGTACACCACCCCGGGCGGCTGCGACGAGGCCGTACGGATCTTCCTCGCCCGTGACCTGTCCGAGGCCGACGGCGAGCGCTTCGCGACGGAGCACGAGGAGACCGACATGGAGCACGCGCGCGTGCCGGTCGACGAGCTGGTGCGCCGGGTCCTCGCCGGTGATGTGCACAACAACTGCCTCGTCGTCGGCGTCCTCTCCCTGGCGGCCGCCCGCGCCGGTGACGGCCTGGACGCGCTGCGCCCGGCCGACGCCCCCTGGCCCGCCCGCCCCTTCACGGCCTGAGCCCTCACCCGCCCGGCGCACGTGTATGACCATCGCCTGATCCGATCGGGCGATGTGTCCGCTGTGCTCCTCAGGGAACGTCGCAGAGCGTGAACTAGGCTCTGGAAAGCCCGTAGCGGAAGATCCGGCGGGCTTGCGCGTGCGGTGGGACGGGAGTGTGGCCCGTGACGGATCAGGTGGTGGACACAGGCGACGTACGGCTGTCGGCGTCCGGGGCCGCGGAGGGTCATTTCCTGGGCCGGACACGGGAGTTGAAGGAGCTGCGCGCCGACATCGAGCGCGCGGGCCTGGACACCCTGTCCGGCCGCAAGGCGCCCCGCGCACGGGTGCTGCTCATCGCGGGCCGGCCCGGCTCCGGCCGGACCGCCCTCGCCGGGGAACTCGTCCGGCAGGTCGCCGGCCGCTACCCGGACGGGGTGCTGCGGGCCCGGCTCAGCGAGCCCGACGGCACCCCGGTGCCGGTCGAGCGTGCCGCCCGCGACCTGCTCGCCGCGCTGGACGTGCCGGCCCCCGCCGGAGCCGCCGAGGACGAGCTGACCGCGGCGCTGCGCACCGCGCTGACCGGCCGGCGGGTCCTGCTCCTGCTGGACGACGCGGCCGGCGCCGACCAGGTCGACGCCCTGCTCCCGGACGCCCCCGACTGCCTGGTGGTGGCCGTCTCCAGCGGCCCGCTCACCGGCATCGCCGACGTCCGCCCGTGCACCCTGGGCGGGCTGGACACCAAGTCCGCGGTGGAACTGCTCACCCGCTTCACCGGCTCCGTCCGGATCACCGTCGACCCGCGCTCGGCGGAGAGCCTGGCCGAGGCCTGCCACGGCCACCCGGCCGCCCTCGTCCTGGCCGGCGGCTGGCTCGCCGCCCGCCCCCAGGCCGCCGTCTCCGACCTCGCCAAGCGGCTGCACGCGGACACCGAGGCGGGGGCCGACGGCACCCCGCTGGCCCGTGTCTTCCGTCTGGTGCACGACGAGCTGCCCGGCCCGGCCGCCCGGATACTGCGCCTGCTCTCCCTCGCCCCGGCCGGCCTGGTCGACCCGCACACCGCCGCCGCGCTGGCCGGCTGCTCGGTCGAGGCCGCGCACGCCACCCTGGACGACTTCGTCGGCCTCGGCCTGCTGCACGCCGTGGACTCCCCACTGCCCCAGTACGGCATCCCGGGCTGTCTCCACCCCCTGCTGCGCGCCCTCGCCGGCAGCCGGGAACGCCCGGCGGAGCTCCAGCTGGCCCGGGCCCGGATGCTGGAGCGGACGGTACGGCTGCTCCAGTCCTGCCGGGCGATCACCGAGACGGACAGCCCGCAGTTCCGCGAGAAGCTGCTGGCCATGCAGCCGGCGGTGCGCTTCCCGACCCCCCGCGCGGCCGCCGAATGGCTGCGGGTGCGCCGCCCGGCCCTGCTGGCCTCCGCGCGCCTCGCGGTGGCCGACGGCGAGCTGGACACCCTCGCCCGACGGCTGCTGTCGCAGCTGGTCAGGGCCTTGGTGGCGCATGTCGGCACGCAGGCCGCCGCGCCCGACCTGTACGGCGTCCACGGCCTCGTCCTCGATGTCGCCGAGCGGCGCGGACTGGCCCGGGAGAAGGCCGCGGCCCTGCTGAACCTGGGCGATCTGGACGCGCAGACCGGCCGTACCCGGGAGGCGCTGGCCCGCTACCGGTCCGCCCTGGACGCCGGACGGCAGGCGAACGACCCGTACGCCACCGGCCGCGCGATGGAATCCGTAGGCGGCGCCCATCTGGAGCTGGGGGACTACGACCGGGCCGCCGACTGGTTCGGGCGCGCGCTGTCCGACCGGCTGGCCCGGGGCGAGCGCGCGGAGGCCGCCCGGCTGTACGGCCGGATCGCCACCGCGCACACCTACGCGGGCCGGTACGGCGAGGCCGTACGGAACTGGCGGGCGGCCGCCGCGGGCTACCGCAAGAGCGGCGATGTCGCCGCCCACGCGCGGGCGTTGAGCGAGATCGCCCGGGTCCAGGAGTACGCGGGACGGCCCGAGGAGTCGCTGCGCACCTGCCAGGAGGCGGTGGAATGGGCCCGGCAGGCGGAGGACGTCCGGTTGCAGGCCGCGCTCCAGCTGCGGCTGGCCGCCGTCCTGGAGCACCTCGGCGACCCCGCGGCCGCCCGACTGCACCGCGCGGCGGCCGAGCGCATGCTGGAGGAGGAGGCGCCGGAAACGGGTGAACCCCTGGATCAGGACGGAATCGCCTGCGAAATCCGCAGTCCATCCAGTGAAGATTGATGCAATGAAAGGCTAGACAGCCAGAACACCTTCATTAAACTGGCTCTGCCGCACGTTCTCCTGCGGTGTCTCCCGGTGTGCCCCCGCATGCCTGGGTATGTCATGCAATGACACCCCCCATACCCTCTGAGCCAAGGACCGTGATCGACGTGAAGGTCGGCATCCCCCGCGAGGTCAAGAACAACGAGTTCCGGGTGGCCATCACCCCCGCCGGTGTGCACGAGCTGGTGCGCAACGGTCACCAGGTCGTCATCGAGCGGGGCGCCGGCCTCGGCTCCTCGATCACGGACCAGGAGTACGTCTCCGCCGGCGCCGCGATCCTCGACACCGCCGACGAGGTCTGGGCCGCCGCCGACCTGCTGCTGAAGGTCAAGGAGCCCATCGCCGAGGAGTACCACCGCCTCCGCAAGGACCAGATCCTCTTCACCTACCTGCACCTGGCCGCCTCCAAGGAGTGCACGGACGCGCTGCTGGCGTCCGGCACCACCGCGATCGCCTACGAGACCGTCGAGCTGCCGAGCCGCGCGCTGCCGCTGCTCGCCCCGATGTCCGAGGTCGCGGGCCGGCTGGCCCCGCAGGTCGGCGCCTACCACCTGATGCGCGCGGCCGGCGGCCGTGGCGTGCTGCCCGGCGGTGTCCCGGGCGTGACCCCGGCCAAGGCCGTGGTCATCGGCGGCGGTGTCTCCGGCTGGAACGCCACCCAGGTCGCCGTCGGCATGGGCTTCGACGTCACCCTGCTCGACCGTGACATCAACAAGCTGCGCGAGGCCGACAAGATCTTCGGTACGAAGGTCAAGGCGATCATGTCCAACTCCTTCGAGCTGGAGAAGGCCGTCCTCGAGGCCGACCTCGTCATCGGCGCGGTCCTCATCCCGGGCGCCAAGGCCCCGAAGCTGGTCACCAACGAGCTGGTGGCCCGCATGAAGCCGGGAAGTGTCCTTGTCGACATCGCGATCGACCAGGGCGGCTGCTTCGAGGACTCCCGTCCCACCACGCACGCCGAGCCGACCTTCCAGGTCCACAACTCGGTCTTCTACTGCGTCGCCAACATGCCGGGCGCCGTGCCGAACACCTCCACCAACGCCCTCACCAACGCGACGCTGCCGTACATCGTCTCGCTCGCCAACAACGGCTGGGTGGAGGCGCTGCGCCGCGACGCCGCGCTCGCCAAGGGTCTCAACACCCATGACGGCAAGGTCGTTTACAAGGAGGTCGCCGAGGCCCACGGCCTGGAGCACGTCGAGCTGGAGACGCTGCTCGGCTGACCCGGTCGACCACCGCCCTGACCTGGTGAGTCGCTAAGTCACCAGCAGGCAAAAGGCGATTCGTCAACACGTCTCGTCAACCGCGCGCATCCGGCCGGACCTTGCCCGACAAGGTCCGGCCGGATGTGTGTATGGTCACTTTGCGACTCTCGGTCAACTCGCCTCGAACGTAACCCTTCGACCGATTCGCACACCGGTGAAACCTGCTGTGCGACGGCCGTACGCCCTTGACAGCGGGATGTTTCATTGCCGACACATCCGGCCGGGTCCGGCGGATTGTGTTGCTGCGGACCGCCGACACGCCATAGAGTCGCCAACCGTCGGCATGGTGCCACGCTGACCTTGTCTAGAAGTTTCCTGGTCACCAAGGAGGTAAGACGACTTGTGAATGAGTCGACATTTTCTCCCGGGGGTGGTCAACCAGGAATGCCTGCACGGGGCCAGGGCCCCGCGGGATTCGAGGCTGTCGGCTCCGTCGCTGTGCGCACCTTCGCAGCCCACCAGAGTCCGGGAACCCAGACCGCCCGGACAGCACACCAGAGCATGGATGGCCATCACGTGAACGCCATGGCCGGCGACGGAAGTGGCGCGCCCCACAACCACTTCGCCGACTACGACGAACTGCCCGAGGGGCACTTCTACGACCCCGACGCCGAGTACGAGCCCGATCCGGAGTACGCGGCCACGCTCGCGCCCGACGCGGCCCGCCAGCGCCGCGAGCGCATCGGCCCGACCGGGCGCCCGCTGCCGTACTTCCCGATCCCGGGCCCGCTGACCGACCACGGACCCGCGAAGATCATCGCGATGTGCAACCAGAAGGGCGGCGTCGGCAAGACGACGTCGACCATCAACCTGGGTGCCGCGCTCGCGGAGTACGGCCGGCGCGTGCTGCTCGTGGACTTCGACCCGCAGGGCGCGCTGTCGGTGGGTCTCGGTGTCAACCCCATGGAACTCGACCTGACGGTCTACAACCTGCTCATGGAGCGGGGCATGTCCGCGGACGAGGTCCTGCTGAAGACCGCGGTCCCCAACATGGACCTGCTGCCCTCCAACATCGACCTGTCGGCCGCCGAGGTCCAGCTGGTCTCCGAGGTCGCGCGCGAGTCCACGCTCCAGCGCGCCCTGAAGCCGCTGCTGCCGGACTACGACTACATCGTGATCGACTGTCAGCCCTCGCTCGGCCTGCTCACGGTCAACGCGCTGACGGCCGCCCACAAGGTCATCGTGCCGCTCGAGTGCGAGTTCTTCGCGCTGCGCGGTGTCGCGTTGCTGACCGAGACCATCGAGAAGGTCCAGGAGCGGCTCAACCCCGAGCTGGAACTGGACGGCATCCTCGCCACGATGTACGACTCGCGCACGGTCCACAGCCGTGAGGTGCTGGCCCGCGTGGTCGAGGCGTTCGACGACCACGTCTACCACACGGTCATCGGGCGCACGGTCCGCTTCCCGGAGACCACGGTCGCCGGTGAGCCGATCACCACCTACGCCTCCAACTCCGTCGGTGCCGCCGCCTACCGCCAGCTCGCCAGGGAGGTGCTCGCCCGGTGTCACGCCGAGTGAGTCTGCCGGGGGCCGACGAACTCTTCCGTACCACAGGGGGGATGGCGCTCCAGCCGTCGGCTCCACGGCGCTCGGCCGGTGAGGCCCGGGTGCCGGCTCCCGCCGGGGAGAGCGACGACATGGCCGGCGCCGAGGACGTACCGCCGTCGGTGCCCGTGCAGGGTGGCGACGGAGAGGGCGCGGAGCATGTCGCCGCGGAGGCCGGGCCGGACGGGACCGGCGAGTCCCGCACCCGGCCGGCGCGCCGGCAGTCGGCGCAGGAAGGTTCAGCCGCCGCCGCGCCGCAGCGCAAGCGGGGCCGGGCGGCGGCCCGCCGGCCCAGCGGACGGGAACGGCACGACGAGAAGATCACCGTGTATGTCTCCGCCGAGGAGCTGATGGATCTGGAGCACGCCCGGCTCGTGCTCCGCGGCGAGCACGGGCTCGCCGTCGACCGCGGGCGGATCGTCCGCGAGGCGGTGGCCGTGGTCCTGGCCGACCTGGAGTCCCGTGGGGACGCGAGCATCCTCGTACGCCGGCTGCGGGGGCGGTAGGGGTAGCCTGCGAGGGCTATGACCTCGAACGACGCTCCCGCCCCCGGCCCCGGCGCCGGCCGCAGACGCGCGCTGGGGCGTGGGCCGGGGGGTCGAGCCGTACCCGGTGACCCACCGGCCGAGACTCCCGAGGCCACAGCCCCCGAAGAGCCGGTCCGGCCCGAGGAGCCGGTTGCGCCCGGGTGGCCGACGTCGCCCGAAGAAGCGGTCGCGCCCGGAGCGCCGACCGTGCCCGGGGAAGCCGCCGCGCCGAAGAGGTCGGCCGTATCTGGAGAAACCGCCGGGCGGGGGGAGGCGGCCGCGGCCGGAGAGCTGGTCCTGCCGGAGGAGCCGGTTGTGCCGGGGCGGTCGACGGCGCCCGAGGAAGCGGTCGCGCCCGGTGTGCCGGTGGCGTCTGGTGAAGCCGCCGCGCCGGAGGGGTCGGCCGCGGCCGGAGAGCTGGTCCTGCCGGAGGAGCCGGT
>NZ_JBVIJC010000002.1:29749-197167 GCF_055581605.1 Streptomyces sp. NPDC031418
GGTTGTGCCCGGGTGGTCGACGGCGCCCGAAGAAGTGGTCGTGCCCGGAGTGCCGGTGGCGTCCGGTGAAGCTGTCGCGCCGGATTCCTCGCCCGTGTCCGGAGAACCCGCCGCGCCGGAGGGGTCGGCCGCGGCCGGAGAGCTGGTCCTGCCGGAGGAGCCGGTTGTGCCCGGGTGGTCGACGGCGCCCGAAGAAGTGGTCGTGCCCGGAGTGCCGGTGGCGTCCGGTGAAGCTGTCGCGCCGGATTCCTCGCCCGCGTCCGGAGAGCCCGCCGCGCTGGAGGGCTCGGCCGCGGCCGGAGAGCTGGTCCTGCCGGAGGAGCCGGTTGTGCCGGGGCGGTCGACGTCGCCCGAAGAAGCGGTCGTGCCCGGAGAGCCGCTCGTACCCGGAGTCCCGGCCGCGGCCGGAGGAGCCGCCGCGCGGGGGGAGTCGGGCGCATCCGGAGAGTCGGCCGCGGCCGGAGAAGCCGCCGCGTCCGAGGAGGCCCGGGACGGGGTTTTCAAGGTTCGGCTTGCCAACTTCGAGGGGCCTTTCGACCTGCTCCTCCAGTTGATCTCCAAGCACAAGCTGGACGTCACCGAGGTCGCCCTGTCCAAGGTCACCGACGAGTTCATGGCGCACATCCGGGCCATGGGGCCGGACTGGGACCTGGACCAGACGACCGAGTTCCTCGTGGTGGCGGCCACGCTGCTGGATCTGAAGGCGGCCCGGCTGCTGCCCGCCGCCGAGGTGGAGGACGAGGCCGACCTCGCCCTGCTGGAGGCCCGGGACCTGCTGTTCGCGCGGCTGTTGCAGTACCGCGCGTACAAACAGATCGCCGACATCTTCAACGCCCGCATCGAGGACGAGGCCCGGCGATACCCCCGTACCGTCGGTCTCGAACCCGAGCACGCCGAGCTGCTGCCCGAGGTGGTCATCAGCATCGGCCCCGAGGGCTTCGCGAAGCTCGCCGTCAAGGCGATGCAGCCCAGGCCCCGACCGCAGGTCTACGTCGACCACATCCACGCCCCGCTGGTCAGCGTGCAGGAGCAGGCCCAAATCGTGGTGGCCCGGCTGCGCGAGCTGGGCGAGGCGGGCTTCCGCGAGCTGATCGCGGACACCGAGGACACGCTGACGGTCGTGGCGCGGTTCCTCGCCCTGCTGGAGCTGTACCGGGAGAAGGCCGTGGCGCTGGAGCAGGAGGCCGCGCTCGGGGAGCTGACCGTGCGCTGGACGGGCGGGGACGGCGACACCGCCCCGATGGTCACCGACGAGTTCGACAGGCCGCCCAAGGAGCCCCAGGACGCTTCCGGCGGCCCGCGGGAGGCCACCGGCCCACGGGAGGTCGCCGGGGCCGCCGGGAAGGAGAGGAAGCCGTGAGCGAGACCACCGACGTCCCGGCCGGGCTGCGCGCGGTCGCCGGGCTGGACCTCAGGCCGGCCCTGGAAGCGGTCCTCATGGTCGTGGACGAACCCGCGACCGAGGAGCACCTGGCGCGGATCCTGGAGCGGCCGAGGCGCCAGGTCGCCGACGCGCTGCGGGAGCTGGCCGACGAGTACACCGCGCAGGGCCGCGGCTTCGAGCTGCGGTACGTCGCCGGAGGCTGGCGTTTCTACACGCGCGCGGAGTACGCCCCGGCCGTGGAGAAGCTGGTCCTGGACGGCCAGACCGCCCGGCTCACCCAGGCGGCGCTGGAGACCCTCGCGGTGGTCGCCTACCGCCAGCCGGTCAGCCGCAGCCGGGTCTCCGCCGTGCGCGGAGTCAACTGCGACGGTGTGATGCGCACCCTGCTCCAGCGCGGTCTGGTCGAGGAGGCGGGCGCGGAACCCGAAACAGGTGCGATCCTGTACAGGACGACGAACTACTTCCTGGAGCGGATGGGCCTGCGCGGCCTGGACGAGCTTCCGGAGCTCGCGCCCTTCCTCCCGGAGGCGGCGGCGATCGAGGCCGAGACACTGGAAGGGGTTCCGTCGTTCGATCCGGACGCTCCGGATTCCGAGGACGCAGACGACAAGACGGAACTTTGATGCGAAGCAGCAGCGGCAGGAACAGCAGCGGAAACAACGGCGGGAGCCGTGGTGGCAACAGCGGCGGCCGCGGCGGGAGCAGCGGTGGCCGCGGTAATTTCCGCGGCGCCGGTAACAACCGCGACGACAAGCAGGGCGGCCGGCCGAAGAAGCCCCGCCCGGAGGAGCGACGCTACGACGTGGGCCCCGGCGCCACCCAGGACGGCCCGAAGTCGGGGCGCGGCGCCTCGGCGCGCGGCGGCGCCAAGGGCGGCCCCAAGCAGGGCCAGGGCACGGGGCGCGGCCGTTCGGTCCCGGCGACCTCCCGTGAGTACGAGGCGCGCGCCGAGGAGCGCAACCGGGAGCGGTACGCGGGCAAGAAGGACGTCAAGCTGCCCAAGACCTTCCCGGGCGCCGAGCAGGAGGGCGAGCGGCTCCAGAAGGTCCTCGCGCGCGCGGGCTACGGCTCCCGGCGCGCCTGCGAGGAGCTGATCGACCAGGCCCGGGTCGAGATCAACGGCGAGATCGTGACCGAGCAGGGCCGCCGCGTCGACCCGGAGAAGGACGAGGTCAAGGTCGACGGGCTGACGGTCGCGACGCAGTCGTACCAGTTCTTCTCGCTGAACAAGCCCGCCGGTGTCGTCTCCACCATGGAGGACCCCGAGGGCCGGCAGTGCCTCGGTGACTACGTCACCAACCGGGAGACCCGGCTCTTCCACGTCGGCCGGCTGGACACCGAGACCGAGGGCGTCATCCTGCTCACCAACCACGGCGAGCTGGCGCACCGCCTCACGCACCCGAAGTACGGCGTGAAGAAGACCTACCTGGCGGCCATCGTCGGTCCGATCCCGCGGGACCTCGGCAAGCGTCTGAAGGACGGCATCCAGCTGGAGGACGGCTACGCGCGCGCGGACCACTTCCGGGTGGTCGAGCAGACCGGCAAGAACTACCTGGTCGAGGTGGTCCTGCACGAGGGCCGCAAGCACATCGTGCGCCGGATGCTGGCGGAGGCGGGCTTCCCCGTCGAGAAGCTGGTGCGCACCGCCTTCGGGCCGATCACCCTCGGCGACCAGAAGTCGGGCTGGCTGCGCCGGCTGTCCAACACCGAGGTCGGCATGCTGATGAAGGAAGTCGATCTCTAGAGCGGCTTGCGGTGGTTCACCATCCCCTTTATTGTCAGAGTGACGATAAAGGGGATGGTGAACCACGTGTCGAAACAAGCCGCAACCGGAGCACTGCTCGGCCTCGCCCTGGGGGACGCCCTCGGCTACCCGACCGAGTTCCGTGACGTGCCCTCGATCCTCGCCACCTGGGGGCCCTGGCGGCGGATGGAGCTGCCGGCCCGGGCCCTGGTCTCCGACGACACGCAGATGACCCTCGCCCTCGGGCGCGCGCTCACCACGGCCATGGAGCGGGGCTATCTCGCGCCGAAGCGGCTGGAGCGTCCGCTGCGCGAGGAGTTCCTGGACTGGTACCACTCGCCGGAGAACAACCGGGCCCCGGGCAACACCTGCCTCACGGCGTGCAGCCTCCTCAAGGAGGAGGGCCGCCCCTGGCAGGACGCCAGCCGGCTCGGCTCCAAGGGCTGCGGCGCCAACATGCGCGTCGCCCCCATCGGCCTCGCCCCCGGCCTCGACGCCCACCAGCGCTCGGGCGCCGCCCAGTTGCAGGCCGCGCTCACCCACGGCCACCCCACCGCGCTGGCCGCCTCCGACCTCACCGCGCACGCCGTCCACCTGCTCGCGCAGGGCACCGACCCGACCGGGCTCGTCGGACGCCTGCGCTCCTACGCGCTCGACCACCGCACCCACTACGACCACACCTGGCTCGGCGACCTGTGGACCCGCTCCCAGGACCCCACCCCCGAGCACTTCGCCGCGCGCGGCTGGGACGAGTGCCTGGCGATCCTCGACCGGCTCCAGCAGGCCGTGCGGACCGTCTCCCCGGAGACCGACCCGTGCCTGGCCACCGGCGAGGGCTGGATCGCCGAGGAGGCGCTCGCCACCGGACTGCTGTGCTTCCTGCTCTTCCCCGACGAGCCCGTCACCGCCCTGCGCCGGGCCGCCTGCACCGCCGGCGACTCCGACTCCATCGCCTGCCTCACCGGCGCCTTCGCGGGCGCCTGGCTGGGCGCGGACGCCTGGCCGGCCGACTGGACCGGGCGGATCGAACACCGGGGCGACCTGTTGACCATGGGAGCGCTCTGGGACGCTTGATCCCATGATCGACGACCTCGACATCGACCTTGCGCCCGTGGTCGCCGAACAGCCCGACCCGCTGCTGTTCGCGACCGTCTCCGGAGCCCATCTGTACGGCTTTCCCTCGCAGGACTCCGACGTGGACCTGCGCGGCGTCCATCTGCTGCCCGCCGCGGACCTGGTGGGGCTGCGCGAGCCGGAGGAGACCCGCTCCCGGGCCTGGGTGCGCTACGGCCACGAACTGGACCTCGTCACCCACGACCTGCGCAAGTTCGTACGGCTCATGCTCCGCCGCAACGGCTATGTGCTGGAGCAGCTGCTCTCGCCCCTCGTCGTCCACACCGGCGACGCCCACCGCGAGCTGGCCGCCCTGGCACCCGGCGTCCTCACCAGCCACCACGCCCACCACTACCGCGGCTTCGCGGTGACCCAGTGGCGGCTGTTCGAGAAGACCGGCGAACTCAAGCCGCTGCTCTACACGTTCCGGGTGCTGCTCACCGGTATCCACCTGATGCGCAGCGGCGAGATCCAGGCCCATCTGCCCACGCTCCTGGACGAGCTGGACGCTCCCGGCTATCTGCCCGAGCTGATAGCCGCCAAGCGGGAACGCGAGCACGGCACGGCCGTGGTCGACCGCGCGCGCGTGGAGGCGGACGTGGAGCGGCTGCACACCGTGCTCGACACCGCCCAGACCGCCTCAGCCCTGCCGGACGCGCCCACCGCCCACGACGCCCTGCACGACTTCGTGGTCCGCCTGCGCCTCGCGGGCTGACTCCCGGCGCACCCGGAACAGGAAGTCGGCCACGCGCGCGTGGTCCGGCTCCGCCGGCAGCGGGGTGCCGCGCAGGGCCTCCTCGGTCTCGGCCGCCAGCCGGGCCATCCGCCTCTCGACCTCCGCCCACGGCACCTCGCCCCGCTTCACCGCCAGCAGCGACTCGCGCCGGTCCCCGACATCGATCCGCAGCTCGCCGGTGCGCAGCAGATCCCGGGCGCTGAGCAGCAGGCGCAGCAGATGCATCGCGTGCTTCCAGCGCGGGGCGCCGGTCGTGCGCACGTCGGCGTCCAGCTTGCGGCGCTGGCCGAGGGCGTACCGGGTGAAGGTGTCGTGGGCCCGGCGGGACAGGAAGGCGCCGCGCAGCGCCAGCAGCTCCCGGCCGGTGGCGTCCACGTGCTCCACCAGCGGGGAGTGCAGGCACTCCAGGATGTTCGGGTTGCCGCGCAGCGCCAGCTCGCAGAACCGCTCCAGCTCCCAGGAGAACTGCTCCTCGCCCGGCCCCTCCACATGGGTCGGCGGCTTGTCGAACCGCCAGAACAGGGGAGTGGGGGCGAGGAACACGCCCCGCCGGTCGGTGTCGCTCGCCTCCGTCGCCAGGCCGAACGCCCGCGAGCCCATGACACAGGCGTAGATCGTGTGCTCCCGCACCAGGTCCTCGGGGTTCTCCGGCTGCATGCCCGGAGCGTACGCGGGCCCCTCACGCCAGGTGGATCGAATTTCCCTCCACCCTGATCGACTCCTTGGGGAGCGGCTCGGTCGCGGGCCCCTGGACCACCGAGCCGTCGGCGATGCGGTACTTGCTGCCGTGGCACGGGCACACGATCGTGCCGTTCGTGACCTGGGCCACCGTGCAGCCCATATGGGTGCAGACCGCCGAGAACGCCTTGAAGCGGCCCTTCGACGGCTGGGTGACCACCACCTTGCGGTCCTTGAAGATCTTGCCGCCGCCCTCCGGGATCTCGCTGGTCCGCGCCAGCGTCGGTCCGCTCTTCTGGCCGCCCGAGGCCGCGGGCGGCGCGGCGGACGAGTCGGTGTTCCCGCCGCATCCCGTGCAGCCCACCGCGAGCGCCGCCGCCCCTGTCGCCAGAACCGTGCGCCGTGTCGCACTCTGCGTCATGTCACCACTCCATACAGGCGTAACAAACCGGTCGAAAATGGACCTTCGTATCGTCTCAGCGGTCGGGCGGCGGACGCCCGGCCAGCGCGGGCTGACTACGCTGGACGGACCAAGAACCCATACGCATCGCAGCGAGGAGCAGCGCCGTGGCGGTACGAGCGGTCCGCGGGGCCGTCCAACTCGAGCGGGACGAGGCCGGACACATGGACGAGCAGGTCGGAGCCCTGCTCACCGCCATCCTGGAGCGGAACGGACTGACCGCCGACGACCTGATCAGCATCTGGTTCACGGCCACCCCCGACCTGCACAGCGACTTCCCGGCCGCCGCCGCCCGCAAGCTCGGCATCGTCGACGTCCCGCTGATCTGCGCCCAGGAACTCGACGTCCAGGGCGCCATGCCCCGCGTCGTCCGGGTCCTCGCCCACATCGAGTCGGACCGGCCCCGCGCCGACATCGCCCACGTCTACCTCGGCGCCGCGGCCGCCCTGCGCAAGGACATCGCCCAGTGAGAACCGCCCTCGTCATCGGAACCGGCCTGATCGGCACCTCCGCCGCCCTGGCCCTCGCCCAGCGCGGCGTCGTCGTCCATCTCGCCGACCACGACCCCGAGCAGGCCCGCACCGCGGCCGCGCTCGGCGCCGGCACCGACCAGGCCCCCGACGGCCCCGTCGACCTGGCGGTCGTCGCCGCCCCGCCCGCCCACGTCGCCCAGGTCCTCGCCGACGCCATGCGCCGGGGCGTCGCCCGCGGCTACCTCGACGTGGCCAGCGTCAAGGGCGGCCCGCGCCGGGAGCTGGAGGCGATGGGCCTCGACCTCACCGCCTACATCGGCACCCACCCCATGTCCGGCCGGGAGAAGTCCGGCCCGCTGGCCGCCACCGGCGACCTCTTCGAGGGCCGCCCCTGGGTGCTCACCCCGACCCGGGACACCGACACCGAGGTGCTGAACCTCGCCCTCGAACTGGTCTCGCACTGCCGGGCGGTACCGGTCGTCATGGACGCCGACGCCCACGACCGCGCGGTGGCGCTGGTCTCTCACATGCCCCACCTGGTCTCCAGCCTGGTCGCCGCCCGCCTGGAGCACGCCGAGGAGTCGGCCGTACGGCTGTGCGGGCAGGGCATCCGGGACGTGACCCGGATCGCCGCGTCCGACCCGCGCATGTGGATCGACATCCTCTCCGCCAACCCCGGCCCGGTCGCCGACCTGCTCGCCGACGTCGCCTCCGACCTGGACGAGACCGTCCAGGCGCTGCGCGCCCTGCAATCCTCCGACGAGGACAAGCGGCGCGTGGGCAGCACCGGCATCGAGGACGTGCTGCGCCGCGGGAACGCGGGCCAGGTCCGGGTACCCGGCAAGCACGGCAGCGCGCCGCGGGCGTACGAGACCGTCGTCGTGCTCATCGACGACCAGCCCGGCCAGCTGGCCCGCATCTTCGCGGACGCGGGACGGGCCGGCGTCAACATCGAGGACGTCCGCATCGAGCACGCCACCGGGCAGCAGGCCGGTCTGGTCCAGCTGTCGGTCGAGCCGGCGGCGGCCCAGGCGCTGGCCACCGCGCTGCGGGAGCGGGGCTGGGCGCTGCGGCAGTAGGCGGCCCGGGCCCGGGAGGCGGGCGTCCGTTCGGGTCACCCGGACCCAGTAACCTTGTGCGGGGCGCCCTCGCGTCCCGCACCCCGCCCACCACCCTTCACCAGGAAGGTGCCCACCCGTGGAAAACGGCGCCGCCCCGACCGCCAAGCCCGTGATCGTCGCCATCGACGGTCCCTCCGGCACGGGCAAGTCGAGCACGTCGAAGGCCGTGGCCGCGCAGCTCGGCCTGAGCTACCTGGACACCGGCGCCCAGTACCGGGCGATCACCTGGTGGATGGTGACCAACGGCATCGACCTGGAGGACCCGACCGCCATCGCGGCCGTCGCAGGCAAGCCGGAGATCGTCTCCGGCACCGACCCGGCCGCCCCGACCATCACGGTCGACGGCGTCGACGTGTCCGGCCCGATCCGCACCCAGGAGGTCACCTCCAAGGTGAGCGCGGTCAGCGCGGTGCCCGAGGTGCGCACCCGGATCACCGAGCTCCAGCGCTCCCTGGCCGCCTCCGCGGAGCACGGCATCGTGGTCGAGGGCCGCGACATCGGTACGACGGTGCTGCCCGACGCCGACCTCAAGATCTTCCTCACCGCCTCCGCGGAGGCCCGCGCCGCCCGCCGCAGCGGTGAGCTGAAGGGCGCCGACCTGCACGCCACCCGCGAGGCCCTGATCAAGCGGGACGCGGCCGACTCCAGCCGCAAGACCTCGCCGCTGGCCAAGGCCGACGACGCGGTCGAGGTGGACACCACCGAGCTCACCCTCGCCCAGGTCATCGAGTGCGTCGTCACCCTGGTCGAGGAGAAGCGGGCCGGGAAGTGAGCGTTCCGTCCGAGCGGGGCGCCGAGGTCGGGCGGCGCATCGGCGTCGGCCTGATGTACGGCCTGTGGAAGCCGCGGGTGTTCGGTGCCTGGAAGGTGCCGGCCACCGGCCCGTTGATCTTCGCGGTGAACCACTCCCACAACATCGACGGACCGATGGTCATGGGCGTGGCGCCCCGGCCCACGCACTTCCTGATCAAGAAGGAAGCCTTCGTCGGCCCGCTGGACCCCTTCCTGACCGGCATCGGCCAGCTGAAGGTGGACCGCGCCGCCGCCGACCGCACCGCGATCTCCCAGGCCCTGGGCGTGCTCCAGGCCGGGGGAGTGCTGGGCATCTTCCCGGAGGGCACCCGGGGCGAGGGCGACTTCGCCTCGCTGCGCGCCGGGCTCGCCTACTTCGCGGTGCGCGGCGGGGCGCCGATCGTGCCCGTCGCCGTCCTGGGAAGCTCCGAGCGGCGCGGACGGTTGATGAAGGGGCTGCCCCCGCTGCGCTCCCGCGTCGACGTCGTCTTCGGCGACCCCTTCGAGGCGGGCGACGGCAGCGGACGGCGCACCCGCAAGGCCCTGGACGAGGCGACCGAGCGCATCCAGAAGCAGCTCACCGGCCACCTGGAAAACGCCAGGCGCCTGACCGGGCGCTAGGCGACACTTGAGTAGTGGATCAGCTCCCCGGGCCGGTCCACCGATCACCACGAACGAACGAGGTACGGACTTCATGAACGACGACATCCAGCCCGAGGGCTCGCACGAGTACGAGCACGGGGCTCTCGGCGACGCCGAGTACGCGGAGTTCATGGAGCTCGCCGCGGAAGAGGGCTTCGACATCGAGGACGTCGAGGGCGCCATCGAGGCGGCGGGCCACGGTCCGCTGCCCGTGCTCGCCGTCGTCGGCCGCCCCAATGTCGGCAAGTCGACCCTGGTCAACCGGATGATCGGCCGCCGTGAGGCGGTGGTCGAGGACCGGCCGGGCGTCACCCGGGACCGTGTCACCTACGAGGCCGAGTGGGCCGGCCGCCGCTTCAAGGTGGTCGACACCGGCGGCTGGGAGCAGGACGTCCTCGGCATCGACGCCTCCGTCGCCGCCCAGGCCGAGTACGCCATCGAGGCGGCCGACGCGGTCGTCTTCGTGGTGGACGCCAAGGTCGGCGCCACCGACACCGACGAGGCGGTCGTACGGCTGCTGCGCAAGGCCGGCAAGCCGGTCGTGCTGTGCGCCAACAAGGTCGACGGCCCGAGCGGCGAGGCCGACGCCGCCTACCTGTGGAACCTGGGCCTCGGCGAGCCCCACCCGGTCTCGGCCCTGCACGGCCGCGGCACCGGCGACATGCTCGACGCCGTCCTGGAGGTGCTGCCGGACGCGCCCGAGCAGTCCTTCGGCACCGCGCTCGGCGGCCCGCGCCGTATCGCCCTCATCGGCCGCCCGAACGTCGGCAAGTCCTCCCTGCTCAACAAGGTGGCCGGCGAGGAGCGGGTCGTCGTCAACGAGCTGGCGGGCACCACCCGTGACCCGGTGGACGAGATCATCGAACTCGGCGGCAAGACCTGGAAGTTCGTGGACACCGCCGGTATCCGCAAGCGCGTCCACCTCCAGCAGGGCGCCGACTACTACGCCTCCCTGCGCACCGCCGCCGCCGTGGAGAAGGCCGAGGTCGCGGTCGTCCTGATCGACGCCTCCGAGAACATCTCCGTGCAGGACCAGCGGATCATCACCATGGCCGTCGAGGCGGGCCGCGCCCTGGTCATCGCCTACAACAAGTGGGACACCCTCGACGAGGAGCGCCGCTACTACCTGGAGCGGGAGATCGAGACCGAGCTGGGCCAGGTCACCTGGGCCCCGCGGGTGAACGTCTCGGCCCGCACCGGCCGCCACATGGAGAAGCTGGTCCCGGCGATCGAGACCGCCCTCGCCGGCTGGGAGACCCGCGTCCCCACCGGCCGCCTCAACGCCTTCCTCGGCGAGCTGGTCTCGGCCCACCCGCACCCGATCCGGGGCGGCAAGCAGCCGCGCATCCTGTTCGGCACCCAGGCCGGCACCAAGCCCCCGCGGTTCGTGCTCTTCGCCTCCGGCTTCATCGAGGCGGGCTACCGGCGCTTCATCGAGCGCCGGCTGCGCGAGGAGTTCGGCTTCGAGGGCACCCCGATCCACATCTCGGTGCGGGTGCGCGAGAAGCGCGGCCAGAAGAAGAAGTAGTCGCAAACGGCAGGAAGGGCGCCCCCTGGTCTCCAGGGGGCGCCCTTCGCCGTACCTCGGTCACACGCCCCGGCGCGGACCCGGCGGCAGCGCCGGGGCCGGGACGTAGTGCATCCCGGTGTCGTGCTGCTGTTGCCGTCCGACCGTGCCGACCCGCTGCCACTGCGACTGGGACTGCTGGCGGGCGCTGTAGGCCCCGGCGCTGTAGGCGCTGTACGAGCTGCTGAACGACCCCGCCCGGTGGCCGCCGTAGGAGCCCAGGGCGTCCGGGAGGGTCCCGAAGGCGCTGAACCTCAGCCCCTCCTCGCCGCTGCGGTCCCCCGGCAGCGTCCGGAAGGTCTTGACCCACTCCGCGTAGAGCGAGTCGTAGATCGGCGTGGCCGACGGCCCCCCGGAAGGCTCGTGAGCCATCCGGGCGGACGGGACGGAGGAGAAGGAGAGCCGGGGAGAAGTGTCGTATGCGTGCACGTATGTCCAAACGACAGCGCCCGGGAAGAGATACGGCTACCCGGGTGGGCGCGACTCAGGTGCCCGCGAGCGGCAGCGCCGCCGCCACCAGCTTCCCCTGCGCCGCCGCCTTGTCCAGAGCGGCCCGCAGCAGGTCCTCCCGCGGCTGCCGGCCGATCGCCCCGACCGGCGCCGCGAACATCAGCACCTGCTGGTGCTTGTTGGCGGCCGCCCGCCAGTTGTCGGCGACCTGGAGCGGCTGGTGCGCCTGCCACCAGGCGACCGGCTGGCCGCCGTTCTGGCCCGGTTGGAGGACGGCGTGCAGCTGGCCCACGGCCAGCAGCACCGACCAGCCGTGCAGCACCGGCGGCACGGTGGCCAGTTCGGTCACCGGCATGAAGCCCTGCTCGATGAGGAGCGGAAGGAAGTCGTCACCGGTCGCGCTGGAGCCGGGGCGCACGATGGCCGAGGTCGGCTCGACGACGAGCGCGGGGTGCAGCTCGCCCTCGATCAGCACCAGACCGCTGGTCACGCCGAGTACGGCCTGCTCGGGCACGGCCTTCTCGGGCTCGCTGTGGGTGGTGTCGCCGCCGATGGAGCGGACGGCGCCCTGGAGTTGCTCCTCGGTGACCTGGACGACCTGCGAGGGCAGGCAGCCGGCGTGGGCGAAGGCGAGGACGGCGGTCTCCTCGCCGACGAAGAGGACGGTGCTGGTGCGCTCCTGTTCGGAGTCGCCCGGGGTGCGACAGGACGTGCAGTCGTAACTGCCCGGGGCGTTCTCTCCGGCGAGCAGCCGGTCGGCTTCTTCGTCGCCGATCTCGGCGCGTACGGCGTCACTGACGTCGAGCATGCGCGGCACGGGTGGCTCCCTCGGGATGCGTGCTGGGTCGGCCGGGTGGCTCCCGGCCGATGAGCCCCGGGGTTCCGGGCTCATGAAGATGACAACGGGCGTCCTGTGGTGGGAGTCACGCTCGACACGGATCGGGTTCCCCTCAGCCCTCGCCGGTGATCGCTGTAGGTAAGAGTTTCGGCACACAGCGTCAACTCTTCGTGTCGTCAAGGAACTTGAACGGGTGAAGTGGGTCACAGGTGGCTTCGGCGCGTGGTCGACAAATCATAAAAAGAGGGGATGAAGTGGGTGGCCGAAAATCGCCGATACCCGCGGTAACGCCCAACTGGCCTGGACGGACGGGGTGTTGGTTGATGACAGCCGCTCAACCTCCCTACATTCCTCCGCCGTGTGCAACGAGCACCGCTCGGGTACGTCCGCCGGCCGGCACCAGGCAGAGCACGACCGCCAGGTACGGCCGCGGTGGACGGGGCGGGCGCGGCGAACCACGGTCATGCGTGGCAAGGCGCGCTCCGCCTGGGGGGAACCCGGGTTCGTGGAGAGGGAATTACATGTCCGAGTGTGCCGATACCACCCGTAGCACCGCCCGCGTCGAGGGCGCCCGCAAGGGCCGTACGACGGCCGCGCTCGCCGGAGCCGCGCTGCTGGCCCCGCTGGGGCTGCTGGCCGCGACCGGCAACGCCGCCGCGGCGGACAACGGGGTGTGGGACCGCATCGCCCAGTGCGAGAGCGGCGGCAACTGGCACATCAACACCGGCAACGGCTACTACGGCGGGCTCCAGTTCTCCGCCGGCACCTGGCGCGCGTACGGCGGCACCGCCTACGCCCCGACGGCCGACCAGGCCTCGAGAAGCGCGCAGATCGCCGTCGCCACCAGGGTCCAGCAGTCCCAGGGCTGGGGCGCCTGGCCGGTCTGCTCCGGCCGCGCCGGTGCCTCCGGCGCCGCCCCGGCGGCCGAGACCACCGGTTCCTCCGGTACGGCCACCACCCACCACTCGGCCCCGCGGCAGAGCGTGCCGACGAAGTCCCACGCCCAGGAACACACCTGGCGCGCGGCACCCGAACGCCCGTCCGGGCACATCAACCGCGGCGCGTCCCGCGGCGACTACACGGTCCGCGAGGGCGACACGCTGAGCGCCATCGCCGCCCGGCACGGCACCAGCTGGCAGCGTCTCTACGCCGCCAACAGGGCCGTCATCGGGGACGACCCGAACCTGATCGTGCCCGGCCAGCGCCTGGCCCTCTGACCGGCCGACGCGCCCCGCGCCCCGCGCCCTGCGCCCCGCCCGCACCGGCGGCGCGCGGGGCGCGTGCGCGTTCGGCGGCCGCCGCCCGTGTGCTCGATCCGTGAATTCCCTATGCGGTGTCAGCTCGCCCGGCAGAGGAGCGGATTGCGCGGGGAATCACGCCGCGGAGCCCGTCCGAACCATGCCCGTGCGGCTTTCCTCGGGCCAATTCGGGATGGCTCCGCGGCAGGCGTGAATTCGGCTGGATTGCGCCGGTGGGCGGTACGGAAACCCTCGTACGTGTGACGGAGTTCGGCGGAAACGCGTGTCGGCAAGCTGTGACACAAGTGTGACGGGTTTCTGATGCTCCTCTTACCCGCGGGCTCGGCTTCCGCCACCGCCGGTCGCGGCCTAGGTTGGCGGTATGGCATCGATTCCCACTCCGTCCGCGGAGCCCCAGGACAGTCCCGACGGGTACGTCGGCCTCGACGCCGGAGAGGCGGAGCGGCTCGCCCGGGAGCGGGGGTGGTCGACGGTGCGGGCGCTGGCGCCGGGCACGGTCATCACCCTGGAGTACCGGGTGGGGCGGCTGAACTTCGAGGTGCGGGAGGGGCTGGTGGTGCGGGCCTGGAAGGGCTGAGCGGGCTTCTCGCGCAGTTCCCCGCGCCCCTGGGGGGCGCGGGGTGCGGTGTGTGCGTACCGGACTGCGCTGCTGCGGCCGTCAGGCCGCCGTCACGGGCGGGCCGGCTGGGTGGTGCCGCGGGGGTGGCGGTCGGCGTGCGGCGGGCGGCGGCTGCCCACCGGGGTGACCGGGGTGCGCTCCGCACGGCTGGTGTGCGGGCCGGGGGCCAGATGCGCCAGGCCACGCGAGGCCCTGGTGGTGGAGACCGGCTCGCGGGCCGGCGCCGGCTGCTCGGCGGGGGTGGCGCGCGGCTTGACCACCACCGGGGTGACCGGGACGACCGGTTCGGGGGCGGGACGGCGGAGCCGGGCGCGGATCCGGTCGCGGATCTGGTCGCGCACGAAGAAGACGAACCGCTCCACCATGGAGATCAGCGGCTCCAGCCAGGGCAGCGCGAGCAGGATCAGCAGACCCGCGGCCCAGCCGAGGAGCACATCGCTCAGCCAGTGCGTACCGAGGTAGACGGTGGTGAGGCCGACGCCGAGCGCGGTGACCGCGGACAGTGCCGACAGCCAGCGGCGGGCGCGCGGGGTGGAGGCCAGATACGCCAGGATGCCCCAGGTCACCACCGCGTTGGCGGTGTGGCCGCTGGGGAATATATCGCCGCCCATGCCCATCTCGTTCGAGCCGATGACGGTCGCGTAGTGCGGACCGAGCCGCCCCATCCCGTACTTGGCGGCGCCGACCGTCATGTTCAGCAGCAGCAGCGAGGCGGCCAGGCTCAGCAGCGGGCGGAGCGTGTGCTGCCGCCAGGAGCGCCAGCCGAGCCAGGCCGCGACCATCACGGCGGTCGGGCCGCGCTGGCCGAGCACCACGTAGTAGTCGAGGAAGGCGTGGATCTGCGGCCACTGCTGGTACGGCCGGAAGAACATGACCTGCCAGTCGAGCCGGACCAGCCAGGAGGTGGTCACCACGGCCCAGATGATCGCCAGGTAGAACGCCAGGGTCGCCGAGAACAGCACGACCCGGTGCCGGCTCATCCTCGGCACATCGATGTGGGCCGGTCGTTCCGGCTCACGGTCGAGTCTGGCGAACACCCGGTCCAGACGCCGGGTGAGGTTTCGTTCGGTACGCACCCAATCGACGTTACAGCGAGTGAGCTGTGTTCCCGGACGAAACAGCGGCTTTGTGATGACGATGTGATGTGGGAAACCTCTCAAGGGTGCGGAGAATTCCCTGGATTCCGTAATCCGGTGAGCTGGTCGGCCGCAATTCCTTTGATCATGCCGGGTGTTGTTTATATCGCGCTTATGAATGCGTTAACCGGATCCTGGTGCGCAATTCTCCGCGGTGTCATCGGGCCCACAAAGTGGATCATGGTGGGCCGGAGCCGTTCAGCCAGAACGCCCCGTAGGCCGCCGTCGCCACCGCCAACCCCCCGATGACCAGGGCGGATCGGGAGGTGCGCAGCCGGGCGAGGGCCTCGGCGAGCGGCAGCAGCACCGGGAAGGCCGGCATCAGCAGCCGGGGCTTGGAGCCGAAGTAGCTCGACGCGCACAGGGCGAGGGCGAGCACCACACCCGTGTACACGAGCAGTGCGACGGGCTGCCGCCGGCGTACGCCGGTGAGGTACAGCCAGAGCAGCAGGGCCACGCCGATGATCAGACCGGCGCCGGCGAGCGCGGCCGGAAAGGACGTGAGCTTGGCGGCCAGGAAGCGGGCGAAGGCGTAACCGCCGTCGAAGCCGTTGCGCCAGCCGGCCTGGACGTCCAGATATCCGAGCGGTCCCTTGCCGGTGTGCTGTCCGACCCACAGCACATATCCGGCGGCCCCGAGCGGGGCGATCAGCATGCCGAGCGCCCGGCGCCATCGTGGGGCGTGGGCACCGTCGTACGCGCCCGGCGTGCGCTCCGCGCTTCGCTCGTGCACGAACGAGACGGCACCCGCCGCCCACACGGCCGCGACCACCGCCAGGCCAACCGGCCGGGTCAGCCCCGCCAGGGCCGCCAGCACACCAGCGCTCAGCCAGCGTCCGGTCAGCACCGCGTACAGCGCCCACGCCGCCAGCGCCGTGAACAGTGACTCGCTGTACGCCATCGACTGCACGATCCCGACCGGCAGCACCGCCCACAGCAGGACGGCGCAGACCCCCACCCGGGAGCCGTACACCCGCTCGGCGACCGCGAAGATCCCCGCCGCCGCGGCCAGCGACGCGAGCAGGCTGACGGTGAAGCCGGCGTCCGCGTACGACACCGGCGCCACCGCGTGCCCCAGCCGCTCCAGCCAGGGCAGCAGCGGGAAGAACGCCAGGTCGGAGTGGACGTCCCCGTTCGGCAGCCGCACCTGGTAGCCGTAGCCCAGCTGGGCGACCCGCACGTACCAGAGCGAGTCCCAGCGCGCGGTCAGCAGCGTGTACGCGCTCTTGCCGCGCGCGGCGCTCCAGACCGCCAGCACGAGCACCCCCAGGGCGCGGACCGCCGCATAGCCCAGGAGGGCGGGGAGGGCCCGGCGCGGCAGGGGGGCGCGGGGCGGGACCACGCGCGTTTCAAGATCGGTCACGGACTCGATTATCGACCGGGCCGGGGACCGGACCGGTCGCCGGGTCCTGGTCAAGAGGGGTGGGTATGGCGTACGCCACACGGGTTCCGTCGCGCGTGTGAGAGGTCCACCACGTGAACGCGCGGCGAACTCGCGTACGCTGACGAGTCACCCGCGAGGGTTCACGTGGGCCGGAGACACCGCACCGCTCCTCTCCGGCCGTACGGCAGGGAGTCCCCACCCCGCCGTCCGCCCCACGCGCGGGGAGCATCTGGGAGGTACGTACATGTCCGGGACGACCACGGCCGCCGTCCGGCGGCATCGTCGGGCGGCCGGGGCCGGTGCCAACCGCTGGGTCGTCCTCGTCGTCCTCTGTGTCAGCCTGCTGCTCGTCGCGCTGGACGCGACCGTGCTGCACGTGGCGGTCCCCGCCGTCAGCGAGGACCTCAGGCCCGGCGCCATAGAACTGCTCTGGATCGTCGACGTCTACCCGCTGGTCTGCGCCTCGCTGCTGATCCTCTTCGGCACTCTCGGCGACCGGGTCGGGCGCAGACGGATCCTGCTGCTCGGGTACGCCCTCTTCGGCGTCGCCTCCGCCGTGGCCGCGTTCGCGCCCTCGGCCGAGACCCTGATCCTGGCCCGCGCGCTGCTCGGCGTCGGCGGCGCGATGATCATGCCCGCGACCCTGTCCATCCTCCGCCAGGTCTTCCCCGACCGGCGCGAGCGCGCGCTCGCCATCGGCATCTGGAGCGCGGTGGCCGCCGTCGGCGCGGCCGTGGGCCCGCTGCTCGGCGGGTTCCTCGTCGAACACTTCTGGTGGGGCTCGGTCTTCCTGGTCAACATCCCGCTGATGCTGGTCAGCCTGCCGGTCGGCCGGATCCTGCTGCCCGAGTCCCGCGGTGACGGCGCCGGTCCCTGGGACGTGACCGGCGCGCTGATGGCGGCGGCCGGCCTCTTCGGTGTCGTCCTCGGCGTGAAGCGGCTGGGCGGCGGCGAGGCCGTGGCAGGCCCGTTCACCGTGCTGCCCCTGCTCGTCGGCGCGGCCCTCCTGGTGCTCTTCGTGCGCCGGCAGCGCCGGCTGCCGCACCCCCTGGTGGACCTGCGGATGTTCGGCCGGCCGGCGTTCAGCACCTCGGTGGGCTGCATCGTGCTGGCGATGCTCGCGCTGGTCGGCCTGGAGCTGATCGCCGCCCAGTATCTGCAACTGGTGCTCGGGCTGTCCCCGCTGCGGACGGGCCTCAGGCTGCTGCCGCTGACCGTCGCCGCGATGGCGGCCGGTCTCGCGGGGGCGCGGATGCTGCGCCGCTTCGGGCCGCGCCGGATGGTCAGCCTCGGCTTCTGTCTGACGGCCGCCGCGGTGCTGACCCTGACCGCGATGGGCGGCACCGACAACGCGCCGCTGCTGCTGTCCGCCTTCGTGCTGCTCGGCTTCGGCCTGGAGACCACGCTCTTCGGCGCCTACGAGTCGATGCTCAGCGAGTCCCCGGCCGACCAGGCCGGCGGCGCGGCGGCGGTCGGCGAGACGTCGTACCAGCTCGGCGCCGGTATCGGCATCGCGCTGCTGGGCAGCGTGATGAACGCGGCCTACGCACCCGGCCTGCGGTCGGTGCCCGGGGTGCCCCCGCACGCCTCGGCCGCGGCCGGGCACTCGCTCGGCGAGGCCTACGACATCGCCGGACGCCTCGGCGGGTCCACCGGGGCCGCGCTGCACCGGGCGGCCCGCGACTCCTTCGTGCACGGGCTGCATGTGACGCTGCTGGTGAGCGCGGGACTGCTGCTGCTCGGCGCGGTGCTCGCACTGCGGCTGCCGCGGGTCATGCAGTGCGCGGAACCGGAGCAGGAGCAGCCGGCCGTGGTGGAGCTGCCCGCGCCGCGGGACATGGCGCCCGCCCGGGTGGAGTCCTCCCGGGTGGAGTCCCGGGTCTCGGTCTGACGGCCGGTGTACTGGACGTGCGGGACACTGCACCGTAACGTCGGCGGCACAATGTAACTAGCGCTGCTAGTTTATCGTGCCGGAGGGTGCCCCATGTCCGCGTCCGCGAAGTTGCCCCCCTTCGATCCCGCCGACCCGCTCGGGATCGACGACCTCCTCGAACCGGAGGATCTGGCGATCCGGGACACGGTCCGCGACTGGGCGGCCGACCGGGTGCTGCCGTACGTCGCCGACTGGTACGAGCGGGGCGAGCTGCCCGTGATCCGGGACCTCGCCCGCGAACTCGGCTCCATCGGCGCCCTCGGCATGTCCCTCACCGGGTACGGCTGCGCGGGCGCCAGCGCTGTCCAGTACGGCCTCGCCTGCCTGGAGCTGGAGGCCGCCGACTCCGGCATCCGCTCCCTGGTCTCCGTCCAGGGCTCGCTCGCGATGTACGCGATCCACCGCTTCGGCAGCGAGGAGCAGAAGCAGCAGTGGCTGCCGCGCATGGCCGCCGGCGAGGTGATCGGCTGCTTCGGGCTGACCGAGCCCGACCACGGCTCCGACCCCGCCTCGATGCGCACCCATGCCAAGCGCGACGGCGACGACTGGGTGCTCAACGGGCGCAAGATGTGGATCACCAACGGATCGGTCGCCGGGGTGGCCGTCGTCTGGGCGCAGACCGAGGAGGGCATCCGCGGGTTCGTCGTACCGACCGACAGTCCGGGCTTCTCGGCGCCCGAGATCAAGCACAAGTGGTCCCTGCGCGCCTCCGTCACCAGTGAACTCGTCCTCGACGGCGTCCGGCTGCCCGGCACCGCCGTGCTCCCCGAGGTCACCGGTCTGCGCGGGCCGCTCAGCTGTCTGTCGCACGCCCGTTACGGCATCGTCTGGGGGGCGATGGGTGCCGCGCGCAGCTCCTTCGAGGCGGCCGTGGAGTACGCGAAGACCCGGGAGCAGTTCGGGCGGCCCATCGGCGGCTTCCAGCTCACCCAGGCCAAGCTCGCCGACATGGCGGTCGAACTGCACAAGGGGATCCTGCTCGCCCATCATCTGGGGCGGCGGATGGACGCCGGCCGCCTGCGTCCCGAGCAGGTCAGCTTCGGCAAGCTCAACAACGTCCGCGAGGCGATCGAGATCTGCCGTACCGCGCGGACCATCCTCGGTGCCAACGGGATCTCCCTCGAATACCCCGTGATGCGGCACGCGACCAATCTGGAGTCGGTGCTCACCTACGAGGGCACCGTCGAGATGCACCAGCTCGTGCTGGGCAAGGCGCTCACCGGGCTCGACGCCTTCCGGTGAGCCCCCGGGTGGGGCAGGGCCGGGATGCGGCCCTGCCTCAGCTCTGGTTGAAGAAGCCGTCGGAGCGGTGTGCCGAGGCCTCACCGCTGATGATCTCCGTGTCGGCCGGGGTCAGCAGGAACACCCGGTTCGACACCCGGTCGATGGAGCCGCGCAGGCCGAAGATGAGCCCCGCCGCGAAGTCCACGACCCGCTTGGCGTCGCCCGGCTCCATGTTGGTCAGGTTCATGATGACCGGGACCCCGTCCCGGAACAGCTCACCGATCGCCCGGGCGTCCCGGAAGCTGTCCGGGGTGACCGTCGCGATCCGGCGGCCCTTGTCCTCGGCCGTGTCCGTGGCCACCTTCACCCGGGGGTCCGTGACCCAGGCGTCCTGGGACCCGGACTCGGTGCCCTCGGAGTAGTCGTCGTCGTAGTAGCGCTCGTCATCGTTGTCGTCGACGAGGCCGAGCCACGCACTCGCCTTGCGTACCGATCCCATGGACGCCTCCTCTCACAGCGGTCTTTCTTGCTTTCCGCACCCCTATGGTCATCCATGATGCGGACGGCGCGCCAAGTGGATAGACGCCGCGCGGGGGGTTTGTGACGGTACTGGTGCACAGCGGATCCGTCGAGAGTCCTTGTGCCCCAAGGGGCGCGACCCATACGGCTGCTGACTGTGAGTGAAATATGATCGTCGACGGCGGACGGGTGATGCACGGTGCGTACGGGTGAACGTCAACATCGTGCCGGATACGGGGGATCGGTGTGTTCGGAATAGTCAGACCTTGCGCTCATCGGCTCGGTGAGCGCCTCAAGGCCGAGTGGATGGCGCACTTGTGCGGGCTCTGCCTCGCGCTGCGCCACGACCACGGACAGTTCGCGCGTGTCGCGACCAATTACGACGGGCTGCTCATATCGGTCCTGACGGAGGCTCAGGCCGGCCGCGCCGACGGCGCACGCCGTACGGCCGGACCGTGCGCGCTGCGCGGGATGCGGACCGCGTCCGTCGCACAGGGCGAGGGCGCGCGGCTCGCCGCCGCCGTGTCCCTGGTGCTCGCCGCGGCGAAGGTACGCGACCATGTCGCCGACCGGGACGGGCTGCTGGCCCGCCGGCCCATGGCCGCCGCCGCCCGCCGGGTCGCCGCGGGCTGGGGCCGGGCCGGCGCGCACAGCGGGGCGGCGGTCGGCTTCGACACCGGCGTCCTGGTCGAGGCCGTCGACCGGCAGCTCGGCATCGAGACCCTGGCCGGGCCCGGCACCCCGATCCTGACGGTCACCGAGCCGACCGAGACGGCGACGGCGGCCGCCTTCGCGCACACGGCGGTGCTCGCCGGACGGCCCGGCAACGCCGAGCCGCTCGCGGAGGTGGGGCGGCTCTTCGGGCGCCTCGCGCATCTGCTGGACGCCGTCGAGGACCAGCAGGCCGATGCCGCGTCGGGTGCCTGGAACCCGCTCACCGCCACCGGCACCTCCCGCGCCGAGGCCCGCCGGCTCGCCGACGACGCCCTGCACGGCATCCGGCTCGCGCTTGCGGAGGCCGAGTTCAGCGACGCCCGGCTCGCCCATCTGCTCCTCGCGCACGAGCTGCGGCGCTCGGTGGACCGGGCGTTCGGCCCCCCGGTCCACCAGCCCCCGAAGCCGCGTGGCTTCCTGCCCGGCTGCGGCATGTTCCTGGTGCTGTGCTGCACCTGCCAGATGTGCTGCGCCTCCGAGTACGAGGGCCCCTGGTCCCGGAAGAAGCGGGAAGGGTGCTGCCAGGACTGCGACTGCGACGGCTGTTCCGGCTGCGGCGGTGACTGCAACGGCTGCGGCTGCGACAGCTGCGACTGCTGCTGTCCCTGCGACGGTTGCTGAGCGGGGTCACGGTCTTTCGGTGCGCCGGGTCAGGCGGGGGTGGCGAGCGCCGGATCCGAATGGTGTGCCGCCTCCAGGAATCCGTCCTCGCCGAAGCTGAGCACGGTCTTCGAGGAGTTCATCCGCCACCAGACCTCACCCGCGGCGAACGGCTCGCACTGTTCCAGGGAAACACCCCTCTTCTCCGCGATAGCGGCGATCTCCCCGAGGGTGAGGTTCGGGGTGTTCGGCCCGAGGGCCGGGACGGAGATCTCCGGGCCGTACGGTTCCACGGCCATGTGCCACAGCGTTCCGTCGGCGTCGAGCCCTCCGGCAACAGCGCCTACCTGTACACCGAGACCGACTCCGTGCCCGACAGCCAGAGCACCGGCTACGGCACCACCATCGCCCGGTTCAAGTTCGCCAACGGCGCCGTCCTGCTGCCCACCTCACAGCAGGTCACCCGCTACACCCCGGTCCCCGGCTCCGACCACAACACCGTCGCCATCGACCCCTTCACCAGCCGCATCGCCCACCGCTACCGCGTGAACGGCACCACCTGGAAGTACAGCCTGTGCGACCTGGCGGGCTTCAAGGCCGGCACCTTCACCCCGCTGGCCACCCTCACCCAGCCCTCGGTCCTCACCGGCCCGACCTTCCAGGGCTACACCTCGATGGGCCAGTACCTCTACACCATCGACGGCACCGCCTACACCTACGACAGCAGCGGCAACCGCACCAGCAGCAGCAACACCTACGTCACCTCGATCGACTGGAACACCGGCGCCGTCTACGAACGGCGGCTGTCCAACGCCGGCGAAAGCCTCTTCTACCGCGAACCCGAAGGCCTCGCCATCCAGATCCCGGACACCGCCAACCCCTCCGCCGCCCGTCTCTTCCTCGGCTTCGGCTCCGAGGAAAGCACCAGCCAGACCGACAAGAAGGCCAGCTTCTACTACAAGGACCTCCTCGTCTGACCGGGCCGGGTATCCGGAGGGTCGACTTCCGGACATTCCCGGGAGGCGTCGGCGGCGGGAAGACACAGGGGAAATGAGCGGGAGCCGAGCTGATGTCAGGGGTGCCTGCGTAAAGGGGGTTTAAAGTCCAACGGCCGAAAGGCGCTCTTGTGCCTACCGGCCGTTCGGCCGAATACTCCCCCTCAGCGCTTGTCAGGGGCATGGGTGTTCGGAATCCGAGCCGGTTCCTGGCTGCGCCTCACGGGCCCCCGAACCCCACACGGGCCCCCGACTTCCCTTGGAGGGAACGAAAAGTGAGGATCAAGCGCACCACTCCCCGCGGTGGCACCGCAAGACGGACCCGGCTGGTCGCCGTGGCCACCGGTTTCCTGGCCGCCGCGGCGTTCGCCGCCCCCACCGCGAACGCAAGTGACGCCCACACGTTCAGCGCCACCCAGCTCACCAGGGCGAGCGACGCCGTCCGGCAGGCCGACGTACCCGGCACGGCATGGGCGGTGGACAGCACGACCCACCGTGTCGTCGTCACCGTCGACAGCACCGTCTCCCAGGCCGAGATCGCCAAGATCAAGCGGCAGGCGGGCGCCGGTGCCGACGCGCTCACCATCAAGCACACCCCGGGCACGTTCAACAAGCTGATCAGCGGCGGGGACGCCATCTACGGCGGACAGTACCGGTGCTCGCTCGGCTTCAACGTGCACAGCGGCAGCACCTACTACTTCCTCACCGCCGGGCACTGTGGCCAGGTGGCGTCCACCTGGTACTCCAACTCCGGTCACACCACGGTGCTGGGCACCAACGTCGACTACAGCTTCCCGGGCAACGACTTCGCGCTGGTGCGGTACACCAACAGCTCGATCTCGCACCCGAGTGCGGTGGGCAGCCAGTCCATCACCAGTGCGGCCACGCCCAGCGTGGGGCAGACCGTGTACCGGCGCGGGTCCACCACGGGCACGCACAGCGGGCGGGTCACCGCGCTGAACGCCACCGTCAACTACGGCAGCGGGGACGTCGTCTCCGGGCTGATCCAGACCACCGTCTGCGCCGAGGGCGGGGACAGCGGTGGTCCGCTGTACGCGGGTACGGTCGCCTATGGGCTGACCTCCGGCGGCAGCGGTGACTGCACCTCCGGTGGGACGACGTTCTTCCAGCCGGTCACCGAGGCGCTGAACTACTACGGGGTCACGCTTCCCTGATCGTGTGTTCCGGAGCCCCCGCTGTCGGTCCGACGTGCGGGGGCTCCGTCGTGTCGGCTGCTCGCCGGTGTTTCCGCCGGCCGCTGTGGGCGGACGCTCCCTGTCACGTCCCCTTCCCGCCGTGCGTGGACGACCGCTGCCAGGAGGGTCACCGCGACGCCGGCGACCGCCCATGCCGACAGCACCAGGAGTGCGTCGGCGAGCGCGTTGCCCCGGAAGTAGGCGATCGAGCGGGCCGCCCAGGTGCCCGCGCCCGGCGGCAGCGCCGGGCCGATCGCCTGCCAGAACGGGGGCAGCAGCGGCAGCGGGAAGGCGCCGCCCGCGCTCGGGTTGCCCAGGATGACGATCAGCAGGATCGCCAGCCCGATGCCGATGATGCCGAAGAGTCCCTGGAGGGCGAGGGTGGCCGCGCCCACCGCGAAGGTGATCAGCGCGCCCAGGCCCCACAGCGCGGCGGTGCCGCCCGGGAGGGCGCCCAGCACCGGGCCCACGATCAGCGCGCCGCCCAGGCCCCCGACCACCGCCACCAGGGCCATCGCGCCGAGTCTGATGAGCGCGCGGTGCGGGTTGGTGGGGCGGGCGCCGGTGCTGATCGCGAGGATCGAGGCGCACAGATAACCGCCCACGCACCAGCCGACCACCAGGTAGAAGGACGAGAGGCCGTTGAAGTCCGCGGGGGAGGCCGGGGCCACGTCCACGGTGCGCAGGCTTCGGCCCTGGGCGTGTTCCAGAGCGGTGGTGAGGGTCTTGAGGGAGGTGGCCAGGGCCGTGCCGCCGCCCGTCGCGACCAGCAGGGTGTCCGTGGTGCCCGTCGGGTCGACCAGCAGGGCGCCGTCGATGTCCCGGTTCAGGATCCGGTGGCGGGCCGTCGCCTCGTCCGGGAGGGCGCGGGGGTCCAGGGGGCTGCCGGGCAGCTGCTTCAGGCTCGCTGTCGTCCGGGCCGGCTGCGGGGACACCACGCCGAAGGGGATGTCCGTGGGCTTGGGGTGGTGCAGGGCGCCCACGTAGGAGGTGATGAAGAGCAGCTGGAGCGCGATCACCCCGATCACGAGCAGGGTGGCCCGCGGGGTCACGGCGTCCTTCAGTTCGGCCAGGAAGGCGGAGCGGGGCGGCTGTGTCATGTCCTCACGGTCCGGGCGGACGGGCGTTTGCGCAGGTGGGACGGGGCTGGACGGGTGTCGTACAGGTGTTCGGAAATGAGGGTATGGTGGGAGGGTGAACTGATGTTCGAGAGTGGTTCGGGAGGTGGGTGTGCCGGGCTTCGCGCATCTGCACACCGTCTCCGGGTTCTCCGTGCGGTACGGGGCGTCCCATCCGGAGCGGCTGGTCGAGCGTGCCTCGGAGCGGGGGATGGATGTGCTCGCGCTCACCGACCGGGACACGCTCGCCGGTGCGGTGCGCTTTGCCAAGGCCTGTGCCGGGAGCGGGGTGCGGCCGGTCTTCGGCGTCGATCTCGCGGTGGGGGAGCGTGCGGCCGTACGCCGGCGGGTGCCGGTGCGGGGCGGGGCCTTCGTCGACGAGTCGGCCCCCCGGGCGGCCTTTCTCGCCCGGGACGGCGCCCGTGGCTGGGCCGAGCTGTGCCGGCTCGTCACCGCGGCGCACGCACGGCCGGGCAGCCCGCTGCTGGGCTGGGAGGACCACCGCGGTGAGGGGCTCGTCGTGCTGCTCGGGCCCGGCTCCGACGTGGGCCGCGCCCTCGCGGCGGGGCGGCCCGACCGGGCGGCTGCGCTGCTGACGGCCTGGCGCGAGGTCTACGGGGACGCGGTGCGGCTGGAGGCCGTGTGGCACGGGCGTACCGGGACCGGGCCCGGCTCGCTCCGGCTCGCCGCCCGCACGGTCGGGCTCGCCGCCGAACAGGGGGTGCGGCCGGTGCTCGGCAACGCCGTGCGGTACGCGGATCGCGGGATGGGCGCGGTCGCCGATGTGCTGGATGCCGCGCGGCGGCTGGTGCCGGTCGATCCCCGGGGGGAACTGGATTCGGGCGAGGCCTGGCTGAAGGACGCGTCGGCGATGGCGGAGGTGGCCGAGCGGGTGGTCGAGGCGGCCGGGTACGGCAGGGGTGTCGCCCGGCGGCTGCTGGAGCAGACCCTGGCCACGGCCGAGGAGTGCCGGGTCGATCCCGGGGCGGACCTCGGGATCGGGGCCGTGCACTTCCCCGAGGCGCATCTGGTGGGGGCCGGCCGGCGCTCCGCCCAGCGGGCACTCGCCTCACGGGCGGTGGCGGGGATGGTGCGGCTCGGGTACGGCGGCCGGCGGGAGTACTGGGAGCGGATGCACCACGAGCTGGACATCATCGCCCACCACGGCTTCGCCTCCTACTTCCTGACGGTCGCTCAGGTGGTGGACGACGTACGGGAGATGGGGATCCGGGTGGCCGCCCGCGGCTCCGGGGCCGGCTCGCTCGTCAACCATCTGCTGGGCATCGCGCACGCCGATCCGGTGGCGCACGGGCTGCTGATGGAGCGCTTCCTGTCCAGGGAACGCGTGGTGCTGCCCGACATCGACATCGATGTGGAGTCCGCGCGGCGGCTCGAGGTGTACCGGGCGATCATCGGGCGGTTCGGCGAGGAGCGGGTCGCCACCGTCGCGATGCCGGAGACCTATCGGGTGCGGCACGCCATCCGGGACGTGGGAGCCGCGCTGTCCATGGACCCGGCCGAGATCGATCGCGTGGCCAAGTCCTTTCCGCACATCCGGGCCCGGGACGCGCGGGCCGCGCTGGCGGAACTGCCCGAGCTGAGGCGGCTGGCGGGGGAGAAGGGGCGGTTCGGGCGGCTGTGGGAACTGGTCGAGGCGCTGGACGCGCTGCCCCGCGGGGTCGCCATGCACCCGTGCGGGGTGCTGCTCTCCGACGGCTCGCTGCGGGCTCGTACGCCGGTGGTGCCGACCAGCGGTGAGGGCTTTCCGATGTCGCAGTTCGACAAGGAGGACGTGGAGGACCTCGGGCTGCTCAAGCTCGATGTGCTGGGTGTGCGGATGCAGTCGGCGATGGCGCACGCGGTCGCCGAGGTGGAGCGGGCGACGGGGGAGCGGGTCGACCTGGACGCGCTGCCGGAGGGGGACCCGGAGACCTACCGGCTGATCCGGTCCACCGAGACGCTCGGGTGCTTCCAGATCGAGTCGCCGGGGCAGCGGGACCTGGTGGGGCGGCTCCAGCCGAGCACCTTCCACGATCTTGTCGTGGACATCTCGCTGTTCCGGCCCGGGCCCGTCGCCGCGGACATGGTGCGGCCGTTCATCGAGGCGCGGCACGGGCGGGCACCGGTGCGCTATCCGCACCCGGACCTGGAGGAGGCGCTGCGCGGGACGTACGGCGTCGTCGTCTTCCACGAGCAGGTCATCGACATCGTCGCGGTGCTGACCGGATGCGGCCGGGGAGAGGCGGACCAGGTGCGGCGCGGGCTGTCCGATCCGCAGTCGCAGGCGCGGATCAAGGGGTGGTTCGCGCAGCGGGCGGCGGCCCGGGGGTACGACGCGGAGACCGTCCGGCGGACCTGGGAGATCGTGGAGGCCTTCGGGTCGTACGGCTTCTGCAAGGCGCACGCCGTCGCCTTCGCGGTGCCCACGTACCAGTCGGCCTGGCTGAAGGCCCATCATCCGGCCGCCTTCTACGCCGGGCTGCTCACCCATGACCCGGGGATGTATCCGAAGCGGCTGCTGCTGGCGGACGCACGGCGGCGCGGGGTGCCGATCCTGCCGCTGGATGTCAATGTCTCCGGGGTCGCCCACCGGATCGAACTGGTGTCCGAGGGAAAGGTGTGGGGGCTGCGGCTCGCCCTCTCCGACGTGCACGGCATCAGCGAGGCCGAGGCGAAGCGGATCGCGGAGGGACAGCCGTACTCCTCGCTGCTGGACTTCTGGGAGCGGGCGCGGCCCAGCCGGCCGCTGGCCCAACGGCTGGCGCAGGTGGGTGCGTTGGACGCCTTCGGTGCCAACCGGCGGGATCTGCAACTGCATCTGGCCGAGCTGCACCGGGGCGCCCGGGGCGGCGGCGGGGGACAGCTCCCGCTCGCCGGCGGACGCAGGACCGCGTCGGCGGGGCTGCCCGACCTGACGTCGGCGGAACGGCTCAGCGCCGAGCTGGGTGTGCTGTCCATGGACGCCTCGCGCAATCTGATGGACGACCACCAGGAGTTCCTGAAGGAGCTGGGCGTGGTGTCCGCGCGGCGGCTGCGAGAGGCCCGCAACGGCGAGACCGTGCTGGTCGCGGGCGCCAAGGCGGCCACCCAGACGCCGCCGATCCGGTCCGGCAAGCGGGTCGTCTTCTCCACGCTGGACGACGGCACGGGCCTGGTCGACCTGGCGTTCTTCGACGACTCGCACGACGCGTGCGCCTACACCGTCTTCCACTCGTGGCTGCTGCTGGTGCGGGGCGTGGTGCAGCGGCGCGGGCCGCGCAGCCTGAGCGTGGTGGGGTCCGCCGCCTGGAACCTCGCCGAGCTGGTCGAACTGCGCGCCGAGGGCGGCCTGGACGAGGTGGCGGCGCGGCTCGCGGAGCCCGTGGCGCGGGGGGCGGGCGAGGACCCGACCGGCGGGCGGCGGATCCAGCTGCCCACCGGATACGAGATGCATCCGTGGGCCGATCTGCGCCCCGCGGGACCGGAGGCCGCGCAAGGGCCTGCGGCGATACGGAAGTTGTGGCACCAGAGTCCGGGGAGTGCGGGATGACCATTCTCTGCGTACGTTTCCAGCTGCCGCCGATGTACGAGGCGGCCCTGCCCGGACTGCTCGGGCTGCTGGAGGAGTTCACCCCGGTCGTCGAGGCGCTGCCGCCGGACGGGGCGCTGGCCGATCTCCGGGGCGCCGAGCGGTACTTCGGGCGCAGCGCGGTGGAACTGGCCTCGGTGATCCGGGTGCGCGCGCTCGCACGGTACGGCGTCGACTGTGCGATCGGCGCCGGTCCGGGGCCGATGCTGGCCCGTGTGGCGCTGCGGGACGCCCGGCCCGGGGTGACCTGTGCCGTGCCCGGGGATCCGGCGGGCGCCGCGGAGTTCCTCGCCGGGCGGCCGGTCGCCGCGCTGCCCGGCGTCGGCGCGGCGACCGCCCGCACCCTCGCGGAGTACGGCCTGGACACCCTGGGCCTGGTGGCCGCCGCGCCGCCGTCCACGCTCCAGCGGCTGATCGGTGCGAAGGCGGCCCGCGAGCTGCGCGAGAAGGCGAGCGGCATCGACCGGGGGCGGGTCGTGCCGAACGCCGTCTCGCGCTCGCTGTCGGCCGAACGCACCTTCGGCATCGACGAGCTGGACTCCGGCCGGCACCGCCGTGCGCTGCTGTCGGCCGCCGAGGAACTCGGCGCCCGGCTGCGCGCGATGGAGCAGGTCTGCCGCACCCTGACCCTCACCGTGCGCTATGCCGACAGGTCCGCCACGCCGCGCAGCCGCACCTTGAAGGAGCCGACCGCGCACTCGGCGGCCCTGACCCGGGCGGCCTACGGCATGTACGAGGCGCTCGGTCTGCAACGCGCCCGGGTACGCGCCCTGACCCTGCGTGCCGAGGGGCTGACCCCCGCCGCCCAGGCCTCCCACCAGCTCACCTTCGACCCCGTGGACGAGAACGCCCGCCGTATCGAGGAGGTCGCGGACCGCGCCCGGGCCAGGTTCGGTCCGCGGGCGGTGATCCCGGGCACGCTGGCGGCCTGACGCGGCCGGCGCCCGACGGGGCCACGGTCACCGATATCGCCGTGGTGGGGCGGTTTGGTGTGAATTGCACCGTATAGTCCGATCCAGCCTGCCCGGTGATGCTCCGTCGGGGAGTGGCGGGGGTGCGGAATGGGCTGGTGGTTACCACTGGAAGTTTTTACTGGCGCGTAACTTCACATCTGCACTACTCGCCCGTAACTTGACGAGTGAACAGCATCCTCGTGATCCGGATCACAGGGTTAGGCCGTCGCACCTCCCTTGAGCCGCAAGGAGATCACACGATGCTGCCCTGGAAGCGAGTGCTCAGACCCCTGGCCGCGCTGCTGCTGACCGCAGCCGTCGCCGCCGTACCCGCTGCCGCCGCCCACGCCGACACGGCGCCGAGCACCGGCTGGAACGACTTCTCCTGCAAGCCCTCCGCGGACCACCCCCGGCCCGTGATCCTGGTCCACGGCACCCTCGGCAACTCCGTCGACAACTGGCTCTCCCTCGCCCCCTACCTGGAGCACCGCGGATACTGCGTCTACTCCGTGGACTACGGCCAACTCTCCGGCGTCCCCGTCTTCTACGGCCTCGGCCCCATCGACCAGTCGGCCGGCCAGCTGTCCGCCTATGTCGACAAGGTGCTCAGCGCGACCGGCGCCGCCAAGGCCGACCTGGTCGGGCACTCCCAGGGTGGCATGATGCCCCGCTACTACCTGAGGTTCCTCGGCGGAGCCGCCAAGGTCAACGCGCTCGTCGGCATCGCCCCCGACAACCACGGCGCCTCGCTGAGCGGACTCACCAACCTGCTGCCGTACTTCCCCGGAGCCACCGACCTGGTCAAGGCCACCACCCCCGGCCTCGCCGACCAGATCCCCGGCTCCGCCTTCCTCACCAAGCTCAACGCCGACGGCGACACCGTCCCCGGAGTCCACTACACGGTCATCGCCACCAAGTACGACGAGGTGGCCACCCCCTGGCAGAGCCAGTACCTGAGCGGCTCCGGCGTCCGCAACGTCCTGCTCCAGGACCTCTGCCCGCTCGACCTCTCCGAACACGTGGCCATCGGCCTGTTCGACCGGATCGCCTTCCACGAGGTGGCCAACGCGCTCGACCCCGCCCACGCCACCGCCACCAGCTGCGCGTCGGCCCTCAGCTGACCGTCGCCGGGGCCTGTCCGACCTGAGCCGCCGGACAGGCCCTGAGCAGTTCCAGGAAACCGTGAAATCCCCTGCTGGGGGCCGGTGGTGGAGATCTTTATGGTCCCCTTAAGGGAGTACTCAGACTGCGTTCAGGCGGATAGCCTGCACCGCATGATCACCACAGGGCCGGAGCACGTCCGGATCGCCGTCGCCGCCGATGTCCCGGCCGTGAAAGAGGTCACGGACCTGGCCTACCACCCCTACATCGCGCGCATCGGTGTGGTGCCGCAGCCCATGGAGGCGGACCACACCGCCGACGTCGCCGCGGGCAGGGTGTACGTCACCGGGGACCCCGTCGACGGACTGGTGGTGATCGACGCGTTCCCCGGCCATCTCTTCCTGGACAGCATCGCCGTCCGGCCGCAGGCCCACGGCACGGGCGTCGGACGGCGGCTGCTGCACTTCGTCGACGCACGCGCGCGTGAGCTGGGGCTCGGCGAGATCAGGCTGTATACGAACGCGATGATGTGGGAGAACCAGAAGATCTACCCGAAGTACGGGTACGAGGTCGTGGAACGCCGGGTCGACGGGCCCTACGACCGGATCCACTACCGCAAACTGCTGGGCTGAGACTCCGGCGGTCCGGCCGGGTCAGCCGTCGGGCCACCAGGTGCGCGCGATGTCCTTGCGGACCTCGGGACGTCCCGCAGGGCTCTCGTCCGCCTCCTCGCGGGCACGGCGGCGGTCCGTCCTCTTCAGGGGCTTCTGCACGGTCATACGGCGCATGGCTGCCTCCTTCAGTGTCTACCGTGTTCCGCGTTGTCACGGAGGTAGACGCTTTCGGCGAGAGTTCCTCATCGGTGCCGGGTTGTCAGTGGCGGGTGTCACTCTTGGCGCATGACGAACGCCAACGACAGCACGATCCGGCCGGACGCCGCGATCGACTGGGACGCCGAGGCCGCCGCCTTCGACGACGAGCCGGACCACGGCCTGCGCGACCCCGGTGTCCGCGCGGCCTGGGCGGCCCGGCTCCGCTCCTGGCTGCCCGGGCAGCCCGCCGACCTCCTCGACCTGGGCTGCGGCACCGGCAGTCTGTCGCTCCTCGCGCTCGGCCAGGGACACCGGGTGACGGCCGTCGACTCCTCCCCGGCGATGGTCGAGCGGGCCCGCGCCAAGCTCGCGGGGCACGGGGCGACGGTGCTGCGCGGAGACGCCGCGAGCCCGCCGGTGGCACAGCGGGCCCATGACGTCGTCCTCGTCCGGCATGTGCTGTGGACACTGCCCGACCCGGCGGCCGTCCTGCGGCACTGGCGCACCCTGCTGCGGCCGGGCGGCCGCTTCGTCCTGGTGGAGGGCGTGTGGGGCAGCGTGCACCCGGTCGGCATACCCGCCGCCCGGCTCACCGCCCTGCTGGCGCCGCTGGCGGCGGACGTGCGCGTGGAGCCGCTCTCCGGAGACCCGCTGCTGTGGGGGAAGGCCGTGCACGACGAGCGGTACGCGGTGGTGGCGCTGGTCTGAGCCGCCCCCGCCCCCGCCGGGACCGGCGGGGGCGGTCAGGCCAGCAACTGTCCGAAACCGTCCCGGCGGGCCAGCGCCTCCAGCTCCGCCAGGGCGGCCAGCGCGGCGGACGCCGCCTCCGGGTCGGTGTCCGCCAGACCGCTCTCGGCGAACTCGTCCTCGTCCAGGCGCCGTACGTCCCCGCCGTCGCCGGAGCGCCACAGGTCCAGGTCGAGGTCCTCGACCACCAGCTCCGCACCGGTGCGCACCGCGGGCCGGGTGATGTCGCAGTACCAGCCCTTCACCGCGCCGCCCGGGCCACGGACCTCCTTCACCGAATACCAGCGGTCCCGCCAGTAGTACTCGGTGAACACATCGCCCGGCTCGAAGCGCACGAAGCCGAAGTCGCGCACTCCGGAGCCCGCCCAGGGCGCTCGTACGGCGATCCGGTTGCCGTCGTCGCCGAGCAGCTCGGCCGGGTAACGGATCTTCGTACGGCCCGCCTTGACCAGTACGACCTCCAACCGCCCCGGCGCCTCAGCCGAGTTCGCGGACATAGCGCACCTCCGTGGCGCAGATCTCGTAGCCGAGCCGGCGGTTGATCGCGAGCATGGGGCCGTTGCCGGTGTCGTTCCCGGTGAGGGCGACCGTGTGCCCGGCGGCGCGGGCGCGGTGCAGGGCGGCCGTCTTGGCGAGCGTGGCCAGGCCGCGCCCCCGGTGGCGGCGGGCCGTGCCGGTCATCGCGGTCAGGTACCGGGTGCCGCCGTCGGTGTAGGCCACGCTGAAGGCGGCGGGGCGGCCGTCGGCCAGCACCACCGTGGTCAGCTCCCGGTCCAGCAGCGGGTGCCCCCAGGTCATGGTGAGCCAGGCCTGGTAGTCGCTGAACTCGGCGTCCACATCGCTCGGTTCGTCGGCCGTCGTCTCCCCGTCCAGCTCGAACAGCGGGCGCGGATCGGCCGCGAAGTCGGCCGCCGTGCGCAGCTCGACGCCGGACGGCAGAGCGGGCAGCGGCGGCAGCTCGGCCGCCGTCAGGTCCAGCCGGAGGAAGTGGGCGGAGCGGCCCGCGCGATAGCCGCGGCGCTCGGCGAAGGCCCGGTTGTCCGGCGCGTCCAGCAGCCACGCGAACAGCTTCGTCGCCCCGTGCGCGGCCAGGTGCTCCTCGGCCGCGCGCACCAGCAGCCCGCCCGCGCCGCGCCCGGTGCGCTCCGGGTGCACATAGATGTTGAGCAGCCCCTGCCCCGGTTCCGGGCTGTCGTACGCGAGGCTCACTTGCGCGGTGCCGATCACCTCGCCGTCCTCCTCCGCGACCAGCGACCGGTGCCGGGCCTCGGGCGGGGTGTGACTGAGGTGGTGCAGGATGGCGTCCGGGGTCCACAGGATGTACGGCAGTGCGAGATGCCGTACCCGGGCGAAAGTCTCGACGTCCGCGCGGTCGGCGGGGCGCAGGTCGCGCACGATCACTGTCATGAGCAGGCACCGTACGGGGCGGTGTGCGGTGGCTGCCTCCCATTTTCCGCGCGGTGCGCGACAATCGCCCCGTGAGCCTGAAGATCCGCATCGATGACAGCGCGCCGCCGTACGAGCAGGTGCGGGCGCAGATTTCCGAGCAGGCGCGGTCCGGGGCGCTGCCGGTGGGCTACCGGCTGCCCACCGTGCGGGGGCTGGCCGAGTCCCTGGGGCTCGCGGTGAACACGGTGGCCAAGGCGTACCGGGCACTGGAGGGCGACGGGGTGATCGAGACCCGGGGCCGGCACGGCACCTATGTGGCCGCCGCCGGCTCGGCCGCGGCCCGCGAGGCGTCCCTGGCCGCTCAGGCCTATGCCGACCGGGTACGGCGGCTGGGGCTGGCGGAGGAGGAGGCGTCGGCCGCGGTGCGGGACGCCCTGCGGGCGGCCTACGAGGAGTAGAGGCTTTTCGAAGCGGCCGAGCCGCGCGGAGCGGCACAGCGGAGTCGCCCAGGACGCGCGGTGCGGTGCAGCGGAGTCAGCCGGGCCGTACCGAGCGGTGCAGCGGAGTCACCCGGGCCGCGCGGTGCGGTGCAGCGGAGTCAGCCGGGCCGTACCGAGCGGCGTAGCGGAGTCACCCGTGCCGTACCGGTTCCGGGAAGCGGGTCACCGGCAGGCCCGCCCGCCGGGCCGCCCGGCCGAACACCACCGCGTCCTGCACCGCCGCCCCGCCCGGGTCGTTGTTGAAGTACGCGTACACGTCCGCCCCGTCCGGCCAGGTCGTGGCGATGCGGTCCACCCAGGTCTCCAGGGACCGGCGGCCGTAGCGCGGCCAGGGCCGGGCGCGCCCCTGGTGGAAGCGCACGTAGCCCCAGCCGGTGGTGCGCCACAGCGGGGTGACCGGACGGGCCAGGACATCCGCCCAGCACAGCGCCGCACCCCGCAGTTCGAGCACCTCGCGCACCTCGGCAGTCCACCACGACTCGTGGCGGGGCTCGACCGCGACCCGGGTGCCGGGCGGGAAGCAGGCCAGGCAGGTGTCCAGCAGCGCGGGGTCGGCGCGCAGCGTCGGCGGCAGCTGGAGCAGGACCGGGCCCAGCCGGTCACCGAGACCCGCCGCGTGGCTCATCAGCCGGTGCACCGGCTCCTCGGGCTCCTTCAGGCGCTTGATATGGGTCAGATAGCGGCTCGCCTTGACCGCGACCACGAAGTCCGCCGGGACCCGCTCCCGCCAGGTGGTGAAGGTGTCGTACGACGGCAGCCGGTAGAACGCGTTGTTGATCTCCACCGTCGCGAAGAGCCGGGTGTACTCCTCCAGCCACAGCCGCGCCGGGACCCCGGCCGGGTAGACGAGGTCCCGCCAGTCCTTGTACTGCCACCCCGACGTGCCCACGAACAGGGTCATACCCTCATGAAAGCACTACAGGTACAGGCCCGCGTCCGCGCCCTCCCGGGCCCCCGGCACCGAGGTCGGCGCCGAGCCCCGGCGCAGCGCGTACAACTCGGCGAGGGTGGCGCCGTCCCGGCCGACACCGGTCTCGGTGCCCAGCCAGTTCACCGCCTCGGGGCGGGTCAGCGGGCCCACCTCGATCCGGGCCAGACAGCGGCCGGGGCGGACCACCGCCGGGTGCAGCCGCTCCAGGTCCTCGTTGGTGGTGACCCCGACCAGGACGTTGCGGCCCTGGCCCAGCAGGCCGTCGGTGAGGTTCAGCAGCCGGGACAGGGCCTGGCCCGCCGTGTGCTTGGCCTCGCCGCGGATCAGCTCGTCGCAGTCCTCCAGCAGCAGCAGACGCCAGCGGCCCTTGCCGGCGCCGTCCTCCTCGCCGATCGCGATGTCCATCAGATAGCCGACGTCGGAGAAGAGCCGCTCCGGATCGAGGACGCAGTCGACCTGGCACCAGTCCCGCCAGGAGCGGGCGAGGGTGCGCAGCGCCGAGGTCTTGCCGGTGCCGGGCGGGCCGTGGAGCAGCAGCAGCCGGCCGGCGATGTCCTCCGGGGTCGTCTTCATCAGGCGGTCCATCGCCTCCGCCACCGGCGCCGTGTAGTTGGGTCGGATCTCCTCCCAGGTGCCCGCCGCGATCTGACGGGTGGTGCGGTACGGGCCGCGCCGCGGGGAGACGTACCAGAACCCCATCGTCACGTTCTCCGGCTGCGGCTCGGGCTCGTCGGCCGCGCCGTCCGTGGCCTGGTCCAGGACCCGCTTCGCCAGCTCGGCGCTGGTCGCGGTGACCGTGACGTCCGCGCCGCGGTTCCAGCGGGAGACCAGCAGGGTCCAGCCGTCGCCCTCGGCGAGGGTGGCGCTGCGGTCGTCGTCACGGGCGACCCGCAGCACCCGGGCGCCGTCCGGCAGCAGGGTCGCGCCGGAGCGTACGCGGTCGATGTTCGCGGCGTGCGAGTACGGCTGCTCGCCCGTCGCGAAGCGGCCGAGGAACAGCGCGTCGACGACGTCGGAGGGCGAGTCGGAGTCATCGACGGTGAGCCGGATCGGCAGCGCTTCGTGTGGGTTCGCAGACATGGGGCCATGATCTGTCACGGGTGTGCCGTACGCACGGCATTTCGCGCGGGTGCGCTGTTCTTCCGCTCTTCCCAAGACCCCCCCGAGCCGGCCGTTCCGCCTCTACTGTTGTCCCCGATGGGATGTCATGGGGGGAAATCGGATGCCCGGTGGCGGCGGCTCGCCACGGTGCTCGGCGCGGGTGCGGTCCTGCTGGCCCTGGTGGTGACCCTGGTGGGCACGCGCTCCGGCGGTTCCGGCAAGCCCGCGGCCGCGACGGCGCCGTCCGTCGGCTGGGGTTTCACCCACACCCAGTACAGCGCCGACGAGGGCGCGGCGGCGGCCACCGGCCGGGTGCGGCGGCTGCTCGGCGAGGGCGGCGGCCTGGCGCAGAACCAGCACATCATGGGTTGGGGTGCCGACAACCCCGAACCCGCCCCGGGACACTACGACTTCGGCGCGCTGGACCGGCGGATCGGCTTCGTCCGCGCCTCCGGCGGCACCCCGGTGATCACCCTGTGCTGCTCCCCGGACTGGATGAAGGGCGGGAAGGCCGCCGCCGGCACCACCGACTGGAGCCGGTCCGCCCTGGAGCGGGCCCCCGCCCCCGGCCACTACCAGGACTTCGCCGACCTCGCCGCCACGGTCGCCCGGCGCTACCCGGACGTCCGGCACTTCATCGTCTGGAACGAGTTCAAGGGCTTCTGGAACGACGCCGAGTCCCGCTGGGACTACGAGGGTTACACCCGGCTGTACAACCTCGTGTACCGCGCGCTGAAGAAGGTCGACCGGAACATCATGGTCGGCGGACCCTACCTGGTGATGGACAGCGTCCGCCCGGGCGACGAGAACGCCTCCACCGCGGTGCGGGGACCCTGGGGCGCCATGGACCGGCGGGTGCTGGACGCCTTCTCCTACTGGAACGCGCACAAGGCGGGCGCCGACTTCACGGTCGTCGACGGCTCCAGCTACACCCGCGACGACGCGCTGCTGCCCGACGAGTTCGCGGCGACCGACAAGCTGACGGCCGTCGGCGCGTGGGTACGGCGGCAGACCCACGGCCTGCCGCTGTGGTGGGCCGAGTACTACGTCGAGCCCGGCGACGGCGACGGCGACCGCACCGGCTGGACCGAGCCGCACCGGGTCGCGGTGCAGGCCACCGGGATGATCGCCATGGTCAAGGGCGGCGCGGACTCCGGCTTTTACTGGAACCCGGAGGAGCGCGGCGGCACCGGCTGCGCCGGCTGTCTGTGGACCCCGACCGACGGCTCCGCCGGGGGCCGGCCGCTGCCCCTGTACGACCTGGTCTCCCGGTTCGCCAAGGCGTTCCCGCCGGGCACCCGCTACACGCCCGTGTCCGTCGCCGCCGACGACATCCCCGATGTCCGCGTCCTCGCCGACGACAGGGCCGTCCTGGTGGTCAACACCCGGAACCGCACGATCAGCGCCCAGGTCGACGGCAGACGCGTCGACCTGGACGCCTACGAGGTGAAGTGGCTCGGCCGCTAGGCACAGCCGCCAGGCCACCTCACTTCAGCGTCACGAACCGCTGCACCAGCGAGGCCAGGACCACCGCCAGCAGCGGCAGCGAGAACCAGAACCCCGACTGGAGCAGCCGCAGCCGGCGCACGCCCGGCCGGAGCGCCACCCGGGCCAGCTCGCGGGCGGCCAGCAGCAGGACCAGCGCCACCGCGGCCAGCGCGCCGACCACCGACCAGGGCGTCCAGGTCACCAGCGGCCCGACCGGCCCGGGGTCCGGCTTCGGCATCGCCCCCGACGGCCGCTCGCGCAGCGCGTACACCGTGACGTCGGCGTCGGCGAAGACCTTCGTCAGCTCCCGCCGCCCGTCCAGGTTCCCCACCAGCCGCGGCTCCCAGGACGCCGGGTAGCCGGCGTCCAGCTCGAGATACGTCACCTGACTGCGGTTGATCATCAGATACGAGTTCGGACCCGCCTCCTTCAACGCCTTGACCAGGCCCGACACCAGCACCGGGTCGGCCGGGGCGAGCGTGGGCACATAGTCCACCCGCTCCATGTCCCGCGCGCCCCACGGCAGCGCCGGCGTCACGTCGTTGACGGTGTCCTGGGTCAGCCACAGCAGCCGTACCGTCGGCCGGTCGTGGGCGTACACCCAGTCCATCGCCGCGACCTCGCCGGGCCGGGTCCGCTCGAACGGCTCGTTGCCCCAGCGGGCCACCAGGAACCCGCCCATCAGCAGCAGCCCGGCGAGCAGCGCCGCCAGCGGGGCGAGGTTCCGCCGCCCCCCGGCGCGTTCCCCGGCGGTGTCACCGGCGCGCGGGAAGAGGGCGAGGGCGGCGAGCAGGGCCGCGCCGGGCACCGCGAACATGAAGACCCGCAGCGCCATCTCACCGCCGTACGACTGCATCCCGAAACCGAGGAACGGCACGAACGTCAGCACCAGCAGCGAGCGATCCCGGTACCGGTGCAGCCGGCGCCGCCACCAGCCCCAGCAGGCGCAGGCCAGCAGCGAGCCGGCCAGCAGCACCCGGGTGTACAGCACCAGCTTGTGGGTCGGACTCCCGCCCTGGATCCGGCCGGAGACGGAGGTGGAGACATTGCTGCCCACCCCGCCGACCCCGCCGAACAGGTCGTCGAAGTGCCCGGACCAGTACGGCTCGGCCATGAAGCCGACCCAGACCGCGACCAGCACCGCGAACAGCAGGGGCAACCCGCGCAGTTCGGACCGGCCGAGCAGGACGAGCGCCGCCAGCACGCCCAGCATCACGAACGGGGTGAGCTGGTGCGCCGGGACGGTCGCCGCGTACAGGGCGATCAGGACCAGCAGCAGCACGGCCCGCTGCCGGCGGTCGGCGGGCCGCACCTCGGCCTCGCCGGGCCGCGCCTTCGTCCAGATGACCCGCGGCGGGCGGAACCAGACCAGCAGGATCGCCACGAAGGCCAGATACAGGAGGTAGGTGAAGCCCTGCGGGGAGAAGTAGTCCTGCCCCACCCAGCCGCACAGCACGAAGATCCAGACACCGGTCCACTTCGCCCGCCAGCTCGCCCGCAGCGCACGGGTGAGCAGGAACATCGGGGCCAAGTAGGCGAGTTGCACGGCCGTCGGCCACCAGCGGATGACCTCGGTGAAGTCGGTGACCCCGCACGCCCGGCCGACGAACGCGGTCACCGCGAAGAAGCCCGGCCAGCTCCAGCGGGCGTCCAGGTCCGGTACGGCGGAGCCGGTGCGGTCGATGTAGTCGAGAAAGCCCAGGTGCTGCCAGGCCGTGGGGAACCGCGGCTCGGTCTCGATCACGGCGGGCAGCGCGTGCAGGGACACCACCGTGGCCAGCAGGGTGAGCAGCAGCAGCGCCCGGTGCTCGCGGCGCAGCCGGAGCAGCCCGGCGAACACGGTGATCAGCAGCGCGGCCCCGACCAGGGTCGGCAGCGGCAGCACCGAGACCAGACCGAGCCCGCCCATCCGGTCCAGGTCGGCCTCGCCGAGCCGCAGCGCGGGCACCCAGTACAGCAGCAGCGCGGCGATCAGCAGACAGCCGAGGACGACCCCGGAACGGGTGGGCAGCAGCCGGACGCGCGCCGACGGGCCCTGGGCGGTCTTCCGGGCCGGCTGCTCCAGCGGCAGCCGGGTGCCCGCGGGCGGGGTGCCGGGGCCCGGCCGGACGTCCGGGCGCCGTTCCTGATGGTCGAAGTCCACCTGGACGCCGAGCGCGACGGTGTCGGAGTCCAGCGCCCAGGCCGGTCCGGGCCGGCGGGCCGGAGCCGCCGCGGCCGCGACCTCGCGCGTCCCCAGATCGGCCAGGTCCCCGTCGGGTGCCGCCGTCTCCGGCACGCCGACGGGAGCCGACCGGACGGTCCGCCACAGCCTGGGCGCGGTGATCGCGACGATCACCGCGAGGCTGGACATCTCGGCGACGCCCGCGCCGGTCAGCCCCATCCGGGGCAGCAACAGCAGCGTCAGACCGAGCACCAGCGCACACAACAGGCCCTGCATCCAGGCCAGTCCGGCGGTACGGCTCTGCGCGCGCAGCACCGCGAAGCAGGTCTCCATGACCACCCGCAGCAGCGCGCCGACCGCGAACCAGCGCAGCAAGGGGGTGGCCGCCGCCGCGTAGCCCGGGCCGAACACGCCGAGGATCCAGGGCGCGCCGAGGAACAGCAGCGCCGAGATCGGCAGCATGATCCGGAACATCCGCTTCAGCGCGGCACGGGTGTCGGCGGCCAGCCGTGCCGGGTCGTGCGCGCCCTCGACGGTGAGCGAGGCACCCATGTTGATCGCGAGGAGGTTGGTGGTGCCGCCGATGGTGGTGGTGATGTAGAAGTAGGCGTTCTGCTCCGCGCTGACCTGCGAGGCGATGATCACCGGGACCAGGTAGACCACGGCCAGCGAGAACAGCGAGCCGGTGTAGTCCCCGGCCAGGAACCGCCCGATCTCCCGCGGCGTCGGCGGTCTCGCCCGCCCCTCGGTGGCCCTGACGTGCCGGGGCACCAGCCGGCGGAACACCAGCCAGCCGAGCGGCAGCACGGAGGTGGCGATGGCGGCGACCCAGGACACGAAGACACCGGCGGTCGGGATCGCCACGGCGAACGCGGCGAGCAGGCCCAGCTTCACCGCCGAGAACACGGTGTTGCCGACCGGCACCCAGGGCGCGCTGCGCAGCCCGGTCAGCACCCCGTCCTGGAGGGTGAGCACGTTCCAGGCGGCGACGGCCACGACGAAGCCGAGCCCGTTGAGGGTCCCGTGCAGGAAGCGGTACGACGGCCCCCAGGCGTCCAGGGTCAGCAGGAACACCCCGGCGGCCACCGCGACCACCAGTGAACTGCCCGCGTACGTCAGCACGACGAGCCGTCCGGTGCGCGCGCCGGAGACCGGGATGAAGCGGGCCAGCGCGCCGGTCAGGGTCACCGCGGTCAGCCCGGCGAGCAGCTTCATCGCGGCGATGGCGGCCGAGCCCTGCCCGACCGCCGACTCGGTGTAGTAGCGGGCCGCGGCCAGCCAGAAGCCCAGTCCGAGGACGGCGGAGATGCCGGTGTTGAGCATCAGCGCGTAGGCGTTGCGGAACAGCGGGCTGCCGCCCGGGGCCCGGCCCGCCTGCTCGGACGTCCTGGCGCAGGGCGCGTCGGTCTCGGTCGTGGTGGTCGTGTCAGACACGGGTACGGATGGCCTTCCGGCGGACCTGGCGGGCTCTGCGGACGAGGGCGTACCCCTGGGTGAGGGCACGGTCCCTGGCGAAGTCACGGGCGAGGGCGCGGCCGTGCAGCAGCCGCTCGAACTCCGCCGCGCCCGTGCTGCGGCGCACGGTGACCCGCCGCAGCGCGTACGGCCCCTGGCGGCGGTCGGCGAGGTCGTTGCCGACGGCGAGTGCCTGGTCGTACCCGGCCGCGCGCACCGCTCGGCGGACCCGGCGGCTGGAGTAGCCGTACGGGTAGGCGAACGACACCGGGCGGACGCCGAGTTCCTCGGTGACGATCTCGGTGCAGCGGGTCAGCTCGGTGCGCAGCGCGTCGTCGGGGAGCTGGTCGAGCTGCGGATGGGTGTGGCTGTGGCCGCCGATCTCGACCCCGGCGGCGGCCAGTTCGCGCACCTGCCGCCAGTCGAGCATGGTGTCGAGGCCGCCTCCGGTGTCGTACCCGCCGCGGAGCCAGCCGGTGGAGACGAACAGGGTGGCCGGGAAGCCGTGCTCGGCGAGCACGGGCAGGGCATGCCGGTGCACGCCCTCGTAGCCGTCGTCGAAGGTGATCAGCACCGGCCGGGCGGGCAGCGGGCGGCCGGACCGCCAGTGCGCGGCGAGATCGGCGGTGGTGACGGGGGTCAGCCCCACCTCGCCGATGACCGCCAGCTGCTCCGCGAACGCCTCCGGCGCGACCGACAGGGCCCGGGTGGCGGCGTTGGGCGCGATCGCGACCGAGTGGTACATGAGGATGGGTACGGGCGTGTCGCTCACGGCTGCCTCCCGGGTCCGGCGTCGGCATCCGCGGGATCGTCGAGGCCGCTCACGGGACCGGCGGCGGCGCTCGCCGGGCCGGGGTCACCGGGGATCGGCGGTGCCGTGAACGTCGTACCGCCGTGCCGGGCGCGCAGGGTGCCGAGGGCGTATCCGCCGGCGGCGCTCAGCACGCCCGTGACGATCGCGGCCGCGCGGCCCGCGCCGCCCGGGCGGCCGAGCAGGGCGTCCCGAAGTCCCCGGGCGATCCCGGCGGGCAGCACCCGGGTGGTGTAGCGGCGTTCGGACTCCAGGCCCTTGTCCGCGCCGACGCTCCTGGCCACCAGGGCCTTGGACAGGCCCTCGGCGTAGGTACGGGCGCGGAAGTAGCCGAAGCGCTCGCGGGGTGCGGGCACCCGGTGGTGGATGACCGCGCGGTCGTCGATGAGCAGGACGGCGTCGGGCCGGGCCCGGGTGAGGCGGATGCACAGCTCCGTCTCCTCGCAGCCCAGCGGGCGGCGGTCGCCGTCGCGGCCGATGCCGGTGGCGAAGCCGCCCGCCGCCGTGAAGGCCGTACGGCGGAAGGAGGCGTTGCCGCCGAGGACGTTGCGGACCCGCACCCGGCCCGGCGGCAGCCCCGTGTAGGTGCAGCCCACCACCCAGTCGAACTCCGCCGGGAACCAGGCGGGCCGCCGGCCGGACGCCCAGACCGGCTCGGTACGGCCGCCGACCGCCATCACGCGCGGGTCGGCGTACCCCTCGGCGAAGCGGCGCAGCCAGTCCCGTTCGGCGACGGCGTCGTCGTCCAGGAAGGCGATCACCTCGCCGCGGGAGGCGGCGATGCCGGTGTTGCGGCCGGCGGACAGCCCGCGCGGACCGGCGTTGGCCAGCACCCGGACGCCGTCCGTCTCCTTGTACTCGCGCTCCAGCCGGCCGTGCAGGGCCGGGTTGTGGTCCACCACCAGGAGCGTCTCCAGGGCCGGATACGACTGGGCGCGCACCGAGGCGACCGCCGCGAGGATGTCCTCCCAGCGGTCCTCGGTGTACACGCAGATCACGACGGAGACACCGGGGTCCCCGGGGCCGTCCCCCGGCTCGTCTCTCACGACAGCTCTCCCCGGACCGTGTCGAGCAGCGGGGAGGGGCGTTCCTGGCGGCGCAGTTCGCGCCGGTTGGAGCGTTCCCCGAGGATGACCCTGAGCACCCGTATCCCGTCCCGTACGGCACGCAGGTTGCTGGCGCCGTGGATGCGGAGGTACTCGTGGCTGGGGATCTCCTGCACCTTCAGTCCCGCCTTGACCACTCTGATGTTCATCAGCGTCTCGACCTCGAAGCCGGTGCAGTCGAGGTCGATCTTGTCGAGGCAGTGCCGCCAGAAGGCGTTGTAGCCGTAGCACAGGTCGGTGTAGCGGGCGCCGAACTTGCGGTTGACGATGGTGCACAGCGCCCAGTTGCCCAGCTTGCGGACGAAGGTCATGTCGTCCGTGCCGCCGCCGTTGGCGAACCGGGAGCCCTTGGCGAAGTCGGCGCCGGAGACCAGCGCGGAGACGTACGACACGATCTCGTTGCCGTCGGCCGAGCCGTCCGCGTCGACCATCACGATGATGTCGCCGGTGCAGGCCTCGAACCCGGTGATCAGGGCATCCCCCTTGCCCCGGCCCCGCTGTTCGACCACCCGGACCTCCGGCCACAGCGAACGCGCCACGTCCACGGTGTCGTCCGTGGAGTTGCCGTCGACCAGCACGACCTCGTGTATCCAGTGCGGCAGCGACTTGAAGACGTAGGGCAGGTTCTCCGCCTCGTTCATGGCGGGGATCACCACGCTCACCGGCGGAGTGATCGCCAGGTGCGAGGAGATGGGCCGGTAGTGGTCGGCGAACAGCGGATCCTGCCCTGAACCAGGCGGGCGCAGAACGGAACTCATGGGTTTTTCCCTCTCGTCCGGTGGACCGCCCGCCCCTGGGCGGCCCGGCTGTGTGTCCGGTTCGAAAGGGGGGTTCTCGTCATCGGCACGGGGAGCGGGTCTCCGTGCGCGTGGACGAGCTGGCAAAGCTGGCCGGACTGCCGGGAAAAGACGGCAGCCGGTCGCGCGGCACGGCTCGGTCACCGAAGCGGCCACCGAGCACGGCACCCCCCTACCGCGCCCCGCACCGACGAGCGCCGTGGCCCTGAGCCCTCCCCTGGAGCCGTTGCCGACGTGCCGGTGCGGGTGTGATGTACGACGGTATTGACGGTTGAAGTGGATAGGCAACCCCTGGGGGGATGCCTCACTTTTTTGTCGGTTTCTCTACTACATAACTTTGGCCCAGATTGCTCACGGTTGATGGCGTTTTCCGGAAAGTCGTCCCCGGCGCCGGGCCGTGCGCAGAACCGTGAGCAGGAGCAGCAGGCTCAGCACGGTCACCGCGGCCACTCCGCCCCGGACCGACCAGCGGTGCACGGCCAGCAGGCCCTGGGCAACCAGCATGTTCAGCGCGACGGAGCCCGCAAGCGCGCACAGCGTCCGGCCGAAGGGATCCAGCCCGCGCAAGCCCGCGGCGATCGCCGCGGCCGGCGCGCCGAGCAGGAAGAACAGCGTGCAGGGAGCACGCAGTGGTGAGTGGGTGTCGAGCAGTGCGAGCAGCGCGCCGGCCGCCCCCACGGCCGCCGCGACGCCCACGAGCAGCGACGGCAGGGCCCTCCCCGGCCCTGGCCGCACCCGCTCCGCGTCCCCCGGAGGGCTGTCCGATGAAGGTGTCTTGATCCCGAAGGTCTGCATGGGCGACTTTGCCCCCCGACGCGCCGGATGCCGGGCTTCAATGTGGCCCAGTCGCGCGGGACCGTCAAGGGCGTCCCGGGCCGCCGGCGGGGGCGCACGGAGTGACGGTGCATCAACCCCTATGGCATGCACATGCAATAGCTGAGCGGTGAACGTCTTGGGTCGATCCTGTTCAGAGCGCAACAGTTTTGGCATGGACACTTCCCGTCAACACGCGTAGTTGGTACGACGGTTGACGCAGAGATCCTGCTAAAGGGAGGTTCCATGAGACGTTCCCGACTTACCGGATTCGTGACCTCGCTCCTCCTCGCCGCCGGCCTCGGTCTCACCGGGGCCGCTTCCGCACAGGCCTCCTCGACGGCCGTGTCCGGCGGCTATGTGGCGCTCGGCGACTCCTACTCCTCCGGGGTGGGCTCGGGCAGCTACATCAGCTCCAGCGGCAGCTGCGACCGCAGCACCAAGGCGTACCCGTACCTGTGGAACGCCGCCCACAGCCCGTCCTCGTTCGCCTTCAACGCCTGCTCGGGCGCCACGACGGACGACGTGCTCGCCAACCAGCTCGGCTCGCTGAACTCCAGCACCTCACTGGTCTCCCTCACCGTCGGCGGCAACGACGCCGGGTTCTCCGACGTCATGACGACCTGTGTGCTCCAGTCCGACAGCTCCTGCCTGGCCAGGATCCAGACCGCCGAGAACTACGTCGACACCACGCTCCCCGGCAAGCTGGACACCGTCTACAACGCGATCAGCGCCAAGGCCCCCGCCGCCCGGGTGGTCGTCCTCAGCTACCCCCGCTTCTACCTGCTCGGACAGAGCTGCCTCGGCCTCTCCGAGACCAAGCGGTCCGCGATCAACGACGCGGCCGACTACATCGACGCCGCCATCCAGAAGCGCGCCCAGGCTCACAACTTCGTCTTCGCCGACGTGCGCTCCGCCTTCGCCAACCATGAGATCTGCTCCAGCGACTCCTGGCTGCACAGCGTCAACTGGCTCGACATCGGCGAGTCGTACCACCCCACCGCGCCCGGCCAGTCGGGCGGCTTCCTGCCGGTGTTCACGAACGCGGCCTGAGCCGGACACCCGGCGAAACCGCACCCCGCCCCACCTCGTTCGGGCTCGCCCGTCAGAGTGAAGTTCCCGGCGAGCCCACAGCAGACGCGGAGGCCCCGTCCGACGGGGTCTCCGCCGTTTCGCGTCCGCCGCAGCACGGATGCCGGGCCCGGAAAATCTTCCCGGCCCGCCGGCCCGCGTTTTCGGCCCGCCGATCCGTACCACCGTGGGGAGGTGTGTGCGGTGCGGATGCGCGGTACGCGAGGAAGACCCGGCTGCGGCCGCGGGGAGCGGGCCCGCGAGGCCGCCGACGAGCTGCTGCTGCTCGTGGCGGGCGGCGACCAGCGGGCCTTCGAGGAGCTGTACGGACTGGTGTCCGGCCCGGTCTACGGACTGGTACGACGCGTGGTGCGGGACCCCGCCCAGTCCGAGGAGGTGGTCCAGGAGGCGCTGCTCGAACTGTGGCGCTCCGCCGCCCGGTTCGACCCCCGGCGGGGCAGCGCCCTCTCCTGGATCCTCACCCTCGCCCACCGCCGGGCCGTCGACCGGGTGCGCAGCGCCCGCGCGGCCGGCGAGCGCGAGCAGCGGGAGGCGCTGCGCGCCGGGGAGGTGGCGTTCGACCAGGTCACCGAGGAGGTGGAGGCCGGCCTCGAGCGCGAGTGGGTGCGCCGGTGCCTGCGCCGGCTCACCGAGCTGCAACGCCAGTCCGTGACCCTCGCCTACTACGACGGCTACACCTACCGCGAGGTGGCGGAGCGCCTCTCGCTGCCGCTCGGCACGGTCAAGACCCGGATGCGGGACGGCCTCACCCGGCTGCGCGAGTGCCTGGGAGGTGCCGCATGAGCCTCTTCGGCAGGCGCCTGCGCGGCGAGGACCCGCACTCCCTCGCCGCGCCCTACGCCCTCGACGCCCTCGCACCCGGCGAACGGCGCCGCTTCGAGAAGCACCTGCGGGACTGCGACCGCTGCGCCGCCGAGGTGCGCGTTCTGGCCGAGGACGCGGTGCGCCTGGCCTGGTCCACGGCGACCCCCGCGCCCGCCGCCCTGCGCGACCGGGTGCTGGCCGCGGTCCGCGCCACCCCGCAGGAGCCCCCGGCCCCGCGCGCGTACGGCGGACGGCCGCCGGTGCCGGAGCCGGAGCCGGGCACGCGCCGGCTGCCGCCGTACGTCTGGGACGGCCGGCCGTCGCCGGGGCGCGGCCGTCCCCCGCGCGGGCGCCCCCTCCTGGTGCCGTTCGCGACGGTCACCGCCGCCGCTGCCCTGGTCGTCGCCTCCCTCTTCGCCGTCCAGGCGGACCGCACCCGGGACCGGCTCGACGCCGGGCAGGCCCGGGCACGTGAGATCGCCCACGTTCTGGCCGCTCCCGACGTGCGCGCCTCGCGCAGCACGGACGCCCGCGGCCGCGGTATCGGAGTGATCGCTTCCGTATCGCGCCGGGAGGCCGTCGTCACCCTCAGCGGATACGGCGCCCCGCCCGGCGGACGCGTTCACCAGCTCTGGCTCATGCGCCCCCGCGTGCAACCGCGCTCCCTGGGGCTCTTCGCGGGCGACACGCCCTTGGTCGCGAGCGGTCTCGGCCCCGGCTCCATGTCACTCGCCGTAACCATCGAGCCTGACGGGGGATCAGCTCGGCCCACCGGGCAGCCGATTGTCCAACTCGGCCTGAAATCGGTTGGATTCGGAGAGTAGTCAAAGAGGGATGGTCAACCTCCTTACAGGGAAGGTGAATCCTGTGGGCGCGATACCCGCGTGCCCGCCTGGGGCGATAGGGTTACCCTGCCCGGGCCGGGTGGACTCGTACGGGTGGGGAGTGACATGGAACAGATAACAGTGCGCAGCAGGGCCAGGGTCCCTGCGATCACCTGCGGGAGCAGCGCGACCAGTTCGCGCCTGGACCGCCATCTGTCGGTGCTGGCGGGTCCCGCCATACCGCAGCGGGAGACGGTCGAGGCGACCTCGCTGATGCGTGAGCTGACGGCGCGTGACACCGTCCGCCGCAGCAGCGACCGGGGGGCGCGGATCGGCCGCGTCTCGCTCTTCGCGCCGCTGCGCCGGCTGCGCCGTTCGCTGTTCGGCGGCCACCGGCACTGAGCCCCTTCCGGGGTGCCCGGGCTCAGGCCGCCACACCGTCCCGGCGCAACGCTGCGATCTCGTCGTCCGTCATCCCCACGGCACGCAGCAGCGCCCCGGTGTGCTGCCCGAGTGCGGGCACATCCCCCATCCGTGCCTCGTCCCCGCCCGGCAGCGTGATGGGAGGCAGCAGCGCCTTCAGCGGCCCGACCGGCGAACCCACCGCACGCCACCGCTCCCGGGCCGCCAGCTGCGGATGGTCCGCCAGCTCGTGCACGTCCCGCAGCCGCGCACAGGCGATGCCCGCCTTCTCCAGCCGGGCCAGCGCCTCCTTTGTGTCCAGCACCCCCAGCGCACCGGCGACCAGCGCGTCGGTCCGCTCCCGGTGCGCCACCCGCGCCGCGTTCGTCGCGAACGCCGGATCCGTGCCCAGCTCCGCCCGGCCGATGACCTGTTCGGCCAGCCGCCGCCACTCCCGGTCGTTCTGCACCGAGAGCAGCACCCGCCCGCCGTCGGCCGTCGCATAGGCGTCGTACGGCGCGATCACGGAATGCGCCAGCCCGGTGCGGGCCGGCGGCTCACCGCCGTGCATCGCGTGGTGCAGCGGATGCCCCAGCCACTCGGCCAGCGCCTCCAGCATGGACACCTCCACCGGCCCGCCCCGCCCGGTCGTCCCGCGCCGCACGAGCGCCGCCAGCACCCCCGAGAAGGCGTACATGGCGGCCGCGATGTCCGCCGCCGGGATCCCGGCCTTCACCGGCTGCTCCGGCGTCCCGGTCACCGACACCAGCCCCGCCTCGCACTGCACGAGCATGTCGTACGCCCGCTTGTCCGCGTACGGCCCCGCGGAGCCGTAGCCGGAGATGTCCACCGCGATCAGCCGCGGGTGCGCGGCGCACAGTGTGGCCGCGTCGAGACCGAGCCGGGCCGCCGCGCCGTGCGCGAGGTTCTGCACGAACACGTCCGCGTCCGCGATCAGCCGCCGTACGACGTCGAGACCGCGCGGGTCCTTGAGGTCCAGCGCTATCGACTCCTTGCCGCGGTTGCACCACACGAAGTGCGAGGCGAGACCGCGGGCCGCCGTGTCGTAGCCGCGCGCGAAGTCGCCGCCGTCGACGCGCTCCACCTTGACGACCCGGGCCCCCAGGTCGGCGAGCTGCCGGGTCGCGAAGGGCGCGGACACGGCCTGTTCGACGGCGACGACGGTGATGCCCTCCAGGGGCAGCGGAAGCTGGTCCATGGGGAGGATGATCCCCCCTGACCGGCGACTCTGTCAGTAGCCGGGGACCGGCCGCGGCTCACTCACCGCGCGCGTGGCGGCGTACGGCGAGCGGCAGGAACAGCGCGGTCAGCGCGAGGCTCCAGGCGAGTGCCCCGGCGACCGGATGGGCCACCGGCCAGGCGGCCCCGTGCGGTACCGGCGCGTTGCCGAAGAGGTCCCGCAGGGCGGTGGTCACCGCGCTGATGGGGTTCCACTCGGCGAGGGTGCGCAGCCAGCCGGGCAGGTGGGCCGTCGGGATGTAGGCGTTCGACAGCAGCGGCAGCACGAAGGACGAGGCGCCGAGCTGCCCTGCGGCCTCCTCGCTGCGGCTGAGCAGCCCCAGGAAGATCCCGGCGCAGGTGCAGGCGAACCGGAAGAGCAGCAGCAGCCCCACCGCGCCGGCCGCGTCGAGGGCCGTTCCCTCGATCCGCCAGCCGACCGCGAGGGCGACGAGCAGCAGCGGCACCGTGCCGAGCGTGGTGACGACGAGGTCGGCCACCGCCTGCCCGAGCGGTACGGCGGCCCGGCTCACCGGCAGGGTGCGCAGCCGGTCCGTCACCCCGCGGTGGGTGTCCGCGGCGGCCTGGAACATGCCGGTCATCAGCCCGCCGGCCGCCGTCGCCACCAGCAGCCCGGGCACCAGGAAGGAACGGTACTCGCGGCCGGGCATCGCCAGTGCGCTGCCGAACACGTACCCGAAGAAGAGCAGCATGTTGACGGGCATCAGCTGGGTCAGGACGGCCAGGCCCGGGCTGTTGCGGACCCGGCGCAGCTGCCGGCCCGTCATCGCCAGACCGTCGTGCACCAGGGCGCTCACGCTGCGGCCTCCTCGGGGTGCGCGGCCGTGCCGGTGAGCCGCAGGAACACGTCGTCGAGCGCGGGCGGCCGGATGCTCGCGTCCAGCAACGGCACGTGGGCGGCGTCGAGTTCGCGCACCAGGCGGGGCAGGGTCAGGGTCGGGTCGGTGGTGAGCGCGCCGACGGTGCCGCGTGCCCGGTCCAGGACGGGTTCCCGGCCGGTGAGCCGGTCGAGCACCGCCGCCGCCCGCGGCAGCGCCTCGGCGTCCGCGACCACGGCCTCGGCGTACGAGCCGATGAGCGCCTTGAGTTCGGCGGGGGAGCCGGTCTGCGTGACCCGGCCGCGGTCCATCAGGGCGATGTCGTCGGCCAGTTGGTCCGCTTCCTCCAGGTACTGCGTGGTCAGCAGCACGGTGGTGCCGTCGGCCTTCAGATCCCGCACCGCCTGCCAGATGCGGGCGCGGCCGGCCGGGTCGAGGCCGGTGGTCGGCTCGTCGAGGAAGAGGACCGCCGGGCGCCGGACCAGGCTCGCGGCCAGGTCCAGCCGGCGGCGCATCCCGCCGGACCAGGTGGCCGTCCTCCGGTCGGCGGCCTCGGTCAGCCCGAAGCGCTCCAGCAGCTCGTCGGCCCGGGCGGCCGGGCCGCGCACCCGGTGCAGCCGGGCGAACAGCCGCAGGTTCTCCCGGCCGGTGAGGTCCCCGTCGACCGAGGCGTACTGCCCCGTGACCGCGATCCGGCCCCGCACGGCGGCGGCCTCGCGGACCAGGTCGTGCCCGGCGACGCGGGCCGAGCCGGCGTCCGGTCGCAGCAGCGTGGTGAGCAGCCGGACCGCGGTCGTCTTCCCGGCGCCGTTCGGCCCGAGCAGTCCGCAGACCGTGCCCTCGGCCACGGCCAGATCCAGCCCGCGCAGGGCGTCTACGGCGCCGAAGCGCTTCTCCAGACCCTCACTGAGTACAGCGTACGTAGTAGCCATGGCTCGACCATAGCGCACTACGTACGCCGTACGTAACTAGGATGGTGTCCGAGGTGATGACCAATGGCAGTCCGAGGGGCCGTCCCCGAGGTGATCTGGGCGCGCCCCGAGCGCACGGGCCGGGGCCCTAAACCGGCGTACACCCGGGACGACATCGCGGCCGCGGCGGTCCGGATCGCCGACGCGAGCGGGCTCGATGCGGTGTCCATGCGGCATGTCGCGGCCGAGCTGGGCTGCGGCACCATGTCGCTGTACAACTACGTCCCCCGCAAGGAGGACCTGTACGAGCTCATGGTGGACGCGGTCAGCGCCGAGCACGAGCCGTGGGAGCCGAGCGGTGACTGGCGGGCCGACCTGCTCCGGGTGGCCCACGAGACCCGCGCGCTGCTGCACCGGCACCCGTGGATGCCGCGCCTGATGTCACCGGTCTACGGCTTCAGCCCGAACGCCCTGCGCTATCTGGAGCACTGCCTGGCCTGCCTGGACCCGCTCGAAGCGGCCTACGGCACGAAGCTGGAACTCATCGCCATGCTGAACGGCGTCGTGACGACCTACGTCCGCAACGAACTCGACACCGCCGAGCGGGTACGCGCCCTGCCCTGGTCGGAGGCCGAGGAGAACGCGGCGCGCGGCGCCTGGCTGGCCACGCAGATCGCCTCCGGCGCGTATCCGAGGATGGCGGCGGCCTTCGCGGCGGACCCGGGCCCGATCGACCTGGAAGCGGTCTTCCACCGAGCGCTGGAGCGCGTCCTGGACGGCTTCGAGGCGGGCCGGGGAGACGGCTGTTGAGCCTCGGGCAGGGCAGTCGGTGAGAGCCGGAACTGCCGTCAGAGGAGGGCGAATTGGCCCTCTGGGCCTTCTTCCTGGTGGTCCAGGACGGAGGCGGGGCGGCGGGACCAGGGCGGCGCAGGCAGGATTCCCGCGTGGCGCAGATCGGTCGCGGTGATCGCGGAGGTCACCTCCAACCCGGCCCGCAGCGGGCGGAGTTCGGCCAGCAGGGACAGGACGGTGATCAGCTCCAGCAGCTCCGACGTCCAGGCCTGCGGCCAGCCGGCCGGGCCGATCGCGGCGAGCGTGCCGGGCTCGGCCGGGGCCGTACGGGCCGCGAACCACGCCTCCAGCACCCGGACTCCGGCCACCTCGTGGTCCCAGGCCTCCGGCGGCACCGGGGAGATACGGCCCTCGTCGAGGTGGAGGGTCTCCTCCTCGGGGTCGTAGCGCAGGGTGCGCGGGCGGGGCGGCAGGGGCGCGCGGACGTAGGGGCGGCGGCCGCCGGGGAGTCTCGGGCGTTCGCCGTGCCGGCGCAGCAGCCACAGCATCCGGTGCCCCACCTCGGTGCCCGCCCGCCACACCCCGGGCTCGTCGGTGAGCGGAACGGTGAGGTCCGGGCGGATCACCGCCATGATCCAGGCCAGCACGTCCGCCGGCGCGGGATCGCCCGGCAGCCGCTCCAGCAGACCCGGCGGCAGATTCGGCTCGGCGCCGCCGGGGCGGCGGTACAGCGGGCGGATGCGGCCGGTGCGCAGGGTGGGCAGCAGCGAGGTGGCGAGGAGGGGCGGCTCGGCGCCGGTCTCGACCGTGAACACCTGCTGCTCGTCGGCCACCCGCCACAGCTCCGGGCGGGCCGTGTCGATCAGCCGGTGGTCCGGGATCAGCCACTGCTCGTCGAAGGGGGCGGCCAGCACCCGGACCGGCTCGGGGCAGGGGCCCGTGGCGCGGGCGAGCCGCCCGGTGCCGCCGGTCCGGCCGGGCAACTGGCCCACCGCCGTGCCCAGGCCCCGGGCGCGCGTCGGCTCGAACAGCGCCTCGCGGTCCGTCCCCTCCGCCTTCATCAGGGCGTCCCAGCGGGCCCGCAGGGACGCCGGGTCGGGCGCCGTCGGCCAGGCGCGGCCCGGCCGCAGCGGTGCGACGGACCACGGCATGAGGTCCGCCAGCAGCGGAGCGTCGTCGTGCGTCACGCAGGGCATGGTACGACCTGGACCGGCGCCCCGGATCAGGTCGCGTCCAGGGTGACGGTGAACGCGAACCGGTCCCCCCGGTACTGGATGACCGCCACGTCCAGCACCTGCCCCGCGGTGTCGTACGTCACCCCGGTGTAGTGCAGGATCGGGCTGAGCAGCGGCACCTGGAGCAGCCGCGCGGTCTCCGGGTCGGCGAGCCGCGCCTCGACGGTGTCCGTGATCCGGCTGATGTCCGCCTTGACGACGTCCCGGAGCACCTTGGTCATCGGCCAGCGGACCAGGTCGTCCAGGTCGATGCGCGCGGCCAGTTCGGGGCGTACGTGGTTGACGGCGTGGTTGGTCGGCTCCCCGGTCTTCTCGTCGCTGCGCAGCCGGTGGTACGTCGTCACCTCCGCCACCCCGGGAAAGTACTCGGCGAGCCCCGCCGGCACGGGCGCGGGCCCGTGGCTCAGCAGTTCCGTCGTCATGCCGGACTGCTGGGCCACGATCGCGTCCACCGAGCCGAGCAGCCGCACCGGCGCGCCGCGCCGGGCGTCCGGCTCGATGAACGTGCCGCGCCGGCGGTGCCTGCTGATCAGCCCCTCGTCCTCCAGCTCCTTCAGCGCCTGCCGCATGGTCAGCACGCTGACGCCGTAGTGCTCAGCCAGCTGCTCCTCGGTGGGCAGCCGCAGCGGGTCCTCGGGCGAACGGCCGAGTATCGAGGCGCGCAGCGACTGCGACACCTGATACCAGAGCGGCAGCTTGCGGTTCAGGACGATCGAGTCCGGTGCGAAGGAGGTCACTCGGCTATCCGTACCTGTCGGGACCGGTTCAGTGCAATGTCACCGCACGGGGCGGAAGTGCCGCTCCAGGCCCTGCCACACGTCGTCGTAGCGCTGCTGGAGGTGGCCGGCGCGGGCCGCGTGCGGGGCGAGCGTCACCGGCCAGCGGGTCTCGAACATGAAGGCCAGCCCGTTGTCGACCTTCTGCGGCGTCAGCTCGGCCGCGCTCGCCCGGTCGAAGGTCTCCCGGTCCGGGCCGTGCGCCGACATCATGTTGTGCAGCGAGCCGCCGCCGGGCACGAAACCCTCCGCCTTGGCGTCGTACGCCCCCTCGATCAGGCCCATGTACTCGCTCATCACGTTCCGGTGGAAGTACGGCGGCCGGAAGGTGTCCTCGCCCACCAGCCAGCGCGGCGCGAACACCACGAAGTCCACGCCGGCCAGGCCCGGGGTGTCCGTGGGGGAGGTGAGGACCGTGAAGATCGACGGGTCCGGGTGGTCGTAGGAGATGGTGCCGATCACATTGAAACGGCGCAGGTCGTAGATGTACGGCACATGGGTGCCGTGCCAGGCGACCACGTCGAGCGGCGAATGGTCGTAGGTGGCCGTCCAGAGGTTGCCGCAGAACTTGTTCACCACCTCCACCGGGCCGTCCTCCTCCTCGTACGCCGCGACCGGTGCGCAGAAGTCCCGGGGGTTGGCGAGGCCGTTGGCGCCGATCGGGCCCAGGTCGGGGAGCTGGAACGGTGCGCCATAGTTCTCGCACACATAGCCCCGGGCGGTGTCGTCCAGGAGCTCCACACGGAAGCGCACCCCACGGGGGATCAGCGCCACATAGGACGGCTCCACACAGAGCCGCCCGAACTCCGTGTGCAGCAGCAGCCCGCCCCGCTCCGGCACGATCAGCAGCTCCCCGTCGGAGTCCGAGAAGACCCGCTCCATCGAGGAGTTGGCGTGGTAGAGGTGCACGGCCATGCCGGTGCGCTGGGTCGCGTCGCCGTTGCCGCCGAGCGTCCAGAGGCCGGCCAGGAAGTCGGTGCCCGCCGGCGGCTCCGGCAGCGGGTTCCAGCGCAGCCGGTTGGGGTCGGGCACGGTCTCGGTGAAGGGGGCCGTGCGGATCGCGCCGTTGTCGGTGCGGGTGAACGCGGGGTGCGCGGCCGACGGGCGGATGCGGTACAGCCACGAGCGCCGGTTGTGCGCCCGCGGCTCGGTGAACGCCGAGCCGCTCAGCTGCTCCGCGTACAGCCCGAGCGGTGCGCGCTGCGGCGAGTTGCGGCCCTCGGGCAGTGCGCCCGGCACCGCCTCCGAGGAGTGTTCGTTGCCGAACCCGGTCAGATACGACAGTGCCGCCGCGGTCTTCCGCGCTCCCCCACGCTCGAACACGCTCCCGTGGGAGGTACCCCCATCGCTCATGATCGCTCCCTCGCGCTCTGATTCCTATGCAATACCGTAGGAATCAGTGGCGGTGCGCGCAAGAGGGCCTCGGAGATCCGCTTCCCCAGGGGTTCCCGCGTACGTCCTGCGGGGGAGGTGAACCAGACCTGAGGGGGATCCGGATGCGCGGAGCGCTGTTCTAGGCTTCCGGACATGTCGTGGACGCGTAAATTCGGGGCCGCGCTGACGGTGTGCGTCCTGCTGCCGCTCGGCGCGGCGGGCTGTGACGACGGCGCGCCCCGGCCGGGTACGTCCGCGCCGTCGCCCGTGGGCCAGGTGCTGACCGGCACCGACGGGACCGGCCGGCACCTGCGCCAGGTCGCCGCGCAGAGCGCACCCGAGGTCGGGGTCGAGGTCACCCCGGACCCCGCCGGCGGCTGGGACGTCCGGCTGTCCTTCCACCGCTTCCGCTGCTCCGCGCCGGACGCGCGGCCGACCGCGGTGCCCGGACGCGGACGGGTCCGCCTCCTGGTCGACGGCCACCAGGTCGCCCGGCTGCGCGCCCCGCGTTACCACCTGCCCCAGCGGCTCGTCCCGCACGGCACCCACCATGTCACCGCCAGGCTGTACGCCGACGACGGCACCGTGTGGGCCGTACAGGGCAGGCCGGTGCAGAGCACGGCGGACATCACGGTGTCGGACGCGCAGAGCCGGGCCCCCTCGCCGGCCGCCGCGACCCCGCGAACCGGGGGATGAGCACACCGGCACTCCTGCCCGTACCAGGGGGCGAGCTTCACCCGGCCCCGGCGGAAAGGCATCATGAAGTCCGTGCCCCACGCGACCTCGCTCCGCCGCGCGCCCGTCCAGCGGCGCAGCGCAGAACGGCTGACCAGGATCCTCGACGCGTGCGCCGAACTCCTCGACGAGGTCGGTTACGACGCACTGAGCACCCGGGCGGTCGCCCTGCGCGCCGGTGTGCCCATCGGCTCGGTCTACCGGTTCTTCGGCAACAAACGACAGATGGCCGACGCCCTCGCCCAGCGCAACCTGGAGCGGTACACCGAACGTGTCACCGCGCGGCTGAAGGAGACCGCCCGGGGGGACTGGCGGGCCGCGATGGACGCCGTCCTCGACGAGTACCTGGCCATGAAGCGCACCGCGCCCGGCTTCTCCCTGGTCGACTTCGGCAACCAGATCCCGGTCGGCGTCCGCCAGGCCGAGCCCAACACCCGGGTCGCCGACCGGCTCACCGATCTGCTGGCCCGCTACCTCGGCCGGACCCCGGACACGGAGCTGCGCCGGGTCTTCCTGGTGGCCGTGGAGAGCGCGGACACCCTCGTCCAACTGGCCTTCCGGACGGACCCGGAGGGGGACGAGGCGATCATCGCCGAGACCCGCGAGCTGCTGCGGGCGTATCTCGCGCGCGTCCTCGACTGACGCCGGGGAGGGGCCGGCCGCCGCGGGCTTCCGCACGGCTGGCCGCCACCCCCTCCCGCCCATGCCTACCGGTCGGTATGCTCGCCTCCGAGCCGCTCCACGCTCACCCCGCACCGCCCCCGAGCCATTCCGCGCTCGTTCCGCACCGCCCCGAGCCGCTCCGCGCTCGCCCGGCACCGCCGCCGATCCGACGGGAGGACCCCGTGTCCCGCACCGCCCTGCGAATCTGTCCCCTGTGCGAGGCCACCTGCGGGCTGACCCTCACCATCGAGGGCACCCGCGTCACCGGCGCCCGCGGTGACCGCGAGGACGTCTTCAGCAAGGGGTTCATCTGCCCCAAGGGCGCCTCCTTCGGCGCCGTCGACGGCGACCCCGACCGGCTGCGCACCCCGCTCGTCCGGGTGGCGGGCGAACTGCGCGAGGCCACATGGGAAGAGGCCTTCGACGCGGTGGCCGCGGGGCTGCGCCCGGTCGTGGAGCGGTACGGCGCCGACTCCGTCGGAGTGGTCCTCGGCAACCCCAACGTGCACACCATGGCCGGTGCCCTCTACCCGCAGGTCCTCCTCGGCGCCCTGCGCACCCGCAGCGTGTTCACCGCCTCGACGCTCGACCAGATGCCCAAGCACGTCTCCAGCGGCCTGCTGTTCGGCGACGCCAACGCCATCCCGGTGCCGGACCTGGACCACACCGACCATCTGCTGCTCATCGGCGCCAACCCCCTGGAGTCCAACGGCAGTCTGTGCACCGCGCCGGACTTCCCGGGCCGGCTCAAGGCGCTGCGGGCCCGCGGCGGCCGGCTCACCGTGGTGGACCCGCGCCGTACCCGGACCGCCCGGCTCGCCGACCGGCACCTCGCCATCCGCCCCGGCACCGACGCCCTGCTGCTGGCCGCCATGGCGGTCACGCTGTTCGAGGAGGGCCTGGTCGACCTCGGGGACCTCGCGCCGCACGTCCAGGGCCTGGCGGAACTCCGGGACGCGCTGGCCGAGTTCACCCCGGAGGCGGTGGCCGCCGCCTGCGACATCGACGCCCCCGTCATCCGCACCCTGGCCCGCGAACTCGCCGCCGCCCCGACCGCCGCCGTCTACGCCCGGATCGGCAGCTGCACCGTCCCGCACGGCACCCTGGCGAGCTGGCTGGTCGACGTCCTCAACATCCTCACCGGCAATCTGGACCGGCCCGGCGGTGCCCTCTTCCCGCAGGCCGCCACCGACAAGACCCCCCGCCCGGCCGGACCCGGCCGCGGCTTCGCCCTCGGCCGCTGGCACTCCCGCGTCCGGCAACTGCCCGAGGCGAAGGGTGAGTTGCCGCTGTCCGCGCTCGCCGAGGAGATCGACACCCAGGCCGCGGAGGGCGAGCCGGTGCACGCCCTGATCGTGGTCGGCGCCAACCCGGTGCTGTCCGCACCGGACGGCGACCGCCTCGACAAGGCGCTGGACTCCCTGGACTTCATGGTCAGCGTCGACCCGTACCTGAACGAGACCTCCCGCCACGCCGACGTGGTGCTGCCCCCGCCCCCGCCCGCGCAGAGCCCGCACCACGACTTCGCCTTCAACACCCTCGCCGTCCGCAACCAGGTCCGCTACACCCGCCCCGCCGTCCCGCTGGAGCCCGGCCGCATGGCCGAGACCGAGATCCTCGCCCGGCTGGTGCTCGCGGCGAGCGGCATGCACGGCGCCGACCCGGCCGCCGTGGACGCGATGGTCATCGCCCAGACCCTGGGCAAGGCCGTGACCGAGGCCCACTCGCCGGTGCACGGCCGCGACCCCGAGGAGCTGGCCGCCCGGCTCACCGGCGACAACGGCCCCGAGCGGCGGCTGGACATGATGCTGCGCCTCGGCCCGTACGGCGACGGCTTCGGCGCCCGCCCCGACGGGCTGACCCTGGAGAAGCTGCTCGCCCACCCGCACGGCATCGACCTCGGCCCGCTGCGCCCGCGCCTGCCCCAGCCGCTCCGGACCCGCAGCGGCGCGGTGGAGCTGCTGCCCGGGCCGATCGCCGCCGACCTGCCCCGGCTCCGGCAGGCGATGCACGAGCGCCCCGCGGGACTGGTCCTCGTCGGCCGCCGCCATCTGCGCTCCAACAACAGCTGGATGCACAACGTGCCCGCCCTCACCGGCGGCTCCAACCGCTGCACCCTGCACCTGCACCCGGCGGACGCCGCCCGGCTGGGCGTGCGGGACGGGGCGGACGTACGGGTCCGGGGGGCCGGGGGAGAGGTGGTGGTCCCCGCCGAGGTCACCGAGGACATCCGGCCCGGTGTGGTCAGCCTGCCGCACGGCTGGGGCCACGACCGCCCCGGCACCCGGCTCGGCCATGCCGCGGGAACCCCCGGCGTCAACGTCAACCAGCTCCTCGACGGCAGCCTGCTCGACCCGCTCTCGGGCAACGCCGTGCTGAACGGAGTACCCGTCGACCTCCTGCCGTCGCCGTGACCCGAGGGCCGGCGCGCCGGGGGGAGCGGGGCGGAGGATTGCGCCGCCCGGGCGATCTCTGACGGCGCGCCGGGCGTCGGTTCCGGCTGTCGTGGTGTCCATCAAGCAGAGTCCAGGCGAAAGAGCGATTTGTATGAAAATCGTCTGACTCGGAGGACATTCATGCCCACCCTGACATCCCCACGCAGTTTCGGCTCCCGCGCGGGTGCCTCCGTCGTCCTCACCGCCCTCGCCGCGGCCGGTGCGTCGTGGCTGGCGGCACCGACCGCGGCGGCCCAGGGGGAGAACGGCGACATCAGGATCCATCGCGTGGGTGTGCCCTACGGCGTCTCGAAGGACGACCCGACGGTCTGCAAGTTCTACCTGGACGCCGTCAACTTCGACGTGCTGCCCACCATCGCCTACACCATCACGCCCGAGCCCCCGCTGCCCACCGCGGCCACCGTCGCCGGCACCATCCAGCTCGCCGGGGGCGCCGGACACACCGACCCGCTCGGACTGGCCGACGGCCAGTACAAGATCACCTGGGTGGTGGCCGGTGCGCCCAAGGAGAAGGTCTTCCATGTGAACTGCCGTGACGACCGGCACGACGCCGGTGCCCACGGCCCCGGCGGGCAGATCTCGGACGACCGCCACGACGACTCGGCCTGGGGGCAGGGGCAGGGGCAGGGCGACCACAACGGCCCCAAGGGCGGAGTGCACGCGGGCGGCGGCGGTCTCATCGACACGGCGGCCGCCTACTCGCCGGTGGCCGCGGCGGCGGCCGTGGGGCTGGTCGCGGTCGGCGGCGCGGTGTACATCCGGCTGATCCGCCGGCGGCCTCATGGCGCCGCGTAGGCGTCGACGCAGGCCCTGGTACCGGACCCGCGCCTACCGCCTCACCAGGACGGCCCTGCTGGTGACCGTCCTGGTGACGGTGGCCGGCCGGTGCGGCTCGGACCACCAGCCCGCCGGAGCCGGCGGGCCGGGCGGCCCGGCCGGGGCGGCGGCCGCCGCCCCGGGTTCCTCCCGCGCCGACGGGCGGGGCGCGAGCCGGGAGGAGTCCGGCGCGCACCCCACCCCGCCGCCCCGCCCACTGCCCCGGTCCCGGCCCACGTCCTTCCGCATCCCCTCGCTCGGGATCGACGCCCCGGTCACGGCCGTACGGCTGGACAAGGACCGGCAGCTGGAGACGCCGCCGGTCGACAGGCCCAAGCTGGTCGGCTGGTACCAGGGCGGCCCCACGCCGGGCGAGTCCGGCACCGCGATCGCCGTCGGCCACCGCGACACCAGGACCGGCCCCGCCGTGTTCGCCGCCCTCGCCCAGATCAAGCCGGGCAAGCTCATCGAGGTCAAGCGGGCGGACGGCCGCAGCGCCGTCTACACCGTGGACCGGGTGAAGGTGTTCGACAAGGCCGGATTCCCCGACCGGGAGGTCTACGGCCCGGTCCGCCGCCCGGAACTGCGGGTGCTCACCTGCGGCGGCCTCTTCAGCCGGCGCACCGGCTACACCAGCAACGTGGTGGTCTTCGCCCACCTGACCGCCACCCGATAGCCGAGCCCGCTCCTCCCTGTCCCCGGAAACGGCCGGGGCGACCGTACGCCCCGGCCGCCCCGGCCGTTTCCCGTCGCGCCCCGCGCTCTCCCGGACCACCGCCCGCCCGCCCGTGCTGTGATGATGTCCCGGTACGACTGGCTCGGGCGGCCCTGGCGCACGAAAACTAACGCCGCTAGTTTGTGTGCCGGACGACGCAGACCCGCCGGGAGGAAGCAGTATGAAGGCACATGACGGCCTGTACATCGACGGCGACTGGCGCGCCGCCGAGGGCCGGGACGCGATCGAGGTCGTGAACCCGGCCGACGAGCAGGTCATCGCCCGCGTCCCCGCCGGGAACGCGCTGGACGTGGACACCGCCGTGCGCGCGGCCCGCGCCGCCCTGCCCGGCTGGGCGGCCACCCCGCCCGCCGAGCGCGCCGCTCGCCTGGCCGCGCTCCGGGACGTCCTGGCGGCCCGCGAGGAGGAGATCGCCGAGACCGTCACCGCCGAACTCGGCTCCCCGCCGGCGTTCTCCCAGGCCGTGCACGCCGCCGTGCCCGTCGCGGTGGCCGGCTCCTACGCCGAGCTGGCCGCCACCCACTCCTTCGAGGAGAAGGTCGGCAACTCCACCGTCCTGCACGAGCCGATCGGCGTGGTCGGCGCGATCACCCCATGGAACTACCCGCTCCACCAGATCGTCGCCAAGGCCGCCCCGGCGCTCGCCGCGGGCTGCACGGTCGTCCTCAAGCCCGCCGAGAACACCCCGCTCACCGCCCAGCTGTTCGCCGAGGCGGTGCACGCGGCGGGGGTGCCGGCCGGTGTGTTCAACCTGGTCACCGGGTTCGGCCCGGTCGCCGGGCAGGCCCTCGTCGAGCACCCGGACGTGGACCTGGTCTCCTTCACCGGCTCCACCGCGGTCGGCCGGCGGATCGGCGCCGTGGCCGGGGCCGCCGTGAAGAAGGTCGCCCTCGAACTCGGCGGCAAGTCCGCCAATGTCATCCTGCCGAGCGCCGACCTCGCCAGAGCGGTGAACGTCGGCGTCGCCAACGTCATGTCCAACTCCGGCCAGACGTGCAGCGCCTGGACCCGCATGCTGGTCCACCGCGACCAGTACGAGGAGGCCGTCGAGCTGGCCCGGACCGCCGCCGCCAAGTACGGCGACCGCATCGGCCCCGTGGTCAGCGCCGAGCAGCAGGCGCGGGTGCGCGGCTACATCGAGAAGGGCATCGCCGAGGGCGCCCGCCTGGTCGCCGGCGGACCCGAAAACCCGCGCGAGAAGGGCTACTTCGTCAGCCCCACCGTCTTCGCCGACGTGACGCCCCAGATGACCATCGCCCAGGAGGAGATCTTCGGCCCGGTCCTGAGCATCCTGCGCTACGAGGACGAGGAGGACGCCCTGCGCCTCGCCAACGGCACGGTGTACGGCCTCGCCGGCGCCGTCTGGGCCGGTGAGGAGAGTGAGGCGGTGGCCTTCGCCCGCCGTATGGACACCGGCCAGGTCGACATCAACGGCGGCCGGTTCAACCCCCTCGCCCCCTTCGGCGGCTACAAGCAGTCCGGCGTCGGCCGGGAACTCGGCACGCACGGACTCGCCGAGTACCTCCAGACCAAGTCCCTCCAGTTCTAAGGAAGTCCGACAGTCATGGCCGTACGAGCCGCCGTCCTGCCCGCCATCGGCGCCCCGCTGGAGATCACCGGCATCGAGCTGCCCGACCCGGGCCCCGGACAGGTCCGGGTCCGGCTCGCCGCCGCGGGCGTCTGCCACTCCGACCTGTCCCTGTCCAACGGCACCATGCGGGTGCCGGTCCCCGCGGTCCTCGGCCACGAGGGCGCGGGCACGGTCGTCGCGGTGGGCGAGGGCGTCACCCATGTCGCCGAAGGCGCCCCCGTCGTCCTCAACTGGGCTCCCTCCTGCGGCAGGTGCCACGCCTGCGGCCTCGGTGAGGTCTGGCTGTGCGCCAACGCCCTGAACGGCGCCGCCGACGTCTACGCCCGCACCGCCGACGGCACCGAACTCCACCCCGGCCTCAACGTGGCCGCGTTCGCCGAGGAGACGGTCGTCCCCGCCTCCTGCGTGCTGCCCCTTCCGGAAGGCGTGCCCCTGGTGGACGCCGCCCTCCTGGGCTGTGCGGTCCTCACCGGCTACGGCGCCGTCCACCACTCGGCGCGCGTCCGCCGGGGCGAGACCGTCGCGGTCTTCGGCGTCGGGGGAGTGGGCCTCGCGACGCTCCAGTCGGCCCGGATCGCGGGCGCGTCCCGGATCATCGCGGTCGACGTCTCCGCCGAGAAGGAGGAACTCGCCCGCGCCGCCGGGGCCACGGACTACGTGGTGGCCTCCGACACCACCCCGCGCGAGATCCGCGCCCTCACGGACAAGCAGGGCGCCGACGTCTCCGTGGAGTGCGTGGGGCGGGCGGTCTCCATCCGCGCGGCCTGGGAGTCCACCCGCCGGGGCGGCCGTACCACGGTCGTCGGCATCGGCGGCAAGGACGAGCAGGTCACCTTCAACGCGCTGGAGATCTTCCACTGGGGCCGCACCCTGTCCGGCTGCGTCTACGGCAACACCGACCCGGCCCGCGACCTGCCCGTGCTCGCCGAGCACGTCCGGGAGGGCCGGCTGGACCTGTCCGCACTAATCACCGAGCGGATCGGCCTGGAGGGCATCCCGGCCGCCTTCGACACCATGCTCGCGGGCAAGGGGGGCCGGGCGCTGGTGGTGTTCTGAGGCCGCTTCCCGGCCTACTGCCGAGCCTCCTGGCCCGCCTGCTCGTACTGGAGGGCCAGCCCGTCCAGCAGTGCCGTGAGCCCCGTCTCGAAGGCCCGCTCGTCGATCTTCTCCTGCTGCTCGGCCAGGAGGTGGGCCTGCCCGAGGTGGGGGTAGTCGGCCGGGTCGTACGCGCTCGCGTCGTCCACGAAGCCGCCGGCGAACGAGCCCAGCGCCGAGCCCATGATGAAGTACCGCATCAGTGCCCCGATGGACGTGGCCTGGGCCGGCGGCCAGCCCGCGTCGACCATCGCGCCGTACGCGGCGTCGGCGACCCGCAGCGCGGCCGGCCGGCGACCGGGGCCGCGCGCGAGCACGGGCACGATGTTCGGATGGTCGCGCAGGGCCGCCCGGTAGGAGACGGCCCAGTCGTGCAGCGCGGTGCGCCAGTCCCGGCCGTCCTCGAACATCGACAGATCGACCTGCGCGCTCACCGAGTCGGCGACCGCCTCCAGGATCTCGTCCTTGGTGCGGAAGTGGTTGTAGAGCGAGGGCCCGCTCACCCCCAGCTCGGCGGCGAGCCGACGGGTGGACACGGCCGCCAGACCCTCCCGGTCCACGAGGTCCCGGGCCGTCTCGACGATCCGGTCGGTGCTGAGGAGGGGCTTGCGCGGTCGGGCCATGGCGCACATAGTAGGGCTGCGACTGGAAACTAGCAGTGCTAATTTAAATGTGCAGCTTTCAAGTGCAGCTTTCGAGATGTGGGGTGATCGCCGTGGTGAGTCTTCGCCTGAGCGAGGAGCAGTCCGCCGTCCGGCAGCTCGCCCGGGACTTCGTGCAGCGCGAGATCGCCCCGCACGTGGTCGCCTGGGACCGGGCCGAGGAGGTGGACCGGGCCGTCGTCAAGAAGCTCGGCGAGGTCGGCTTCCTCGGGCTGACGATCGACGAGGAGTACGGCGGCTCCGGCGGCGACCACCTCGCCTACTGCCTGGTCACCGAGGAGCTGGGCCGCGGCGACTCCTCCGTGCGCGGCATCGTGTCCGTCTCCCTCGGCCTGGTCGCCAAGACGATCGCCGCCTGGGGGAACGAGGAGCAGAAGCGGCGCTGGCTGCCCGGGCTGACCGCGGGCGAGTACGTCGGCTGCTTCGGCCTCACCGAACCCGGCACCGGTTCCGACGCGGGCAGCCTCACCACCCGCGCCGTACGCGACGGCGACGACTACGTCATCAACGGCGCCAAGATGTTCATCACCAACGGCACCTGGGCCGATGTCGTGCTGCTCTTCGCCCGCTCCACCGACGCCCCCGGCCACAAGGGCGTGACCGCCTTCCTGGTGCCCGCCGACACCCCCGGCCTGAGCCGCCGCACCATCCACGGCAAGCTCGGGCTGCGCGGCCAGGCCACCGCCGAACTCGTCCTCCAGGACGTGCGGGTGCCCGCCTCCGCGATCCTCGGCGAGGAGGGCAAGGGCTTCTCCGTCGCCATGTCCGCGCTGGCCAAGGGCCGGATGTCGGTGGCCGCCGGCTGTGTCGGCATCGCCCAGGCCGCCCTGGACGCGGCCGTCTCCTACGCCGGTGAGCGCGAGCAGTTCGGCAAGTCCATCGCCCACCATCAGCTGGTGCAGGAGCTGATCAGCGACATCGCCGTCGACGTGGACGCGGCGCGGCTGCTGACCTGGCGGGTCGCCGATCTCGTCGACCGGGGCGAGCCGTTCGCCGTCGAGTCCTCCAAGGCCAAGCTGTTCGCCTCCGAGGCCGCCGTGCGCGCGGCCAACAACGCCCTCCAGGTCTTCGGCGGCTATGGCTACATCGACGAGTACCCGGCCGGCAAACTCCTGCGCGACGCCCGCGTGATGACCCTCTACGAGGGCACCAGCCAGATCCAGAAGCTGCTCATCGGCCGCGCGCTGACCGGCGTCTCGGCCTTCTGAGTACGCACCTGAGTACGCCGGCGGATGTGCCGGGCGGCCCGCTCGCCCGATCCTGCCTGGCATGAGTGACACACCGGTCAAGCAGCAGAGCACGGCCGCCTTCTACGGCCAGGCCGTCGCGTCCTTCGCCATCGCCCTGGCGGCCACCGCCGCCGGCATCGTCCGGCTGCACGCCGACGCCTGGGTCCGCGCCTTCCTCGGCATCGCCGTGCTGTACCTCGTCACCTCCGCCTTCACCCTCGCCAAGGTGGTGCGGGACCGGCAGGAGGCCGGACAGCTCGTCAGCCGCGTCGACCAGGCCCGCCTGGAGAAGCTGCTCGCCGAGCACGACCCCTTCGAGAAGCTCTGAACGCCGCGCGACCCGTTCCGAGCGGCAGATCTAAGCGCTCGCTCACCTTCGGCGGTATGGTGGTGTTCCTGTCACCGAGAGGGGCGAGCGAGCGATGAGTACGGCGGAGGAGACGACCGGCGGCGAAGTGGAGCCGTGGGAAGAGGTCACCCCGGACGCGGCCCGGCGGCTGCTCGTCGCCGCCGTCGAGGCCTTCGCCGAGCGCGGCTACCACGCCACGACGACCCGCGACATCGCGGGCCGCGCCGGCATGAGCCCGGCCGCGCTCTACATCCACTACAAGACCAAGGAAGAGCTGCTCCACCGGATCAGCCGGATCGGCCACGACAAGGCCCTGGACATCCTGCGTACGGCGGCCCGCCGCGACGGCAGCGCCACGGAGCGGCTGGCCGACGCCGTCAGCTCCTTCGTCCGCTGGCACGCGGGCCGGCGGACCACCGCGCGGGTGGTGCAGTACGAACTCGACGCGCTCGGCCCCGAGGCGCGCGCCGAGATCGTCGCCCTGCGCCGGCAGGTGGACGCCGAGGTGCGCGGGATCATCGAGGACGGGGTGGCCGCGGGCGAGTTCGACGTCCGGGACGTCAAGGGCACCACGCTCGCCGTGCTGTCGCTCTGCATCGACGTGGCCCGCTGGTTCGACGTGAACGGCCCGCGCACCCCGGAGGAGGTCGGCGCGCTCTACGCCGACCTCGTGCTCCGGATGGTGGGCGCCGCGTAGGCGCTCAGAGGTAGTACCGGGACACCGACTCCGCGACGCACACCGGCTTGTCGCCGCCCTCGCGCTCCACGGTGAAGGCGAGCGTCACCTGCACACCGCCGGGGACGTCCTCGACGCCGGTGATCTTCCCGGTGGCGCGCAGCCGGGAGCCGACCGGGACGGGGGAGGGGAAGCGGACCTTGTTCGTGCCGTAGTTCACGCCCATCTTCACGCCCTCGACCTGGATGAGCTGCGGCCCGAAGAGGGGGAGCAGGGACAGGGTGAGGTAGCCGTGCGCGATGGTGGTCTTGAAGGGACCCGTGGCGGCCTTCTCCGGGTCCACATGGATCCACTGGTGGTCCCCGGTGGCCTCGGCGAACAGGTCGATCCGCTTCTGGTCCACCTCCACCCAGTCGGTGTGGCCCAGCTGCTCGCCCACGGCGGCCTTCAGCTCGTCGGGGGAGGTGAAGGTCCTCGGTTCTGCCATGTTCCCGGCCTCTCGCTCGCGCTCTCTCGCGGTGTCTAAGCAACTGCTTAGCATGGTCGGGTGGGCGGGCGATGTCAACGGATGGCGGACCCGGCGGCCGTGTCGGCCGGGTGAGTAATCTCTGAGGAGTGCCCCAGATTCCCGAGAAGATCCATGAGCTGACCGTCGGCCAGTTGTCCGCACGCAGCGGAGCCGCGGTGTCCGCCCTGCACTTCTACGAGGCCAAGGGCCTGATCAGCAGCCGCCGCACCTCGGGCAACCAGCGCCGCTACACCCGTGACACCCTCCGCCGGGTCGCCTTCATCCGCGCCGCCCAGCGGGTCGGCATCCCGCTGGCCACGATCCGCGAGGCACTGGCGGAACTGCCGGAGGAGCGGACCCCGACCCGGGACGACTGGGCCCGGCTGTCCGAGAAGTGGCGCTCGGAACTGGACGAACGGATCAGGCAGCTGAACCGTTTGCGCGACCACCTCACCGACTGCATCGGCTGCGGCTGCCTGTCGCTGGACACCTGTGTCCTCTCCAACCCCGACGACGCCTTCGGCGACCGCCTGACGGGCTCCCGCCTGATGGCGGAGGGCCGCTAGCCGCCGGGACGGAGGGCGGACCCGCTGAGCGGATCCGCCCCCGGCACGCTCACTCGTACTCCGTGCCGCCCTTCCGGGTCAGATACGCCGGGCTCACCGCCTTGGCTATCGCCCGGCCCCCGGTCACCTCGCTGTACCGCTCCACCGCGGGCCGTATCACCACGCCCTCGCGCACATGCAGCCCCCGCCCGGACACCGTCTCCCGGCCGCCGGCGAACTCCAGCACCCGCTCGATGTCGTACGGCCCCTCGTACAGCCGGGGCACCAGTGGCAGCTCGCCCGTCAGCAGCGCGGCCGCATCCAGCCAGCGCACCACGCCGTCGATCTCCGCCGAGACGTCGAACACCGCGTACCCCAGCGTGTCCCGGCGGCCGTCCGCGCCGTAGGTCAGATCCTGCACCCCCGCGCCGTACACCTCCCCGAAGATGCCGACCCGGCGCGCCCCCAGCCGCTCGGCGAGCCGGGCGGCCGCCTCGGCGACCCCGTGCGCGTGCACCGCCCGCCAGTACAGGTTCCGCGGATCCTCCTTCAGCGCCAGCGACTTGGCGCCGAAGCCCTTGGAGGACACATAGGTCCGGCCGTGATCGGCGACATACGTCAGCAGGCAGGCCGACCCGTGCAGCTTCTCCGTCAGGACGACCGGCTCGCCCGCGGCGAAGATGTCCGGGTACCGCTGGATGTTCTCGATGTCGACCCAGGGCAGCAGCTCGGCCGCCGGCTCCACCTCGCCGTTCATGGTGGGCGGGATCGGCGGCACCCACTTGGTGATGCCCAGCAGCTCCGCGAAGTCCGTGCCGTCCGCCGCCGCCCGCGCCAGGTCCACGTCCGCCAGCGCCTTCGGCCGGCACACGATGCCCTGGGACAGCTCGCCGCGCAGCCGTACCGCCTTGACCCGGTTGGCCGCGGACCCGGCCAGCCGGCCGGTCAGCCCCAGCTCCTCGATCAGCCCGGGCGGCAGCACGGCCTGCTCGGGGATGTAGACGGCGGCCTCGCCGGTGCGATAGGCGCCCTTGGCGACGACGGCCCGGTACAGGCCCACCTGGGCCAACTCCAGCGCGTCGGCGTCGGGATGCGGGTGGACGGTCAGCACTTCGGCGGTGACCCGCAGCGTGGACATGGGACTCCCCGTGTTCATCGGTTCGGTGACATCGGGTCCACTGTCCGCACGGGAATCGGGTGGAGCGAGCGGATTTGCGGCTGGTAGCCTCGCCCCTTCGCAGCGGAGGGTGCGGCATCCCCCTGCGCACCCCACGCCCCCCTGTGCCCCTCAATGTCCCCCGTGCCCCCGTTACCGCCCGGCCCTCAGGCCGACATCAGCAGCTGTCCCCGCCGGGCGACGGACAGCACCTGCGGGGTGAGGACGGGCCGCGGCACCAGGATGCCGCAGTCCGTGCAGACCGGACCGGACGACGGCTCGTGGTCCAGGCCGTACCGCCACAGCAGGCGCTCCCCGCCGCACACCGGGCAGCAGGAGCCCGGTTCCCGGTTCAGCGCGGCGATGAGCCTGCGCAGCACCTCGGCCAGCGGCTCGTCCGGATGGACCCGGGGGTCGTCGCACCAGGCGACTCCGAACCCGCCCCAGGTGAGGCGGTGCCAGTCGTCCACACTGCCCGGCCGGCGCAGTCCGTCGTGCTTCTCCTTCCTGCGGCGCTCGGTGAACTCGGTCTCGTAGGCGAGCCAGACGGACCGCGCCTCCTCCAGCTCCTCCAGCGCGGCCACGAGCCGCGCCGGGTCGGGGGAGCGGTCCTCGGGGCCGAACCCCGCCCGGGAGCAGAGGTGGTCCCAGGTCGCCCGATGCCCGTAAGGGGCGAACTTCTCCAGGCACTTGCGCAGTGAGTACCGCCGTAGTGCCAGATCACAGTCCGGATCGCGTACCTGTCTTGCCAGACTCCGGAAACCGGCCATCGCCCTGCACCTCCGTCACACCTGCACCTTGTACTTCGGTCACTTCGGCGTCGTCGCACGGACTTCGCAGATGTCGCCGAATAGACGTATCGACAGGCGATTCGGCTCCATCTCTTCTCGAGTTCTCCTCGCGCTGCTCCCTGTTTCTCCCTGCGGACTCCGAAAAGTGACGCATGTTCATCTTCAAACTCGGGGATACCGGCGGTAACGTTCGCGCACCCCCGTCGCTAGGAGCTGCCATGCCACGGCGAACCCCACGCACCGCCCTGCACAGACTGAGAACGTCCCGCCGACTCCCCGGGTTCCTGAAGACCGCGTCGGTATGCGTCCTCGTCGCCGCACTTCTTTCTCCGCTCGGCCAGACGGCGGCGACCGCCGCCACCGCGACCGCCTCGAACGACTACTGCGGCGGCCAGTGTTCGGACATCCTGCCGCCCGGCGAGAACGGCAACGCGACCCTCGCGCAGATCCTGCTCAACCAGGCCTTCGGCACCCAGCCTGCCCACGCGGAGGACCAGCTCGGGCCGTACGCCGGGCTGGCCACCGGCTACCCGGGCGTGACCGACTCGACCATCAACACCTTCTTCAACGACGCCTCCTTCGGCGTCCCCTCCGACCAGGTCGCCTCCACCGAGAAGCCGGCCGGACGCTCCGACGTCACCATCGTCCGCGACAAGAAGGCCGGTGTGCCGCACATCACGGGCACCACCCGCTACGGCACCGAGTTCGGCGCCGGCTACGCGGCGGCCGAGGACCGGCTCTGGCTGATGGACGTCTTCCGGCACGTCGGCCGCGGCCAGCTGACCTCGTTCGCGGGCGGCGCGGCCGCCAACCAGGGCCTGGAGCAGCAGTTCTACCGCAACGCGCCCTACACCGAGGCCGACCTCCAGGCGCAGATCGACAACGCGGTGGCGAAGAGCGGCGCCCGCGGCCAGCAGGCCCTCGCCGACGTCAAGGCCTACCTCGACGGCATCAACGCCTATATCGACGCCTCCGACAGCGGCCGCTACTTCCCCGGCGAGTACGTCCTGACCGGTCACAAGGACGCGATCACCAACGCCGGCACCATCGACCACTTCAAGGTCACCGACCTGGTGGCGCTGGCGTCGGTGATCGGGTCCCTCTTCGGCTCCGGCGGGGGCGGCGAGGTCAACAACGCGCTCTCGCTGGCCGCCGCGCAGGCCAAGTACGGCGTCGAGGAGGGCACCAGGGTCTGGGAGTCCTTCCGCGAGCGCAACGACCCCGAGGCCGTCCTCACCGTCCACGACGGCCGGAGCTTCCCGTACGCCGCCAAGCCGGCCGCACCCAAGGGCGAGGCCCTGCCCGACGCCGGCTCGGTGACCCAGGAACCGCTCGTCTACGACCGCACCGGCAGCGCCGCCACCGCCGGCGCCACCAGAGCCTCCGCCACCGCCGCGCGGACCGCGCTCGGCTCGGCCAGGCGCGGCATGTCCAACGCCCTGGTGGTGAGCGGCAAGTACACCGCCAGCGGGCATCCGATCGCCGTCTTCGGGCCGCAGACCGGCTACTTCGCCCCGCAGCTGCTGATGCTCCAGGAGATCCAGGGCCCCGGCCTCAGCGCCCGGGGCGCCTCCTTCGCCGGCCTCAGCATGTACGTCGAGCTGGGCCGCGGCCAGGACTACTCCTGGAGCGCGACCACCTCCGGCCAGGACATCATCGACACCTACGCCGTCGAGCTGTGCCAGGACGACTACCACTACCTGTACCACGGCACCTGCACCGCGATGGACAAGGTCGAGCAGAAGAACGCCTGGTCACCGACGACGGCCGACTCCACGCCCGCGGGCTCGTACACCATGCGGGTGTGGCGGACGAAGTACGGGCCGGTGGAGTACCGGGCGACCGTCGGCGGCAAGAAGGTCGCCTACACCACCCTGCGCTCCTCCTATCTGCACGAGGCCGACTCGATCATCGGCTTCCAGATGCTGAACGACCCCGACTTCGTCAAGAGCCCGCAGGACTTCCAGAGCGCGGCCCAGCACATCAACTACACCTTCAACTGGTTCTACGCCGACTCACAGCACACCGCGTACTACAACAGCGGTGACAACCCGGTGCGGGCCGACGGCGTCGACGCCGAGTTCCCGGTCTGGGCGCAGCCGGCGTACGAGTGGCGGAACTGGGACCCGGCCGGCAACACCGCCGACTACACCCCGGCCTCCGCCCACCCCAACTCCGTCGACCAGGACTACTACATCTCCTGGAACAACAAGCAGGCCAAGGACTACACGACCGCGCCCTGGGGAGACGGCTCCGTGCACCGCGGCAACCTGCTGGAGGACCGGGTGAAGAAGCTGGTCGCGGCCGGCGGGGTGACCCGCGCCAAGCTGGTGCAGGCCATGGCCGGCGCCGCCGTCACCGACCTGCGGGCCGAGGACGTCCTGCCCAGGCTGCTCAAGGTGATCGGCACCTCGGCGGTGACCGACCCCACGGCCGCCGACGCGGTGAAGAAGCTCCAGGCCTGGGTCAGCGCGGGCGCCAGGCGCACCGAGACCTCCGCCGGCTCCAAGACGTACGCGGACGCCGACGCGATCCGGATCCTGGACGCCTGGTGGCCGCTGCTGGTCAAGGCCGAGTTCGAACCCGGTCTCGGCAGCGACCTCTACACGGCCGTCACCGACAACCTGCCCGTCGACGAGGCCCCGTCCGCCGGGCACGGCCCGACCGGCTCGCACGCCGGAAGCTCCTTCCAGTACGGCTGGTGGAGCTATGTCGACAAGGACATCCGGGCGGTGCTGGGCGAGAGCGTCCAGGGCGGGCTCGCCGAGAAGTACTGCGGCGGCGGCGACCTCGGCTCCTGCCGGGACGTCCTGCTGAGCACGCTCAAGCAGGCGGCCGGTCTGACCGCCGCCCAGGTCTACCCGGGCGACGACCAGTGCTCCGCCGGCGACCAGTGGTGCGCCGACTCGATCGTCCAGCGCACCCTGGGCGGCATCAAACACGGCAAGATCAGCTGGCAGAACCGGCCGACCTTCCAGCAGGTCGTGGAGTACACCTCGCACCGGTGAGGCGTACCGGGCGGCGGGTCAGGTGATCCGGCCCGCCGCCAGGACCAGCCGCGCCAGTTCGGGGTGCACGATGTCGCTGTGCGCCCCGGACGGCGCGCCGCCGTTGCGGACCACGGCCGCCGCGTCCACGTTCACGCACCCCGACGCGGGCAGCGGCCCGCGCAGCGCCGCCGCGAGGTCCAGCCGGACGGTGCCCGGCACCGCCTGCACCCCGTCGTGGCCCATCGCACCCCACTCGGGGCCGAGCACCGCCGCGATGTCGGCGCCCAGCACGGAGCGGTCGTCCCCGGACAGCCGGGAGGCCAGCGGGTAGAAGGTGCCGAGCGCCGCGTCGAAGTGCGAGTGGCAGCACACCAGCGGACCGTCGATCCGGCTCTGCCGGTCCTTCAGCGCCCCGGCCGCGTCCGGGTCGTGCGGCAGCCGGGCCGCGAACGCGTAGTGCGAGAAGGCCCCTTGGAGCAGCGTCACGGACTTCACCGTGCGCACCCCGGCGGGCAGCCCGCGCAGCGCGAACGACACCAGCCGCCCGCCGAAGCTGTGCCCGGCGAGATGCACCCGCACCCCCGGGGCCGCACCGGCCAACCGCCCGATCAGCGGCCCGAGTCCGTGCTCGCCGACCGTTCCGGCGCGCCCCTTCATCGTGTAGTACGTCATCTGCCGCAGCAGTTCCTTGGCGCCCTCCCACGGGTCGGGCAGGCTGAACTCTTCCCGTGGACCAGTCGAGCCGACCGATCTGAGCGCCTCGGCGAACTGAGCGCACACCGCCGCCGGGTCCTCGGTGAACAGGGCCGGTTCCCCCGCCTCGTCCGTGTCGGCCGCGCCGGGCCGCCCGGTCCCGTCCGCCAGCAGCCGTGCCAGCCGCCCGAACTCGCGCAACCCGGCCTCGCCGTCCGGCCGTTCGTCGAGCATCCGGGCCAGCTGGTCGACCACGCTCGCCCGGCCCGGAAAGGTCTCCAGCAGCGCTCGCCGGGTGTCCTTGTCCAGTGCCGGGCCGGGCGCGGCGGCCGCCTCCACGGCCGCCACGGTTCTCGGGAAGTCGGGGATCGGCTCGTCGCTGAACCGCATCGACGGCCAGATCACCCCCACGTACCCGATCCGCGCCCCGGGCGCGAGCCCCGGGACCGGGGCGAAGAAGCGGCGGTACAGCGCGGTCGCGCCGGAACGGTCGTTGTTCCAGCCGTGCGCGAAGACGATCAGGTCACGGACGCCGCGCTCCGTGACCTGCGCCAGCAGCCGATCGCGTTCGGGAGGGTCCACGTCCCCGTCCGCGTCGAAGGTCAGCTCCCAGTAGGGAGTCACGCTCATCCCAGGATCCGCCATGCCAGGCTCCCTCGTCCCCCCTGAAACGATGCGTTGCGGACGCATCGTCCTGCGCGGGGGCGAAGTTGGCCATACCCGGCGCCTCACCTGTAGAGGAGATATTCCTTTCGAACCCGCCGGAAGGCGGCCAACTCGTCCTGCCAGGCGCCGGTCACCTCGTCGGTGCCGGCCCCCGCGTCGATCATCGTGCGCACCCGGTCGGAGCCGGTGAGCCGGTCGATCCAGTGGTCCGGCCGCCAGGCGAAGCCGTCCCACACCTTCCGCGCGGTCACCAGCAGCCCGATCCCGGTGCGCACGGGGTCGTAGCCGGCCCGGTCGGTCACATGGATCTGCACCCCGCCGACGGTCTTCCCCTGGAACTTGGAGAACGCGGGCACGAAGTACGCCTCCCGGAACCGCACCCCGGGCAGGTCCAGGGCGTTCGCGGCGGCGGCCCAGCGGCCGTCGAGCCCCTCGGCGCCGAGCAGCTCGAAGGGCCGGGTGGTGCCCCGCCCCTCGGACAGACTGGTGCCCTCGAACAGACAGGTGCCCGAGTACACGAGCGCCGTGTCCGGGGTCGGCATATTGGGGCTCGGCGGCACCCAGGGCAGCCCGCAGGCGTCGTAGAACTCCTCGCGCCGCCAGCCCGTCATCGTCACGGTCTCCAGCGCGACCGGCGTCCCCAGGAACTCCCCGTCGAACAGCCGGGCCAGCTCGGCGACGGTCATCCCGTGCGCCTGCGCGATCGGCTGCCGGCCGACGAAACTGGCGAACTCCCGGTGCAGCACCGGCCCCTCGGCCGTACGCCCGGTCACCGGGTTGGGGCGGTCCAGGACCACGAAGCGCTTGCCCGCCAGCGCGGCCGCCTCCATGCAGTCGTACAGCGTCCAGATGTACGTGTAGAAGCGGGCGCCGACGTCCTGGATGTCGAAGACGACGGTGTCCACACCGGCGGCGGTGAAGATGTCGGCGAGCGCCTGACCGCTCTTGAGATACGTGTCGTAGACCGGCAGGCCGGTCGCCGGGTCGGTGGAGCGGCCCTCGGAGCCGCCCGCCTGCGCGGTGCCCCGGAATCCGTGTTCGGGGCCGAACACCGCGGTCAGCCGGACCCGGGGGTCCTGGTGCATCACGTCGACGATGTGGGTGGTGTCCCTGGTGACGCCGGTGGGGTTGGTGACGACGCCCACGCGCTGCCCGTTCAGCAGCGCGTAGCCGTCGGCCGCGAGCCGTTCGAAGCCGGTCCGCGGCGTTGCCCGGTGTCCGGGGGCCGGGACGGCCGCGAGTCCGGCCGATGCGAGGAGGTTCCTGCGGGACAGGGGGAGCGGCATGGGTGGTCTCCGTCGGGTGCAGGGTGTGGGTCGCCCCTGTGAGGTTGGTGCGGCGACCCTTCCTTTTACACATACCGACTGGTTAGTCTGTCGCTCGCTGAGCCGAGTCGCGTCGTGTCGAAGTCGTCGCAGGCGTGTCGCAGTCGTGTCGAAGGAGACCGATGGTGGAAGCCGTGCAGGATGCCGGAGTGGTCGTCACCGGGGCGGGCGGAGGGATCGGGGCCGCGTTGGCCCGGCGGTTCGCCGCCGCGGGGGCCAGAGTCGTGGTCAACGACCTGGACGCCGGGAAGGCCGAGGCGGTCGCCGAGGAGATCGGCGGGATCGCCCTGCCGGGGGACGCCTCCACGATCGTGGCCGCCGCCCGCGACGCGCTCGGCGGCACGGTGGACGTCTACTGCGCCAACGCCGGTGTCGCCTTCGAGGACGGCGGCGACGGCGGGCCGCTGGACGAGAAGACCTGGGCGCTGTCCTGGGACGTCAACGTCATGGCGCATGTGCGGGCCGCCCATGAGCTGCTGCCGGACTGGCTGGAGCGGGGGCGGGGCCGGTTCGTGGCCACCGTCTCGGCCGCCGGGCTGCTCACCATGATCGGCGCTCCCTCGTACAGCGTCACCAAGCACGGCGCCTACGCCTTCGCCGAGTGGCTGTCGCTGACGTACCGGCACCGGGGCCTGAAGGTGCACGCGATCTGTCCGCAGGGCGTCCGGACCGACATGCTGGTCGCGACCGGCAGCGCCGGAGAGCTGGTGCTCCAGCCGAACGCGATCGAGCCGGAGGCCGTCGCGGACGCCCTGTTCCAGGGCATCGAGGAGGACCGCTTCCTGATCCTTCCGCACCCCGAGGTGGCCGGCTACTACCAGGGCCGGGCCGCCGACCCGGACCGCTGGCTGCGCGGGATGAACCGCGTCCAGCGCAGCTGGGAGGAGGGCCGATGACCACCTCCGGATACGCGGCCCGGCCCTGGCTCGCCCTGCTCACCGAGGCCCAGCGGGCGCCGGTCGACCCCGCCGACTCACTGGTGCACGCCCTGCGCGCCGCAGTCGCCGAGGCCCCCGACCGCACCTTCCTGGCCTACTTCGACGCCCGGCTGAGCTACCGCGAGGTGGACGAGCTGAGCGACGGCGTCGCGGCCCACCTCGCCGCGCGCGGGCTGGAGCGCGGCGACCGGGTGGCCGTCCTGCTCCAGAACTCCCCGCACTTCGTGCTCGCCGTACTGGGCGCCTGGAAGGCCGGGGCCACCGTCGTCCCGGTCAACCCCATGTACAAGGCGGGCGAGGTCGGCCATGTCCTCGCCGACGGCGAGGTGGCCGCGCTGATCTGCTCCGACCGGGCCTGGGAGTCCTACCTCAGGGACACGGCCGCGCAGTCGCCGGTGCGGATCGTGCTCACCGCGTGCGAACGCGACTTCCAGACCCGCGACGACACCCGCGTGCTGGCCTTCGAGCGGCTGCCCCAGGCGGCCGACGCCGACGACCTGGTCGCGGTGGCCCGGCAGGGCGGCCGGGCGCCCGAGGGCCGGGACCCGCGCCCGGGCGACATCGCCCTGATCAGCTACACCTCGGGCACCAGCGGCACCCCCAAGGGCGCCACCAACACGCACGCCAACATCATGCACAACGCCGAGCGCCAGCGCACCGGCCTGGGGCTGCCCGAGGCACCCGTCTACTACGCCCTCGCCCCCCTCTTCCACATCACCGGCATGGTCTGCCAGTTCGGCGCCTGCCTGGCCGGTGCGGGCACCCTGGTGCTCACCTACCGGTTCGAGCCCGGGGTCGTCCTGGAGGCGTTCGCCGAGCACCGCCCGCACTACACCGTCGGCCCGTCCACGGCGTACATGGCGCTGGCCGCCCACCCGGACGTCACCCGCGAGCACTTCGCCTCCTTCGTCAACATCTCCTCCGGCGGCGCCCCGGTGCCACCGGCCCTGGTGGAGGCGTTCCGGGAGCGGTTCGGGCCGTACATCCGCGTCGGCTACGGCCTCACCGAGTGCACCGCCCCCTGCGCCGCGGTGCCGCCCGGCCTGGAGGCGCCCGTCGACCCCGTCTCCGGGACGCTGTCGGTGGGCCTGCCGGGCGCGGACACCGTCGTACGGATCCTGGACGAGTCGGGCGCGGAGGTGCCCTTCGGCGAGCAGGGCGAGATCGTCGTCCGCGGACCGCAGGTGGTGCCCGGCTACTGGCGGCGCCCGGACGCCACCGCCGAGACCTTCCCGGACGGCGAGCTGCGCACCGGCGACATCGGGTTCATGGACGCCCAGGGCTGGCTGTACGTCGTCGACCGCAAGAAGGACATGATCAACGCGTCCGGCTTCAAGGTGTGGCCCCGCGAGGTCGAGGACGTCCTGTACACCCATCCGGCGGTGCGCGAGGCGGCCGTCGTCGGCGTCCCCGACGGCTACCGCGGCGAGACCGTCAAGGCCTATATCAGCCTGCGCCCGGGCGCGGAGGCGGACCCCGATGAACTCGCGGTGTACTGCAAGGAGAGACTGGCCGCCTACAAATATCCGCGTCAGGTGGAGATCCTGGCCGACCTGCCCAAGACGGCGAGTGGCAAGATCCTCCGTCGGGAACTGCGTTCCCGGACGCCGAAGACCCGATGACCCGAACGGAAAGGCAGGTGGCGGCAGTGCCCAGGACGACGGACGGAGACGGGGTTCCCGTCCCGCAGCGGCTCCTCGCCGCCGCCACCCGGCTCTTCGCCGAGCAGGGCTACGACCGCACCTCCGTGCAGGAGATCGTGGAGGCGGCCGGCGTCACCAAGGGGGCGCTGTACCACTACTTCGGCTCCAAGGACGACCTGCTGCACGAGGTTTACGCGCGTGTGCTGCGCGTCCAGCAGGAGCGGCTGGACCATTTCGCCCGGATGGACGCGCCGGTGGAGAAGCGGCTCCGGGACGCGGCGGCGGACGTGGTCGTCACCACGATCGACAACCTCGACGACGCGATGATCTTCTTCCGCTCCATGCACCATCTGAGCCCGGAGAAGAACAAGCAGGTCCGGGCCGAGCGCCGGCGCTATCACGAACGCTTCCGGGCGCTGATCGAGGAGGGCCAGAAGGAGGGCGTCTTCTCCACCGCGACCCCGGCCGACCTGGTCGTGGACTACCACTTCGGCTCGGTCCACCACCTGTCGACCTGGTACCGCCCGGGCGGCCCGCTCACCCCGCAGCAGGTCGCCGACCACCTCGCCGACCTGCTGCTGCGGGCCCTGCGCCCGTAGGGCGTCCGAGAAAGGCCCTGCCCGGACACGGCTGAGGGGCGGTCCCGCCGGCGGGACCGCCCCTCACGCACATCCGCTACAGGTACTTCTTCAGCTCGCGCCGGGCCAGCGACCGCTGGTGCACCTCGTCCGGGCCGTCGGCCAGCATCAGGGTGCGGGCGCTCGCGTACAGCTCGGCCAGCGGGAAGTCCTGGCTCACCCCGCCGGCGCCGTGCAGCTGGATCGCCCGGTCCAGGATGCCGACCACCGCACGCGGCGTGGCGATCTTGATGGCCTGGATCTCGGTGTGGGCGCCCTTGTTGCCGACGGTGTCCATCAGCCAGGCCGTCTTCAGCACCAGCAGCCGCAGCTGCTCCACCGTGACCCGGGCGTCGGCGATCCAGTTCTGCACCACGCCCTGCTGGGCCAGCGCCTTGCCGAACGCGGTACGGGACACCGCCCGCCGGCACATCAGCTCGATGGCCCGTTCCGCCATGCCGATCAGCCGCATGCAGTGGTGGATCCGGCCGGGACCGAGCCGGGCCTGGGCGATGGCGAAGCCGCCGCCCTCCTCGCCGACCAGGTTGGTGACGGGCACGCGCGCGTGGTCGAAGACCACCTCGGCGTGGCCGCCGTGCCAGTGGTCCTCGTACCCGAACACCTGCATGGCGCGCTTGACGGTGACACCGGGCGTGTCGCGCGGGACCAGGACCATGGACTGCTGGCGCCGGATGTCCGCGCCGTCCGGGTCGGTCTTGCCCATCACGATGAAGACCTTGCAGTCCGGGTTCATCGCCCCGGAGATGTACCACTTGCGGCCGGTGATGACGTACTCGTCGCCGTCCCGCTCGATCAGGGTGGTGATGTTGGTGGCGTCCGAGGAGGCCACCTCCGGCTCGGTCATCGCGAACGCCGAGCGGATCTCGCCCGCGAGCAGCGGCTCCAGCCACTGCTTCTTCTGCTCGTCGTTGCCGAACTGGGCCAGCACCTCCATGTTCCCGGTGTCCGGCGCCGCGCAGTTCGTCGCGGTGGGCGCCAGCTGCGGGCAGCGGCCGGTGATCTCGGCGAGCGGCGCGTACTGGAGGTTGGTCAGCCCGGCGCCGTGCTCGGCGTCCGGCAGGAAGAGGTTCCACAGGCCCTGCCGGCGCGCCTCCGCCTTCAGCTCCTCGACCACCGCGGGGGTGTCCCAGGGGGAGGCGAGCGCGGCCCGCTGCTCCTCGGCGACCGCCTCGGCGGGGTAGACGTACTCGTCCATGAAGGCCAGGAGCCTGGCGCGGAGTTCCTCGGTCGTGGCGTCGAACGCGAAGTCCATGGCAGGTCAGCCTTCCTGAAGGGTGGTCAGTCCGTGGTCGATGAAGACGGGTACGAGGTCGCCGATCCGGTCGAAGCCGCGCCCGACCGTCTGGCCCAGCGTGTACCGGTAGTGGATGCCCTCCAGGATCACGGCGAGCTTGAACCAGGCGAACGCCTCGTACCAGGCGACGGCCGAGACGTCCCGCCCCGAGCGCGCCGCGTACCGCTCGATCAGCTCCTCGGGGGACGGGTGCCCCGGGGCCTCGGCGGTCGTGGACACCGGAGAGTCGGCCATGCCGAGCGGACGGCTGTACATCACCAGCAGGCCCAGGTCGGTGAGCGGATCGCCGAGCGTGGACATCTCCCAGTCGAGGATCGCCCTGATCCGGTCGTCGTCGCCGATGAGGACGTTGTCGAGCCGGTAGTCGCCGTGCACGACCGCGGGCGCGGGGGAGGCGGGCAGCCGGCGGCCCAGGGTCGAGTGCAGCTCGTCGATGCCCGGCAGGTCGCGGTTGCGGGAGGCGTCCAGCTGCTTGCCCCAGCGGCGCAGCTGCCGGTCCAGGAACCCCTCCGGACGGCCGAAGTCGGCGAGGCCCACCTCGCCGGGGTCCACCGCGTGCAGCTCCACCAGGGTGTCCACCAGGGACAGCACCGCGTTCCGGGTGCGCTCCGCGCCCAGCGGGGCGAGCTGCTGCGCGGTGCGGTACGGGGTGCCCTCGACGAACTCCATGATGTAGAAGGGCGCGCCGAGCACGTCCTCGTCCTCGCACAGCAGCACCGGCCGCGGCACCGGAACCGTCGTCGGGTGCAGCGCGCTGATCACCCGGTGCTCGCGCTTCATGTCGTGCGCGGTGGCCAGCACATGGCCGAGCGGCGGCCGCCGTACGACCCAGCGCGAGGTGCCGTCCGAGAGGGCGTAGGTGAGGTTCGACCGTCCGCCCTCGATCAGCCGTCCGCTCAGCGGGCCGTCCACCAGACCGGGGCGTTCGCGGTCGAGCAGGGCGCGCAGCCGGTCCAGGTCGAGTCCGGGCGGGTGGTCGGCGCTCATACATCACTCCTACGAACGGGTGAACAGGACGCCCTTCATGATGCCGACCGGTCGGTATGCCGTCCAGTGCGTGGCGCGTCCCGGAAGCGAAAGTGATCGGCGCCACCTTATGCCGACGGCTCCCCGGCGCGCTGCCCGGGGAGCCGTCCGGCCCCTGCCCCTGGTGGGCTCAGTGGTCGTCCCAGTGGCTCTCGTGCTCCGCGTGCCGGTGCCCGTCGTGCAGGTAGTCGACGTGGTCGCCGTGGCGCACAGCGGTGTGCCCGCAGTCCGCGCCGTGCGCGTGGGCGTGTCCCTCGTGCGGGGAGTGCCCGGCCGGTTCGCACTCGTCCCAGTGGCCCTCGTGCTCCCGGTGCAGATGACCGTCGTGCGCATAGTCGAGGTGGTCGCCGTGCGGCACGCCCTCGTGCCCGCACTCCGGGCCGTGCCGGTGCGTCCCGTGGTCGGTGTGTTCCTGGTGAAGCGCGGTCATGGCGCCCGCCTTACGGGGTACGGGGGTGTGGCGACGGACAGGCTACGCGCGCGAACGGCGTATATCGGTACATACCGGTTGCGTGGCGTACGAGTACCCCGGAGGGTCGAAGGCATGAAGGCCATCAGCTACAGCCGCTACGGCGGCCTCGATGTACTGGAGTACGGCGAGGTGCGCGACCCGAAGGTCGGCCCCGACCAGGTACTCGTCAAGGTGCGCGCGGCGGCCGTCAACCCCGTCGACTGGAAGTGCCGTGAGGGCTACCTCGACGCGGCGCTGGACGCCGTCTTCCCGGTCATCCCCGGCTGGGACGTCAGCGGCGTCGTCGTCCAGCCCGGCGCCGCCGTCACCGAGTTCGCCGTCGGCGACGAGGTGATCGGCTACGTCCGGGAGGACTTCCTCTCCCGGGGCACGTTCGCCGAGTACGTCGCCGCGCCCGTGCGCACCCTGGCCCGCAAGCCCCGCAACCTCACCTACGAGGAGGCCGCCGGCCTTCCGCTGGCCGGGCTCACCGCCTACCAGGTGCTGGTCAAGGCGCTCCAGGTGCAGCGCGGTGAGACCGTCCTGGTGCACGCGGCGGCCGGCGGCGTCGGCTCCCTGGCCGTGCAGCTCGCCGCCCACTTCGGCGCCCGCGTCATCGGCACGGCCAGCGAACGCAATCACGACTACGTCCGCGGCCTCGGCGGCGAGCCGGTGGCCTACGGCGACGGACTGACCGAGCGGGTGCGCGAGCTGGCCCCGGACGGGGTGGACGCGGTCTTCGACACTGTCGGCGGCGACGCCCTGAAGGCCTCCGCCGAGCTGCTCGCCCCCGAGGGCCGGATCGCCTCGATCGCCGACGCCGAGGTGGTGGGCTACGGCGGCCGCTACTGCTTCGTCCGCCCGGACGCCGAGGACCTGACCCGCCTCACCGAGCTGGCGGAACAGGGCGTCGTGAGCGTGCATGTGCAGGAGACCTTCCCGCTGGAGCGCACGGCCGACGCCCACCGCGTCAACCAGGAGGGCCGCACCCGGGGCAAGATCGTGGTGACGGTCGACTGGGACGACGAGGCCTGACACCGGCCCCCCGGCGCCTCACCGGCCCGCCCGGAACTCCTTCAGCCGCTCGTACGCCGCCAGCCCGTCCGGCACCCACTCCCAGCTGCCGAGCCGCCGCTCCACCTCCTCCTCGGGCAGGAAGTCGTGCCACTGCACCTCCTCCACCTGGGGGTGGACCGGCAGCTCGCAGCGCACCTCGTACACCGCCGACCACCAGCTCTGCCCGGCGCCGTCGTCGTACAGGAACTTGAAGAGGTACTCCGGCCGGGGCAGCCCGGTGACCCCCAGCTCCTCCTCGGCCTCCCGCAGCGCCGCCTCGTCGTAGGACTCGCCCGCGCCCACGACCCCGCCGACGAACATGTCGTACATCGAGGGAAAGACCAGCTTGGTCGCGGTGCGCCGGTGCACGAAGAGCCGGCCGGCGGCGTCCCGGGCCTGGACGAACACACAGCGGTGCCGCAGCCCGCGGGCGTAGACCTCGCCGCGCGGGTACTGGCCGACGACCCGGTCGTGCTCGTCGACGGTGTCGAGGATCTCGTCAGCAGGATTCATACCGGTATCCAACCAGCCCGGCACCCGGGCAAAGGCTCCTCAGCGGCGCTGGAGGTCCCGGGCCGGCGGTTCCGCCTGCGGTGCGCCACAGGGCATCGCCGGGTGCAGGCCGAGCAGGACGATGCCCGCGACGATCGCCGCGAGCCCGGCCGCCTCCCAGGCCAGCGCCCCGGTACCGGTGCGCAGCCGGTCGCCGAGGAAGCCGACCCCGCACAGGATCCCGGCGAGCGGCTCGGCCGCGGTGAGCGCGGGCAGCGACATGCGCAGCGGTGCTGTCTCGAAGGCGCTCTGCACCAGGATCAGCCCGGTGACCCCGCAGGCCAGTACCCCGTACGGCTGCCAGCCGGTGAGCAGCTCGGCGAAGCCGCCCGCGGCGAAGCGGGTGCCGCTCACCCGGGTCAGCGCGTCCTGCACGCCGTACAGCAGCCCGGCGGCGGTGGCCAGCAGCACCGGACCCCAGCTCATCCGGGACCGTTTGGCGTACGTCGTGAGCAGCAGGGCCGCCCCCACCATGGCGCCGATGATCAGCCAGTGGCGCAGCGGATCGGTGACGGCGCTGCCGGAGCGCGGCTCGCCCGCCAGGATGAACGCGCTCACCCCGCCCGCGAGCAGCGCCAGCCCGGCCCAGCCCTGACGGCCCAGCGGCTGTCCGGTCTGCCGGCGGGAGAGCGCGAGCGCGAACAGCAGATTGGTCGCGAGCAGCGGTTCGACCAGGGAGATCTCACCCTCGCCGAGGGCGACCGCGCCGAGCACCATGCCGGCCACCATCAGCGCCAGCCCGCCCAGCCAGCGCGGCACCCGCACCAGGTCGAGCAGCAGCCGGAAGGAGAGGAAGTCGCTGAGCGGGGCCTGCTGTGCGGCGTTCTGCTGGAGGACGAAACCGAAGCCGAGGCAGCAGGCCGCGCTCACGGCGAGAAGGAGAACCAGAACGGACACGCTGCGTACCTCGATCATCCGGCCGGACCACGGACGCGTCGTGGCCGACTGTAGCGCTCCGCGGCCGCATTGCCCCGGAGAGTACCCGGAACCGGGCAGTTCACCCGGTCGTCCGGCCATCGTGCGTGCCTCCGGAGCGGGGCGCCATGGCGCACGCCACACAGGTAGACCAAGTGCCGCCCAAGGCCCGATAGTTGAAGCCAATATCAGTCCGGTTCCGCTTGACGCAAACCTTGGCTGAGGGTTTGCTGTGCGTGATCGGTCGATGGCAGCCCGAACAACAGGAAGTCCCGCGGTGCCTCCACTCCCGCCCCTGCTCGGCGCCGGCCGGGCCCCCACGGACCCGCCCGGCGACCCCGCGCCGGACCCCTCCGGCGCCTACGACGGCGCCCTCGACGACGCCGAACTCCGCTCCGCCCGCGCCGCGTTGGCCCAGGGCCGCCCCCAGGCCGCCCGCTCCCTGCTGCGCCGCACCGGCGACGACTGGGACCGCCGCGGCCACCGCCTCACCGTGCTCGCCGGGGAGCCGTACGCCGCCGCCTGGGCCCGGGACTGGCTGCACGGCGAGCCCGGCTCCGCCGACGCCGCCACCCTGCTCGCCCTCGCCCTCGTCCACCGCGCCCTGCACGGCAAGGAGGACCCCGACCAGGCCCGCGCGGCCTGCGCCACGGCCGCCGCGCTCGCCCCCGCCGACCCCACCCCCTGGCTCGGCCGGCTGCTGCTCGCCCGCACCCTCGGCCCGGAGCGCGAGACGCTCGCCGTCTTCGCCGAGCTGCACCGCCGCCACCCCGAGCACCACCACGGCCACCATCTGCTCCTCGCCCGGCTCGCCGAACATCCGGCAGGCGGCCGCGACGAGTCCCACGAGGTGTACGACCTCGCCGAGCTGGCCGCCGCCCAGGCCCCCGCCGACTCCCCGCTGGCCCTGCTGCCGGTCGTCGCCTACGCCGAGCGCTACCGGGTCCTCGCCGCGGCCGGCCTGGCCCCGGCCGACCCCGCCGCCTCCGGCCACTGGTCCGGCCCGCGCGCCCGGCGCATCCTGCGCGCCTGCTTCGACTGGTGGCTGGAGTGGGAGCACGACGAACACCCCCGCCGCCACATCGACCTCAACCACCTCGCCTTCGCCCTCGACTGCGCCGGCCGCGCCGCCGAGGCCGCGGCCCTCTTCCGGCGCATCGGCCGGCACGCCACCCCGGAACCCTGGGCCTACGCGCACCGCGACCCCCGGGCCGCCTTCCACACCGCCCGCGCCCGCGCGCTCGGGCAGTGAACCGCTCGGGCGGTGAACGCCGGACCGCTGCGGGCCGTACCCAGGAAGTGATGACGGAAGTCTGACGGCCCACCCGATCCCCTGGCCCCCGTACGGCCCCGAGTGCTCGAATGAGAACGTGAACGCTGAACAGCCCGAGGAGCCCGGCGGCAGCCCCGTCGGCCGCCGCGTCTTCCTCGGCACCCTCGGTCTGGGCGCCCTCGGCGTGCTCGCCGCGCCCACGCTCCAACGCGGCCTGGAAGGATTCCTCGGCAGTGTCGCCGGACAGGACCCCACCGGCCTGACCGGACTGCTGCCCAACGGCGGCGGCTTCCGCTACTACTCCGTCGCCGCCTCCGTGCCGCACCGGAGCGCCACCGACTACCGCCTCACCATCGACGGCCTGGTCGACCGCCCGCGCAGCTACACCCTGGCCGAGCTGCGCGCCCTGCCGCAGACCCGGCTGGTCAAGGACGTGCAGTGCGTCACCGGCTGGCGGGTGCCCGGCACCCCCTTCGAGGGCGTCCGCCTCTCCCACCTGCTGGACGCGGCCGGAGTCCGCTCCTCCGCGAAGGCGCTGCGCTTCACCTGCTTCGACGGCACCTACACCGAGAGCCTCACCCTCGACCAGGCCCGCCGCCCGGACATCCTGGTCGCGCTGCGCATGCAGGACAAGGACATCGGCCACGACCACGGCGGCCCCGTCCGGCTCTACGTCGCCCCCATGTACTTCTACAAGTCGGCCAAGTGGCTCTCCGGGATCACGGTCACCGACCGGGTCGAACCCGGCTACTGGGAACACCTCGGCTACGACGTCGACGCCTGGGTCGGCCGCTCGAACGGACGGACCGATGAGCCTACGAGCTGAGACCCCGGCCCCGCCGAGCGCCCGGATCCGCCGCTTCGGCCACGCCCAGCGCTGGGTGCACCGCGCGACCGCCGCGCTGATGGGCGTCTGCGTGCTGACCGCGGCCGTCCTCTACATCCCGCAGCTGGCGATCCTGGTGGGCCGCCGGGAACTCGTCGTACGCATCCACGAGTGCGCGGGCCTCGCCCTGCCGGTCCCGGTCCTGCTCGGCCTGGCCTCCCGTGCCTTCCGTGCCGACCTGCGCCTGCTCAACCGCTTCGGCCCGCACGACCGGGTGTGGCTGCGCGCCGCCCTGGTCCGCGACCGGCGCCACAGCTCACGCCCGGCCGGCAAGTTCAACGCCGGGCAGAAGATCTACGCGTCCTGGATCGCCGGTGCCGCCCTGGTCATGCTCGGCACCGGCCTGATGATGTGGTTCACCCATCTCGCGCCGCTGGTGTGGCGCACCGCGGCCACCTTCGTCCACGACTGGCTGGCCCTGACCATCGGCGTGGTCCTCGCGGGCCACATCGGCATGGCCCTGGGCGATCCGGAGGCGCGCAGGGGCCTGCGCACGGGCACGGTGAGCCGGTCCTGGGCCAAGCGGGAACACCCGCTCTGGCGCCCGTGACCGGCCCCTCCTGTCGTACCGCTGCTAGGGCCTCTCTTTCGGATCTTGCCGGCGTCGCGGGCCCTGGCACGCACATCTGCGGCGTTGTCGTCCCTCGCCGACTCCCCCACGCTCGGCTTCGCTCGCGCGGGGGGACCCCCATCGCTCCGCGTCGACTCGGTCCTCCGCCTTGCATCTGCACGCTCCCCCAAGCTCTCGACTCCTCCCCCACTCTCGGCTCCGCTCGAGCGGGGGGACCCCCATGAGCAGGGGGCACCCCCATGACCCCGCTCGGGTCGGCCGAGAAGGCACGGCCAGCCGAAGCCGACCTGATCCGAAAGAGAGGCCCTAGATGACCAGGGACAGCAGCAGGACCAGACCGCCGCCGACGACCGAGATGATCGTCTCCATCACCGACCAGGTCTTGACGGTCTGCCCGACGCTCAGCCCGAAGTACTCCTTCACCAGCCAGAAGCCGGCGTCGTTGACATGGCTGAAGAAGAGCGAGCCGGCGCCGATGGCCAGGACCAGCAGGGCGGAGTGGGTCGTCGACATGTCCGCGGCGAGCGGGGCCACGAGACCCGCGGCCGAGACGGTCGCCACCGTCGCCGAACCGGTCGCCAGCCGGATCGCCACCGCGATCAGCCAGGCCAGCAGCAGCGCCGGGATCGACCAGTCCTTGGAGATGTCCAGGATCATCTGGCCGACGCCGCAGTCGATGAGCGTCTGCTTGAAGCCGCCGCCCGCGCCGACGATCAGCAGGATGCCGGCGATGGGCATCAGGCCCTTCTCCACCGTCTGCTGAAGCCGGTCCCGGGTGAAGCCGGCGGGCCGGCCCAGCGTGAAGAAGCCGACGAGCACGGCGGCGAGCAGCGCGATCAGCGGGGAGCCGATCACGTCGAAGACGCGCTGGGTCGAGTTCGCGGGGTCGTCGTAGACGATGTCCACCAGCGCCTTGGCCAGCATCAGCACCACCGGCAGCAGCACGGTGGCCAGCGTGGCACCGAAGCCGGGACGGCGCTCCAGCTCCTCCGAGGCGCGCTGCGGCAGCATGCGGTCCGGGGCCGGGACGTCCACCCAGCGGGCGGCGACACGGGAGAACAGCGGACCGGCGATGATCACGGTCGGTATCGCGACCAGGATGCCGAGCGCCAGCGTGACACCCAGGTTGGCCTTGACCGCGTCGATCGCGACCAGCGGGCCGGGGTGCGGCGGGATCAGGCCGTGCATCACGGACAGACCGGCCAGCGCCGGGATGCCGATGCGCATCAGGGAGTAGTTGCCGCGCTTGGCGACCATCAGCACCACCGGGATCAGCAGCACGATGCCGACCTCGAAGAACAGCGGCAGACCGATCACGGACGCGATCAGCACCATCGCCCAGGGCATCGCACGGCCCCCGGCCCTGGCGAGGATCGTGTCCACGATCTGGTCCGCACCACCGGAGTCGGCGAGCAGCCTGCCCAGGATCGCCCCGAGCGCGATCAGGACGCCGACGCCGGCCACGGTGGCGCCGAGCCCGGTGGTGAAGCTGGTGATGGCCTTGTCGAGCGGTGCTCCGGCGACCGCTCCGAGCGTCAGCGACCCGATGGTCAGCGCCAGGAAGGCATGAAGCTTGAACTTGGTGATGAGCAGGACGATCACGGCGATGCCCACCAGCACGGCGATGCCCAGCTGGGCGTGTCCGGCGGAGGTGATGGGCGCAGGTGCGTCCGCTGCCAGCATCTCGACGCTGAGTCTGGTCACGGGGGTTCCTTGCGGTTACGGGGGACGGTGATGAGGTGTTACTCGGATGCGAGGGCGAGCGAGTCCAGCGCCCGCACGGCGCGCTCGGTGATCTCCTCGGGGCTGCCGCTGACGTCCACGGCGACACCCGCCTCGTCCGGCTCCAGCGGCTGGAGCGTGGCGAACTGGGAGTCCAGCAGCGCGGTCGGCATGAAGTGGCCCTGCCGCGCGCCCATCCGGTCCTCGATCAGCTTCCGGTCGCCCGTGAGGTGCACGAACACGATCCCGGGAGCCACGGCCCTGAGCCGGTCGCGGTACGACCGCTTCAGCGCCGAGCTGCTCACCACCCCGCCGAGCCCGGCCCGCCCCTCGGCCCAGTGACCGATGGCGTCGAGCCACGGCCACCGGTCGGAGTCGTCGAGCGGGACGCCGGCCGACATCTTGTCGATGTTGGCCGCCGGGTGGAAGTCGTCGCCCTCGGCGTACGGGACGCCCAGCCGCGCGGCGAGCAGGGGACCGATCGTGGTCTTGCCCGTCCCCGCGACGCCCATCACGACGACGACCTGGGGGGTACGCATGACTGCCTCGCTGTCTTCCTCGACATCCGACGCCACTTCGGCGTCGCCACACTGAAACCCATTAGGTACGACGAATTCAAGAGACTGTGATGAATAAGTCTGACTTTTTGGCTCTGTGATCCAGGCCGTACGCTGAGTGCATGAGCACACCGGGCCGGGGGCTGCACGGCCATGTACTGGACACCCTCGGCCCCGCGATCACGGCGGGGGAGTACCCGCCGGGCAGCGTGCTGCGCACCGACGAGCTCGCGCAGAAGTTCGAGGTCTCGCGCTCGGTGATGCGCGAGGCCGTCCGGGTGCTGGAATCCATGCACCTGGTCGAGTCCCGCCGCCGGGTGGGCGTCACGGTCCGCCCCAAGTGCGAGTGGAACGTCTACGACCCGCAGGTCATCCGCTGGCGGCTGGCCGGCGCCGACCGCCCGCACCAGCTGCGCTCACTGACCGTGCTGCGCTCCGCGGTCGAACCGGTGGCAGCGGCCCTCACCGCGAGAAACGCCACGGCCGAGCAGTGCGCCGAACTCACCGAGTGCGCGCTCGGCATGGTCGCCAACTCCCGGGGCCACCGCCTGGAGGAGTACCTCGTCCACGACATGGCCTTCCACCGCGTCATCCTCAACGCCTCGGGCAACGAGATGTTCGCCCGCCTCGGCGACGTGGTCGCGGAAGTGCTGGCCGGCCGCACCCATCACGAGGTCATGTTCGAGGACCCCGACCCGGCCGCCGTCACCCTGCACGTCCAGGTGGCCGAGGCGGTCCGCGCGGGCGACGCGGCCCGCGCCGAGCAACTGACCCGCGAGATCACCGTGGGCGCCCTCCACGAACTGGACATCCTGGCGCCCTAGGAGGGGCGGGGCTACTCCAGGAAGTCCCCGTCGACGTACACCCACGCGCCGTCCACCCGCTCGAAGCGGCTCCGCTCGTGCAGCGAGCCGCCCCGGTAGGAGGCGCGGAAGGTCACCGTGCCCGTGCTGTGGAACGCGGAACCGTCGCTCGTGTCCAGGATCTCCAGCCCCGTCCACCTCATCCGCGGATCCAGCTCCAGCCCCTCGGGCCGGGTCCGCGGATGCCAGGTGCGCAGCAGATACCCCGCGTCCCCCTGCACGAACGCGCTGTACCGCGACCGCATCAGCAGCTCCGCGGTCGGCGCCTGCGCGGAGCCCGTGTGGAAGCGGCCGCAGCAGGCGGCGTACGGCTGGGGCAGTCCACAGGGGCAGGAGCGCGAGGTCATGGCCCCCATTCTGCCCGCACCCACGGCCCGCCCCGCGCCCCGTCCGGATTTCACCGACAAGGAGGCATCCGCGCCCGGCGAGGTGCACAGTGGGAGAGGAAGTGCGCCGCGCAGCACAGTGAGGAGAGACGGACGATGACCGGACCCCTCCACCACCGGCCTCCGGCCGTCAAGGAATGGCGGCTCAACCTGTACCTGTCCGAGCACGACCCGGACACCACCGCCCGGATCATCCTGGACACCGGGGACAACGTCATGGAGAGCCACGCGGAGGCCCGCCGCAACCCCTACGACCCGGACGTCCCCGAGATCGGCGACGAACTCGCCGCCGGACGCGCCCTGATCGCCATGGGCCGCCGGCTGCTGCGCGCCGCCGACGGCGACATGAAGGCCGTCGGAGCCACCGACACCGAGGCGCCCGGGCCGCTCTGGATGCAGCGGGAGTGAGACGCGCGGAGGGGCGGTCCGGGAATCAGCTGCCCGCCTTTCGTAGAAAGCGGCGCAGCCGGGTCAGCGGCCAGGTGTTGATCACATCGTCCCCGGTGAGCCAGCCCCGCTGGGCCGTGCCCACCCCGTACCGCAGCTGCGCCAGGTGCGGCACGGAGTGGGCATCGCTGTTCACCGCGAACTTCACGCCGTACCCCCGCGCCCGCAGGATGTCCTCGTCGCACAGGTCCAGCCGGTCCGGCTGGGCGTTGACCTCCAGCGCCGTGCCGGTCCGCGCGCACGCCGCGAACACCTGGTCCCAATCCGCGTCCACCCCCGGCCGCCTGCCGATCAGCCGGGTGGTGGGGTGCCCGATGACATGGACGTACGGGTTCTCGCACGCCCGCACCAGCCGCCGGGTCATCGCCGCGCGGTCCAGGTCGAAGTGCGAGTGCAGCGAGGCCACGCACAGATCGAAACCGGCCAGGAACTCCTGCGGCCAGTCCACCTCGCCGTCCGGCCCGATGTTCAGCTCCGTGCCGTGCAGCAGCCGCATCCGGCGGTGCCTGCCGTCCAGCTCCCGCACCCGCTCCCGCTGCGCGAGGACCTTCTCCTCGGTCATGCGCTGCATGTACAGGTTCGGCGCGTGGTCGGTGACCGCGTAGTAGGCGTAACGGCGTTCGGCGGCCGCCGCCACCATCTCCTCCAGCGGCGCCAGACCGTCCGTCAGATCGGTGTGCGTGTGCAGGTCGCCGCGGATGTCCCGCTCGGTCACCAGCTCCGGCAGCTCCCCGCGCAGGGCCGCCTCGATCTCCCCGCGGTCCTCCCGCAGCACCGGCGGGATCCACGGCAACCCGAGCCGGGCGTACACCTCCTCCTCGGTCCGGGAGGCCAGCGACTCTCCGCTCTCCGCGTCGAACAGCCCGTACTCGGACAGCTTCAGCCCCATGTGCACGGCGATGGTGCGCGTACGGATGTTGTGCGCCTTGGAGCCGGTGAAGTACTGCATCCCGGCGCCCCAGGACTCCGGCGGCAGCACCCGCAGATCGACCTGGAGCCCCTTGGTGGTGCGGATCGACGTCTTCTTCGAGCCCCGCGCGATGACCTCCGCGGTGGCGGGCAGCTCGCACAGCGCCGCCATGAACGGCTCGGACCTCTTCGCCGCGACGATGACGTCCAGATCCCCGACGGTCTCCCGCATCCGGCGCAGCGAGCCGGCGTAGGCGCACCGCGTGCACCCGGAGACCCGGGACAGCGCGGCGACGATCTCCTCCGCGGTGTCCAGGGCCGGCGGCAGCGGCACCCGGGCGCCCGCCTGCCGAAGCAGCTCGATGCCGTGCCGGATGTTCTCCTGCGTCTTCTCGCCGAACCCCTTCAGATCGGCCAGCGCGTCCGCCTCGATCGCCGCGGCCAGCTCGTTCACCGACGAGATGTGCAGATCCTCGTACAGCCGCAGCGCCTTCTTCGGACCCAGCGTCGGGATCGTGATCAGCTCCCGCACCCCGGCGGGGATCTTCGCCCGGCGCTCCTCGACCACCGCCATCTTCCCGGTGCGCAGGTACTCGGCCACCTTGTCGGCGATCGACCGGCCCACGTTCGGGATCTCTCTGAGGCCGTCCTCGTCCAGCGCGGAGATGTCGGCCGGATACCCGCCGATGGCACGCGCCGCCTTCTCGTAGGCGCGCGCCTTGAAGGCGTCGCCTCCCGTGATCGCCACGAGGTCGGCGTACTCCCGCAGAAGCGCCTCGACCTCGTCGTTGGGCCGGGCCACCCCTCAAGTCTAGGAAGCCCGGCCCACCGGGGCATGCAAAAGGCCCCCGCCGAAGCAGGGGCCTTGCTGGTGTCCGAGGGGGGACTTGAACCCCCACGCCCGATAAAGGGCACTAGCACCTCAAGCTAGCGCGTCTGCCATTCCGCCACCCGGACAAGGTGTCTGTCGTGCGAGTTCCTCCCTCTCGGCGGGTTTCCCTCGCGGCGACGAAGAGAACATTACCAGGCTTCCGGGGGTGCCTGATCACCCCCGGTCCCGGGGCCGTGCAGCGTGAACGGCATGTGACGGGCCGGTCCCCGTCTTGGGCCGGTGCCGGTGCCGGAGAGAGGATGAGGGGGACCCACCAGCAGTGACAGCGGGAGGAAGCACGTGAGCGACACGGACACGGCCAGGGGCGTCACCGGTGAGGACGAGGTCGTGGACCTCTGCCGCGAGCTGATCCGGTTCGACACCAGCAACTACGGCGACCACTCCGGGCCCGGCGAGCGCAAGGCGGCCGAGTGGGTCGCCGAGAAGCTCGCCGAGGTCGGGCTGGAGCCGGAGATCTTCGAGTCCCACCCGGGCCGCGCCTCGACGGTGGCCCGCATCGAGGGCGAGGACCCGTCCCGGCCCGCGCTGCTGATCCACGGCCATCTGGACGTCGTACCGGCCAACGCCGCCGACTGGACCCACCACCCGTTCTCCGGCGAGGTCGCGGACGGGTGCGTGTGGGGGCGCGGCGCCGTCGACATGAAGGACATGGACGCCATGACCCTCGCGGTCGTGCGCGACCGGCTGCGCAGCGGCCGTCGTCCCCCGCGGGACATCGTGGTCGCCTTCCTCGCCGACGAGGAGGCCGGCGGCACCTACGGCGCCCGCCACCTCGTGGACCACCACCCCGAGCTGTTCGAGGGCGTCACCGAGGCGATCAGCGAGGTCGGCGGCTTCTCCTTCACCGTGAACGAGCAGCGCCGGCTCTATCTGATCCAGACGGCCGAGAAGGGCATGCACTGGATGAAGCTGACCGTGGCCGGCACCGCCGGGCACGGTTCGATGATCCACCGGGACAACGCCATCACCGAGCTGTCCGAGGCCGTCGCCCGGGTCGGCCGGCACCGGTTCCCGGTGCGCGTGACCAAGACCACCCGGGCCTTCCTGGACGAGCTGGGCGACGCGCTCGGCACCGAGCTGGACCCGGAGGACATGGAGTCCACCCTGGCCCGGCTCGGCGGTATCGCCAAGCTGATCGGCGCGACCCTGAGCAACACCGCCAACCCGACCCAGCTGAAGGCCGGTTACAAGGTCAACGTGATCCCGGGCGAGGCCACCGCGCACATCGACGGCCGCTTCCTGCCCGGCTACGAGGAGGAGTTCCTCGGCGACCTCGACCGGCTGCTCGGCCCGCGGGTGCGCCGCGAGGACGTGCACGCCGACAAGGCGGTGGAGACCGACTTCGACGGACCGCTGGTGGCCGCGATGCAGTCCGCGCTGCTGGCCGAGGACCCCACCGCCAAGGCGATCCCGTACATGCTCTCCGGCGGCACCGACGCCAAGTCCTTCGACGACCTCGGCATCCGCGGCTTCGGGTTCGCCCCGCTCAAGCTGCCCCCGGAGCTGGACTTCGCCGGCATGTTCCACGGCGTGGACGAGCGGGTGCCGGTGGACGGCCTCCAGTTCGGCGTGCGGGTGCTGGACCGCTTCATCGACGCTTCGTGAGGCTCTGCCCTGGAGTAATCGGCCGCGCGTACGACACCGACTGAGAAGAGTGAATCCGACCATAAGCTCGTAGCTCCATTACTCCCTCCTCGTTACAGGTGATGCGAACCCCGCACCTTGGGATCGCATTTGCCAACGAGGAGGAAGTAATGATCAAGAAGGTCGTCGCTGCTGCGGCTGCCACCGGTGGGCTGGTTCTCGCGGGCGCGGGCCTGGCCGTCGCCGACTCGGGTGCCCAGGGGGCCGCCGTGCACTCCCCGGGTGTCGTCTCCGGCAATGTCGTCCAGGTGCCCGTCCACGTCCCGGTGAACGTGTGCGGCAACACGATCAACGTGATCGGGCTCCTGAACCCCGCCTTCGGCAACACCTGCATCAACAAGTGACGCCGGCTCCCTGAGGGGGCCGCTGTCCCCAAGGGCGTCTTTTGCGAGCCGTCGGCCCCGGAGCGCGCGCCATGCGCTCCGGGGCCGACCGGCCTTTTCTCACAGAACATCGAAGGCAGGGGGGAACTCAGCATGCGACAGGGCACCCGCAAGGGTCTGATGACCATGGCCGCCGCGACCGGTGTGATCGCCGCCGCGAGCGGCTACGCCCACGCCGACTCGGCGGCGGCCGGCTCCGCCACCGGATCGCCCGGCGTCTTGTCCGGCAACACGGTGCAGGCGCCGGTGCACGCGCCGGTGAACGTCTGCGGCAACACCGTGAACGTCGTCGGACTGCTCAACCCGGCGGTGGGCAACAGCTGCGCCAACCACGGCCAGGACACCTCGGGGGGATACGGCGACTCGGGCGGCCACACCGGCTCCGGCGGCTCGCACGCGGGCGGCCACACCGGCGGCTCCCCGGGCGTCGGCTCCGGCAACACCGTGCAGGTACCGATCGACGTCCCGGTGAACGTGTGCGGCAACAGCGCCAGCGTCATCGGCGTCGGGAACGCCACCACGGGCAACGACTGCGCCAACGGCGGCGGCCACCAGGCCCAGCCCCCGGGTGGCGGCAACGGCCCCGGCAACCCGCCGGGCCAGCCCGGTCACCCGGGGCAGCCGGGACATCCGGGTCAGCCCGGTCACCCCGGTCACCCCGGTCAGCCGGGACATCCGGGTCACCCCGGGAAGCCGGGTCAGCCCGGGAAGCCGGGTCAGCCGGGGCACCCCGGCACGCCCCACCAGCCCGGCGGACCGGGGACCCCGCCCGCCCAGGGCGGACACACCCCGCACGGCTCCAGCCAGGTCAGGGAGCAGGGCGGCGGCTCCGCGCAGTCGCTGACCGACGGCCAGCTCGCCCACACGGGCAGCGACCTGCCGCTGGGACTGGCGCTGCCGGCCGGCGCGGGCGCGCTGCTCGCGGGCGCGGTGCTCTACCGCAAGGCGCGGGCGGGCGTGTAGCACGGCGGACCGCACGGCGGTGAACGGAGCGGGCCCCGCCATGCCGGCGGGGCCCGCTCCGTCCGTTCTTCAGCTGTTCCGCCTCACCAGGTGGCACGCACCTGGCGGATGATCCGCCGACGCAACCGCACCTTGCGGCTGCCGTCGCGCAGCAGGCTCAGTCGGTCCAACTCCCAGTGTCCGTACTCGGCATGGTCCGTCAGCAGACGCGTGGCGTCCTTGCGGGACACCCCGCGAGGTACGTACACGTCGACAAATTCGTATTCCGGCATCGCATCTATTGTGCGGGCTGGTGCCCGGTACGGATAGCGTCTGCACTATGTCTGATGCTGCGCAGCCCACCGTTGCCGAGGTACGCGCCGCCGCCGAGGCGGTCAAGACCGCGCTGGACCGTCATCTCGCGGCGGTCGAACGCAGGTCCGGGGACGACGACCCGGCCGTCTCCGAGGCGTTCAACCAGCTGGCCGCGGCCGCCGAGGCGTACGACGAGCTGCTCTACGACCGCTATGACGAGGTCACGCCCTTCGAGATCCCCGGCACGGAGGACACACTGCCGCCGTACGCGGGCCCCGAGGAGCCGAACGCGATCAGCGTGCTCATCCGCCGCGACTACACCGTGGCGGAACCCCAGCGGCTGATCGCGCAGGCCCAGCGGGTCGAGGCGGTGGAGTACGAGGATCTCGGCGGCGGGGAGGGCGATGCCTCCGGGAGCCTTCCCGGGGCGCTCGGTGTCCTCTTCGGCGAGTTCGAACCGGACGAGATCGCCTCCCGGCACAAGGAGTTCGGCCTCGAGGAGGGCGACTCCACGCTCTGGGTCACCGCCGCGGAGGAGGCTCCGGAGGCCGGGGAGTGGCTGGAGTCGCCGTTCGAGCACATCGACGCGCAGGCGGTGGTGTGCCGGTTCGACGTCAGCGCGGTCTTCGACGAGGAGGACGCCGAGCCCGAGGAGGACGACGACCTCGAGTTCGACGAGGACGACGAGGACGGGGCGGACGAGGAGGATCTGGAGCCGCTGGACGCCGAGAAGTGAGCCGCTGCCGGCGGTGCCGCAGGGCGTGAGGCCGCCGCGGCACCGCCGGCCGTCCGCTCAGCCGACCGGGTGCTGCCCGAGCAGCGGCTGGAGCAGGGTCCGCAGCCGGGTCGTCCGCGGCTTGGCCGGCACCTCGGCCACCGCCTTCGGCAGCGCCTGCTCCACCCCGTGGACCACGGACAGATGCCGCTCCGCGCGGCCGAACGCCGTGTACACCCAGGGTCTGCTGAGCGTCTGGGCCGCGTCGCCGGGCAGCACCACGACCGCCGCCGGCCAGCGGGTACCGACCGCCTGATGCGCGGTCAGCGCCCAGCCGTGCCGTACGGCACCCTCCACCCGCTCGCGGGGTACGACCACCTCGGCACCCGCGCACGACAGGTGCAGCCCCCCGGCGTCGGCCCGCACCACCACGCCCGGCACGGTACGGCCGGGGGCGGGGGAGTAGGCGATCCGGTCCCCGGGGTCGAAGCCGCCGAAGCGGCCCGGGCCGGGGTTGAGGCGTTCCTTCAGCGCCGAGTTGAGGGCGCGGGTGCCCGCGGCACCTCCGTGCCCCGGGGTGATCACCACGCTCTGGTCGGCCGGAATGCCGAGCGCGCGCGGCACCGAGTCCGCCACCAGCTGCACGGTGCGGTGCACGGCCTCGCCCGCGTCCCGCACCGGGACGATGACGATCTCCTTGCCCGGCGCCGCGACCTGGTTCAGCTCGCCGACGCCGACGCCGGAGACCAGCTCGCCCAGCGGACCGGGGTCGGGCACCCGGGAGGCGAGCTGCGGGCAGGCGCCGGCCGCCAGCAGGTCGGCGAAGACCCGGCCGGGCCCCGCCGACCACAGCACCGCGGGGTCGCCGCTGAGCACCAGCCGGGCCCCGTCCGGCAACGACTCCACCAGCATCGCCGCGCTCTCCACGTCGAGCTGCGGCGCGTCCAGTACGACCAGCAGATCCAGCTCCAGGGCGCCGTCCGCGTCCCGGCCGGGCCCCTCGGCGCCGGACAGCAGACCGGCGACCGTCCCGACGGGCTGCTCCGCCGGCTCCCCGCCCAGCAGCGCGGCGAACCGGTGCCGCCCGCCCGGCGTGTGGCAGACGGCGAAGACCCGCAGGCCCGCGTCCCGGGCGGCGCCGAGCAGCGCGGCCGGTTCGGCGCGGGCCGCCTCCGCGCCGGTGTGCAGCACCAAGCCGTGCCCGGCGACCGCGCGCACCAGCTCGGCCGCGCCGCCGGAGACCCCGGCCGCGGCCGCCTCCCAGGCCTGTCCGGCCTCCGGGGAGAGGGAGTTGACCAGCCGGGCCAGGCCGTCGGCGAGGCTCTCCTCGGCGAGCGCGTACCGCTCCAGGCCGACGAGGACCCGGACCGGCCGCTCCGCCTCCTCGTCCTCCTCGTCCTCCTCGTCCTCCTCGGCTTTCCGCGGGGCCTGGGCGCCGGGCTCCTCCAGGGCGTCCTGGAAGGCCAGCGCCTCGCCCTCGGCGAGCGCGTCCTGCACGGCCGCGTCCGGGTCCGGCACGCCCTGCCGGCCCAGCGCCGCGGTGAGCGCGGGCAGGTCCAGCGCGGTGTGCCCGGTCAGGGCCGCCTGCTCCAGCAGCCAGACGGTCACCGCGCGGCCGCGCCGCTCGTCGTCCGGGCCGCACGCGGCGCCGAGCAGCGCCCGGGCGAAGCCGTCGGCTTGCTCGGGCCGCACCCCGCCGACCCGGAGCAGCTGCCAGGGGTCCTGTCGGAGCACGCCCTCGGCGCCCTCGCCGAGGGCCGCGGCCACCTGCGGGGCGAGGGTGTCGGGCGCGCCGCCCTCGGCCAGCACCCGGCGGACGGCGTCGACGGTCCGCGCGGCGGGGGCGACGGGCGCAAGGGCGGCGGGGGCGGGGGTGGGCTGGGGACGGCGCACGGGTTCGGGGGCCGGGCGGCGCGGCGCCGGTGCGGGCTCCTCCGCGAACACCGTGGCCGTCGGCTTCTCGCCGCTCTCCACCGCGCGGACCGCGGCGAGCAGGTCGGCCGCCTTGCCGCTGAGCTTGGTGCCGCTCTCGATCCGGGCCGTCTTCTCGGCCTTGCGCCGCTCGATCCGCTCCCGCTCCAGGCGCTGGGCGGCCAGCTCGGCCTGCGCCTCGGACACCTCGGGAGCCGCTGCCCCCGCGCCCTCGGCCGCTTCGGCGTGTTCGGGGGTCTCCGTGCCCTCGCCCTCGGCTTGTTCGGGGGTCTCCGTGCCCTCGCCCTCGGCTTGTTCGGGGGTCTCCGTGCCCTCGCCCTCGGCTTGTTCGGAGGTCTCCGTGCCCTCGTCCCCGGTCTGCTCGGAGGTGTGCTCGGAGCCTTGCGAGGGCGCCGACGCCTCGTCCGCGCCCTCCGGGATGTCCGGCGTCCCCGGCCCGGCTTCCTCCGTGGTCTCCGGCTCCGTGCTCACAGCGTGCTCCAGTCGTGATCGGGATAGCGGTGCACGGGCGCCGACACATCGTCCAGCGCCCGGCAGATCTCCTCAGGAAGACTAAGGGCCTCCACTGACAGTGCCGCCGTGAGCTGCTGCGCGTTGCGCGCACCCACGATCGGCGCCGCCACCCCGGGCCGGTCCCGGACCCAGGCGAGGGCGACCTGGAGGGGGGTGACGGCGAGTCCGTCGGCGGCCGTCGTCACCGCGTCCACGATGCGGGTCGCCGTGTCGTCCAGATACGGCTCCACGAACGGCGCCAGATGCTCGGAGGCACCGCGCGAGTCCGGGGGAGTGGTGTGCCGGTACTTGCCGGTGAGCACGCCCCGGCCCAGTGGCGAGGACGGCAGCAGACCGACCCCGAGGTCGAGCGCGGCGGGCAGCACCTCGCGCTCCACCCCGCGCTGGAGCAGCGAGTACTCCAGCTGGGTGCTGGCCAGCCGGGTCCGCGAGCCCGGCGCCGCGAGCTGCCAGGTGGCTGCCTTGGCCAGCTGCCAGCCGCAGAAGTTGGAGACCCCGGCGTACCGGGCGCGGCCGCTGCTCACCGCTATGTCGAGGGCCTGGAGCGTCTCCTCCAGGGGGGTGTCGGGGTCGTAGGCATGGATGTGCCACACGTCGACGTGGTCCGTGCCCAGCCGGGCCAGGGAGGCGTCGAGGGCGGCGAGCAGATGGCCGCGGGAGCCGTCGAAGCGGCGGTCGGGGTCGGGGACGCTGCCCGCCTTGGTGGAGATGACCAGGTCCCGGCGCGGCACCAGCCCGTCCATGAGCCGTCCGAGCAGATACTCCGCCTCTCCGTCGCCGTAGACGTCCGCGGTGTCGACGAGGGTGCCGCCCGCTTCCCAGAACGCCTTCAGCATGTCCGCGGCGTCATGCTCGTCGGTGTCCCGGCCCCAGGTGAGGGTGCCGAGGCCGATCCGGGACACGCGCAGGCCGGTACGGCCGAGATGCCTCTGCTCCATGCGGGCGAGATTACTGGCCAGAACCGGTGCGGTGGGTTGCCTGTGGACAACCGCCACCCCGGTCCCACGCCGCCCGCGGAATCGCCCCGCGGCCCTGCCGCACCCGGCCCCCCGCACGCTAAGGTCTCCGCCAAGGACGTTACTGACGGGTAAGAGGAGTCGCTGATGCAGCTCGGGCTCAACCTCGGCTACTGGGGTGCCGGAATGGACGCAGACAACCTGGCCGTGGCCCAGGAGGCCGAGCGGCTCGGCTACTCCGTGTGCTGGGCCGCGGAGGCCTACGGCTCCGACGCCGCCACCGTGCTCAGCTGGGTCGCCGCCCGGACCGAGCGCATCGACGTCGGCTCGGCGATCTTCCAGATCCCGGCCCGGCAGCCCGCCATGACCGCGATGACGGCGGCGACGCTGGACTCCCTCTCCGGCGGCCGCTTCCGCCTCGGCCTCGGCGTCTCCGGCCCGCAGGTCTCCGAGGGCTGGTACGGCGTCAAGTTCGACAAGCCGCTCGCCCGCACCCGTGAGTACGTCGAGATCGTCCGCCGGGCCATGACCCGCGAGCGGCTGACCTACGAGGGCGAGCACTGGACCCTGCCGCTGCCCGGCGGTCCGGGCAAGCCGATCAAGCTGACCGTGCACCCGCAGCGCGAGCACATCCCGCTGTACATCGCCGCGATCGGCCCGAAGAACCTGGAGCAGACCGGCGAGATCGCCGACGGCGCGCTGCTGATCTTCCCGGCCGCCGAGCACCTCGAGGAGACCACGCTGAAGTACCTGCGCGCGGGCCGCGAGAAGGCCGGCCGGACCCTCGACGGGTTCGACGTGGCCCCGACCCTGCCGCTCGCGGTCGGCGACGACAAGGACCTGGCCCGGCTCGCGGACACCTTCCGGCCGTACACCGCGCTGTACGTCGGCGGCATGGGCAGCGCCAAGCAGAACTTCTACAACCAGCTCGCGCAGCGCATGGGATATGTGCAGGAGGCCGCCGAGATCCAGCAGAGGTACCTGGCCGGCGACAAGCAGGGCGCCGCCGCCGCGGTGCCGCAGGACCTCATCGACAAGACCACACTGCTGGGCTCCGTCGACCGCATCGCCGACCGGATGAAGGCCTACGCGGCCGCCGGTGTGACCACCCTCAACCTCGCCCCGGCGGGCTTCGCGCTGGAGGAGCGGATCGCCTCCCTGCGCGCCGGCAGCGAGGCCCTGGAGCGCGCCGGGCTCGGCTGAGCGCCGGGAGATTCCAGCGGCCGTGGTGGGGGCTCGGGGGGTCTTCCCCGCCACGGCCGTCACGGAGAACAACGCGCCGCGCGCCACGCGGTTACGACCCCCGGGTCATTCTTTCGGCCGAGTGGTCCCGCACCCCTGTTGCGCGTCCACTTCGACCGCATTTGACTGGCGCCATGCTGTCGGCCAAGAGTCTGTTCCAGGAGATCCTCGACCACGACGAGTCCTTCCGGCTCTTCTGCTCCATCGCCGCCGGCGGGGAGTCCCAGGGGGGCTGGGAGAACGGCCGGATCGCCGCCCTGGCCCCGCGGAGCGCCCGCGCCCTCGCCCCGAAGATCGCCCGCCACGGCGCCGACGAGGACAAGCACGGCCGGATCTTCCGCGCCCTGCTGACCAAGCGCGGCCTCACCCCCGTCGCGGTGCCGCCGGAGACCGACTACACCATGCTCCTGGAACGGCACGGCATCGGCCTCGCGCACGAGCGGCTCAAGCGCGACGCCCCCCTCACCGACCGCGATCTCATCGTGTATCTCGCCCACAGCCGGGTCACCGAACAGCGCGCCTCCGAGCAGATGCAACTGCTCCTGCGGCACTTCGCCGACCACCCCGAGATCGGCCGGGCCGTCCGCATGATCTCGTCCGACGAGGACAACCACCTCGCCTACACCCACGAGGAACTGCTCCGGTTCGCCGCGGCCGGACACGGCCGGCTGATCCAGCGCACCCTGCGCGAGTGCGCCCTCGCCGAGATCCGCGTCTACCGGGACGTCAGCCTCGCCGTCATGGGCCACATGGGCCGCGTCCTGGGCTGGCCGAAGGCCAAGTCGGCGCTGCTCGCGGCCGGCATCCACGCCGTCTACGCCTACGAGCGCCTGGCCGGCTGGCACCGCATGGTCGGCCTGCGGATACCCGAGCGCCGGAACGCGCTCGGCGGCCCGGCCGCCCCCGCCCACGAGTTCGCCTGACCCCCGCTCACAGCCACCCGCGCCGCTTGAACAGCCGGTGCAGCAGCACCTCCAGCCCGGCCATCAGCAGGATCACCGCCGGATACGACCACACCCAGTGCAGCTCGGGCATGTGGTCGAAGTTCATGCCGTAGATGCCCGCGATCATCGTGGGCACCGCGGCCATCGCCGCCCACGCGGAGATCTTCCGCATGTCGTCGTTCTGCCGCACGCTCATCTGCGCCAGATGCGCCGACAGGATGTCCGACACCAGCCGGTCCAGGCCCTCCACGGACTCGTTCACCCGCGCGAGATGGTCGCCGACGTCCCGGAAGAACGGCCGCGCCTTGTCGTCCACGAACGGCACCCCGCCGCCCGCCGGACCGGTGGCGGCCAGCCGGGTCAGCGGCAGCGCGAGCGGCACGGTGGCCCGGCGGAACTCCAGGACCTGCCGCTTGAAGGCGTAGATCCGCGACGCCGTGTGCCGCGAGCCGCCGCCCTCCGGCCGGAACACCTCCTCCTCCAGCTCCTCCAGGTCCGTCTGGAGCTCCGTCGCCACCTCCAGATAGCGGTCGACGGTCGCGTCGGCGATCGCGTAGAGCACCGCCGTGGGGCCCTTGTCGAGCATCTCCGGCTCCTCCTCCAGCCGGCGCCGCACGGCGGCCAGCGGCGAGCCCTCGCCGTGCCGGACGGTCACCGCGAAACCGTCCCCGATGAAGATCATCACTTCGCCGGCCGAGACGGTGTCGCCCTCCGGCTCGTACACGACCGGCTTCAGCACCATGAAGAGCGAGTCGTCGTACACCTCCAGCTTGGGCCGCTGGTGCGCCTTGAGCGCGTCCTCGACGGCCAGCGGGTGCAGCCCGAACTCCCTGGTGACCAGGTCGAACTCCCGCTCCGAGGGCTCGTACAGCCCGATCCACACGAAGCCGCCCGCCGCCCGCGCCTCGGCGAGCGCGTCGGACAGGTCCTCCGGTCCCTCACTGCGATGCCCGTGCCGGTAAACGGCGCAGTCCACGATCACGGAGCGCATTCTCCTCTCGCCCGGCCATCGGCGCACCGGCTGATACGCCTACGCTGTTCCGCATGCCCACGCTGATCCTCGTAAGGCACGGACGTTCCACCGCCAACACCTCGGGGGTGCTCGCCGGCTGGACCCCCGGCGTCGCCCTGGACGAACGAGGCGCCGCACAGGCCGCCGCACTTCCGGGACGGCTCGCCGCGCTGCCGATCTCCGAGGTCGTCACCAGCCCGCTGCAACGCTGCCAGGAGACGGTGCGGCCGCTGCTTCAGGCCCGCCCCGGGCTGCGGGTCCACACCGAGGAGCGGATCGGGGAGTGCCACTACGGCGACTGGTCCGGCCGCAAGCTGGCCGAGCTGAAGGACGAGCCGCTGATGGAGGTCGTCCAGGCCCATCCGTCGGCCGCGGCCTTCCCGGGCGGCGAGTCCATGCGGGCCATGCAGACCCGCGCCGCCGAAGCCGTACGCGAGTGGAACGCGCGCGTGGAGCGCGAGCACGGCGCCGACGCCGTCTACCTCATGTGCTCCCACGGCGACATCATCAAGTCCCTCGTCGCCGACGCCCTCGGACTCCATCTCGACCTCTTCCAGCGCATCTCCGTCGAGCCGTGTTCCGTCACCGCGATCCGCTACACCCGGCTGCGTCCCTTCCTGGTCCGCCTCGGCGACACCGGGGACTTCGCTTCGCTCGCCCCCCGCGAGGAACACGGGGAGTCGGACGCACCGGTCGGGGGCGGTGCGGGCGCACCGTGATCGTCGGCCGCAGTAGGGTGAAGCGATCCACCCCTGCGGTTCCGCCCCGCGAACGAACCCCTCGAACTCAATGGAGACAGGACGTGTCCCGTCAGGTGTTCCTCTACGATCCGCCGGACCGCTTCGTGGCCGGCACGGTCGGACTGCCCGGACGCCGTACGTTCTTCCTCCAGGCCACCGCGGGTCCCCGGGTGACCAGTGTGGTCCTGGAGAAGACCCAGGTCGCCGCGCTCGCCGAGCGCATGGACGAACTGCTCGACGAGGTCGTACGGCGCACCGGCGGCAACGCCGCCGTGCCCGCCGTGGCCCCCGCCGAGATCACCGACACCGCCCCGCTGGACACCCCCATCGAGGAGGAGTTCCGCGTCGGCACCATGGCCCTGGCCTGGGACGGCGAGGAACAGCGCATGATCGTCGAGGCGCAGGCCCTGGTGGAGCTGGACGCCGACACCGAGGAGGACCTCGCCGAGGCCGAGGAGCGACTCCTCCAGGACGAGGAGAACGGACCCCCGATGCTGCGGGTCCGGCTGACCGGCGCGCAGGCCAGGGCCTTCGCCAAGCGCGCCCTCGACGTCGTCAACGCCGGGCGGCCGCCGTGCCCGCTGTGCAGCCTCCCGCTCGACCCGGAAGGACACGTATGTCCGCGCCAGAACGGATACCGCCGCGGAGCATGACCCCCCTCGGCACGGCGGCCCACGCGGCCGCCGTCGAGCTGCTCACGCACGGTGAGCTGACCGTGCGCGGCCGCATCCGCGAGGCGTCCAACGCGGCGCTGTTCTGCACGGTGGCGCACGACGGCCGGGAGGCTTCCTGCGTCTACAAGCCGGTGGCCGGGGAACGCCCGCTGTGGGACTTCCCCGACGGCACCCTGGCGGGCCGCGAGGTCGCCGCCTACGAGGTCTCCGAGGCCACCGGCTGGGGGCTGGTCCCGCCGACCGTGCTGCGCGAGGGCCCGTACGGCGAGGGCATGTGCCAGCTGTGGATCGACGTGCACGCCGACGCGGAGCTCCTCGCCCTGGTCGACGGCGAGGAACCGGAGCCCGGCTGGAAGGCGATCGGCCTCGCCGACGTCGGCGAGGGCCGCACCGCCCTGCTGGTGCACGCCGACGACGAGCGGCTGCGCCGGCTCGCCGTGCTCGACGCCGTGATCAACAACGCCGACCGCAAGGGCGGCCATCTGCTGCCCACCGCCGACGGCCGGCTCTACGGCATCGACCACGGCGTCACCTTCAACGTCGAGAACAAGCTGCGTACGCTGCTGTGGGGCTGGGCCGGTGAGCAGCTCACGGCGGAGGCCGTCGGCGTGCTCCGCGGCCTCCGGGACGGCCTCGCCGGGCAGCTGGGCGAGCGGCTGGCCGCGCTGATCACGGCCGCCGAGATCGACGCCACGCGCGCGCGTGTCGAGCAGCTGCTCACCTCGGGTCTGCACCCCGAACCCAGCGGGGAGTGGCCCGCCATCCCCTGGCCCCCGGTGTAAGCACATCCCGCCGCCAAGTACAAGAACGCACATCCGGCCATCGGGCGTGATCTCGTTCGTCCTTGCCGCTCATGGCCGGTTAGGCTCATGTACATGCATGCCTGGCCCGCTTCCGAGGTCCCCGCCCTGCCTGGTCAGGGCCGCGACCTGAGGATCCACGACACCGCGACCGGCGGTCTGGTCACCCTCGACCCCGGTCCCGTCGCCCGTCTCTACGTCTGCGGCATCACCCCGTACGACGCAACCCACCTGGGACACGCGGCGACCTACAACGCGTTCGACCTCGTTCAGCGCGTGTGGCTCGACACCAAGCGGCAGGTCCACTACGTCCAGAACGTCACCGACGTCGACGACCCGCTGCTGGAGCGGGCCGAACGGGACGGCATCGACTGGGTCGCCCTCGCCGAGAAGGAGACGGCCCTCTTCCGCGAGGACATGACCGCCCTGCGGATGCTCCCGCCCCAGCAGTACATAGGCGCCGTCGAGGCGATACCCGGCATCGTCCCGCTGGTGGAGCGGCTGCGCGACCTCGGCGCGGCCTACGAGCTGGACGGCGACATCTACTTCTCGGTCGAGTCCGACCCCCACTTCGGCCAGGTCTCGAACCTCGACGCGGCCGCGATGCGGCTGCTGTCCGCCGAGCGCGGCGGCGACCCGGACCGCCCGGGCAAGAAGAACCCGCTGGACCCGATGCTGTGGATGGCGGCCCGCGAGGGCGAGCCCAGCTGGGACGGCCGCACCCTCGGCCCGGGTCGCCCCGGCTGGCACATCGAGTGCGTGGCCATCGCCCTCGACCACCTCGGCATGGGCTTCGACATCCAGGGCGGCGGCTCCGACCTCGCCTTCCCGCACCACGAGATGGGCGCCTCCCACGCCCAGGTGCTCACCGGCGAGTTCCCCATGGCCAAGGCGTACGTCCACGCCGGCATGGTCGCCCTGCACGGCGAGAAGATGTCCAAGTCCAAGGGCAACCTGGTCTTCGTCTCCCAGCTCCGCCGGGACGGCGTCGACCCCGCCGTCATCCGCCTCGCCCTGCTCTCCCACCACTACCGCGCCGACTGGGAGTGGACCGACCAGGTGCTCCAGGACGCGCTGGACCGCCTCGGCCGCTGGCGCTCGGCCGTCTCCCGCCCCGACGGCCCGTCCGCCGACGCGCTGGTCGAGGAGATCCGCGAGGCCCTCTCGAACGACCTGGACGCCCCCACCGCGCTCGCCGCGGTGGACCGCTGGGCCGCCCGCCAGGAGGCGGAGGGCGGCACGGACACCGGCGCACCGGGCGTCGTGACCCGAGCGGTCGACGCCCTGCTCGGAGTGGCCCTGTAAGGCACCCCGCAAGGGGCGCGGGGAACTGCGCGACGAGCCCGAGCGGACCCACACCCGCACCACGGCCCGTCGCGCCGCCCCATGGCGCATCGGCAACAGAAAGAAGGGGCGGCTCCCCACAAGGGAGCCGCCCCTTCGCCGTACCTCAGTCCTCCGGACCGTCCTCGTCGTCCTCCCTGGACCCGCCGCCCCCCGCCGGAGGCCGCTGCTTGCCGCCCGGCGGCGGATTCACATCCCGCCGCCGCAGATACCGCTCGAACTCGCGGGCGATCGCCTCACCCGACGCCTCCGGCAGCTCCGCGGTGTCCCGGGCCTCCTCCAGCGTCTGGACGTACTCGGCGACCTCGCTGTCCTCGGCGGCCAGCTGGTCCACACCGACCTGCCAGGCCCGCGCGTCCTCCGGCAGCTCCCCCTGCGGGACACGCAGGTCCAGCAGGTCCTCCAGCCGGTTGAGCAGCGCCAGCGTGGCCTTCGGGTTGGGCGGCTGCGAGACGTAGTGCGGCACGGCCGCCCACAGCGACACCGCCGGGACACCCGCGTGCGTGCACGCCTCCTGAAGGACGCCGACGATGCCCGTCGGCCCCTCGTACTTGGTCTCCTCCAGATCCATCCGGCGGGCCAGGTCCGGGTCGGACGTGACCCCGCTGACCGGCACCGGACGCGTGTGCGGGGTGTCGCCGAGCAGCGCGCCCAGGATGACCACCAGCTCCACACCCAGCTCGTGTGCGAAGCCCAGCAGCTCGTTGCAGAACGAACGCCAGCGCATCGACGGCTCGATACCGCGCACCAGCACCAGGTCGCGCGGCTTCGCACCGCCGACCCGGACCACCGACAGCCGCGTCGTCGGCCACGTGATCTTGCGCACGCCACCGTCCATGAACACCGTGGGGCGGTTCACCTGGAAGTCGTAGTAGTCCTCGGCGTCCAGCGCCGCGAACACCTCGCCCTTGAACTCGCGTTCCAGATGCGCGACCGCCGTGGAGGCGGCGTCGCCGGCATCGTTCCAGCCCTCGAACGCGGCCACCATGACTGGGTCGATCAGCTCGGGAACCCCCTCCAGCTCGATCACCCAGTGCCTCCTTCCGACGTGCCCTCGCTTGACTCACCAACCTTACGGCGTCCAGCGGGGGCGCCCGCAGCCCCCTTGCACGGGGGAGTGAACGGATCACTGCCCCGATCGCCGCCTTCGGACACCCCTTCCGCACCGGGCGTCCGGGCAGGCCGAAGGGGCTGCCCCACCGGTCACCGCCGATGTGGAACAGCCCCTGGGCCGCGCCCGGTTACTTCTTGTCGAGCAGGTCCTGCACCTTGCCGCGGACCTCGTCCGTGGCAAGGCCCCGGATGGTCAGCGTGGTCCGGCGGCGCAGCACGTCGTCCGCCGTCTCGGCCCACTCGTGGTCACGGGCCCAGACGACCTGCGCCCAGATCTCCGGGGCGTCCGGGTGGACGCGCTCGGCCAGTTCCGGGTTGTCGTTCGCCAGCCGGGCGATGTCGAAGGCCAGCGAGCCGTAGTGGGTCGCCAGGTGCTTCGCGGTGTCCGCCGCCATCCGCGGGCCCGGCGCCGGGTGGTCCACCAGCAGCCGGTGCGCGACCGCGCGCGGGTTGGCGACGCCGGGCAGCGGCAGCTTCTTCGGCAGCGAGGAGATCGGCTCGAAGTCGTCGCCGAGCGGGTGGCCCGGCAGCGCCTCCAGCTTCTGCATGATCGTACGGCCGATGTGGCGGAAGGTGGTCCACTTGCCGCCCGCGACGGACAGCATGCCGCCCTTGCCCTCGGTCACCACGGTCTCCCGCTTGGCCTTGGCGGTGTCGCCGGGGCCGCCCGGCAGCACCCGCAGACCGGCGAACGCGTAGGTGATCAGATCGCGCTGGAGCTGCTGGTCGCGCACGGAGAACGCGGCCTCGTCCAGGATCTGGGCTATGTCCTTGTCGTTGACCGCGACATCCGCCGGGTCGCCCTCGTACTCCTCGTCGGTCGTGCCGAGCAGCAGCATGTCCTCCCAGGGGAGGGCGAAGGTGATCCGGTACTTGTCGATCGGGGTGGCGAGCGCGGCCTTCCACGGCGAGGTCCGCTTCAGCACCAGGTGCGCGCCCTTGGACAGGCGGATGGACGGCGCCGCGTTCGGGTCCTCCATCTTCCGCAGGTGGTCGACCCACGGTCCGGTCGCGTTCAGCACCAGACGGGCGTTGACGCCGAACTCCTCGCCGGACAGGCGGTCCTTCAGGTCCGCGCCCGTCACCCGGCCCTTGGTGAAGCGCAGACCGGTGACCGCGGCGTGGTTGAGCACGACCGCGCCCGCGTCGACGGCCGCACGGACCGTCATCAGCGCCATCCGCGCGTCGTTCATCTGGTCGTCGCCGTACACGGCCACGGCCTTCAGGTTCTCGGTGCGCAGCTCCGGCACGTCCTGCGCCGCCTTGGCGGGGGAGAGCAGGTGGCCCACGCCGTCACCGAACGCGGAGAGCGCGGAGTAGGCGAAGACGCCCGCGCCGAGCTTCGCCGCGCCGTGCGGCCCGCCCTTGTACACGGGGAGGTAGAAGGTGAGCGGGTTCGCCAGGTGGGGGGCCACCTGGCGGGAGACCGCACGGCGCTCGAAGTGGTTCTCCGCCACCAGCTTCACCGCGCCGGTCTGCAAGTAGCGCAGTCCGCCGTGGAGCAGCTTGGAGGAGGCGGAGGAGGTGGCACCGGCGAAGTCGCCGGCGTCGACCAGCGCCACCCTGAGCCCGGACTGCGCGGCGTGCCAGGCGGTGGAGATGCCCAGGATGCCGCCGCCGATCACAAGAAGGTCGTACGACGCCTTGGAGAGCTGCTCCCTGGTCTCGGCGCGGCTCGGGTTGGAGCCGGAGGCCGGGTGCGTCCCCAGGGCAGGCAGGGTCAGGGTGGACTGACTGGTCATGTCGGGTACTTACTCCTCGTCAGAGCTGACTGAGCAGGGGGAACCGCTCAGCTCTCGTCCTCGATCCAGCCCATGGTCCGCTCGACGGCCTTGAGCCAGTTCTTGTACTCACGGTCGCGGGTCTCCGCGTCCATGCGGGGGGTCCACTCGGCGGCCCGGCGCCAGTTGGCGCGCAGCTCGTCGGTGCTGGACCAGAAGCCGACGGCCAGGCCGGCGGCGTAGGCGGCGCCGAGGCAGGTGGTCTCCGCGACCATCGGGCGCACCACGGGCGCGTCCAGGACGTCGGAGAGCGTCTGCATCAGCAGGTTGTTGGCGGTCATGCCACCGTCGACCTTGAGGGTCACCAGCTCGTCGCCGGAGTCCTTCACCATCGCGTCGGCGATCTCCCGGGTCTGCCAGGCGGTGGCCTCAAGGACGGCGCGCGCGAGGTGCGCCTTGGTGACGTACCGGGTCAGACCGGCGATCACACCGCGGGCGTCGGAGCGCCAGTGCGGGGCGAACAGGCCGGAGAAGGCCGGCACGAAGTAGGCACCGCCGTTGTCCTCGACCGAGAGCGCGAGCGTCTCGATCTCGGCGGCGGTGGAGATCAGGCCCATCTGGTCGCGCATCCACTGCACCAGCGAGCCGGTGACGGCGATCGAGCCCTCCAGGGCGTACACCGTCGGCTGGTCGCCGATCTTGTAGCCGACCGTGGTCAGCAGACCGGCGTAGGAGTTGATGATCTTGTCACCGGTGTTCATCACCATGAAGGTGCCGGTGCCGTAGGTGGACTTGGTCTCACCCTCGGAGAAACAGCACTGGCCGAACAGGGCCGCCTGCTGGTCACCGAGCGCGGAGGCCACCGGGATGCCGCCGAGCAGCTCGCCGAGGCTGCCGCCGGTGATCTCGCCGTAGACCTCGGCGGAGGAGCGGATCTCGGGCAGGATCTGGAGCGGCACGCCGATGGACTCGGCGATCTTCTCGTCCCACTGCATCGTGTGCAGGTTCATCAGAAGGGTGCGGGAGGCGTTGGTGACGTCGGTGACGTGCTTGCCGCCGTTGACACCACCGGTCAGGTTCCAGATGACCCAGGTGTCCATGGTGCCGAAGAGGATGTCGCCGGCCTCGGCGCGCTCGCGCAGGCCCTCGACGTTGTCGAGCAGCCAGCGGGCCTTGGGGCCGGAGAAGTACGAGGCCAGCGGCAGGCCCGTCTCCCGGCGGAAGCGGTCCTGGCCGACGTTGCGGCCCAGCTCCCGGCAGAGGGCGTCGGTGCGGGTGTCCTGCCAGACAAGGGCGTTGTAGACGGGCTCACCGGTGTTCTTGTCCCACAGCACGGTGGTCTCGCGCTGGTTGGTGATGCCGATGGCCTTGATGTCGTCGCGGGTGATGCCGGCCTTGGCGACCGCTCCGGCGACGACCTCCTGGACGTTGGTCCAGATCTCGTTGGCGTCGTGCTCGACCCAGCCCGGCTTCGGGAAGATCTGCTCGTGCTCCTTCTGGTCGACGGCGACGATACGGCCGTCCCGGTCGAAGACGATGCAGCGGCTGGAGGTGGTGCCCTGGTCGATCGCGGCGATGAACGGGCCTGCGGTGTGAGCGTCGGTCACTGTGTGCTCCTGGAAGATCCGTGGGTGTGGGGCTGTGCGTACGGCGCGTGCTTCGCGGCTCGTGCCGGGCGGCGGGGGCGCTGCCCGGACCGAGCTTCTCGAGCGGACGTGCGCTTCCTAAGCGAAGGCGACGTTGTAGATCCCTGCGGCGATCGCCGCGCCGATCAGCGGGCCGACCACCGGGATCCAGGCGTAGCTCCAGTCGGAGCCGCCCTTGTTGGGCAGCGGGAGCAGGGCGTGCACGATGCGCGGACCCAGGTCACGGGCCGGGTTGATGGCGTAGCCCGTGGGACCGCCGAGAGACAGACCGATCGAGACCACGACGAACGAGGTGATCAGGCCGCCCAGCACCCCCAGGCCGTCGCCCTTGGCGTTCAGGCCCTGCGTGAGCACCGCCAGGACCAGCACGATCGTGCCGATGATCTCCGTGGTGAGGTTCTGCACCGCGTTCCGGATCTCCGGACCGGTGGAGAAGACGCCGAGGACCGGGCCGGCACCCGACTCCTGGGCCTCCACGGCCTTGGCCGTGGTGTCCTGCGCGCCCGGACCGCCGACGATCTCCTTGTCGGTCAGGTGGGCGTGGAACTGGCCGTAGTAGGCGAGCCACACCAGGGCCGCGCCGATCATCGCGCCGAGCAACTGGCCGGCGAAGTAGACCGGGACGTGGCTCCAGTCGCTGTTCTTGATGGCGAGCGCCACCGTGACGGCCGGATTGAGGTGGGCGCCGGACAGCGGTCCGGAGATGTACACGGCCGTCATGACGGCGAAGCCCCACCCGAAGGCGATGGCGAGCCAACCGGCGTTACGGGCCTTGGAGGCCTTCAGCGTGACAGCGGCACAGACGCCGCCGCCGAGCAGGATGAGTATGGCGGTACCGATGGTCTCGCCGATGAAGATGTCGGAGCTGGACACCCGCGACTCCTTTGTCCTTCGTCCAGGGAAGCCGAACCCCGGGTCCCTCCGGGGGTTCTGGCGCCCTCGGGGGTGAGAGCGATGCCGGCCCTTGGCGTTGTCACACTCTAGCGCGTATTGCCGGTAGGTGTTCGACAATGCCGACCGATGGACGGGAGTCTTGCTTCGGCCTTACGCATGCGTCAAGGGTTCTGTTATCGAAAACAGGATCGTTATTGATCGCTGTCGCCTATCGCTCTTCGCTCACTGACGTACGCCGTCGCCCGATATGTCCACTTCAGGGTAGGGCGAGAACCGGAACGCCGCCCGGCGTCCCGGTGAATCCCCAGGTCAGCGCCCGCAGGCGCTCAGAAACGTCCGGCGCCCAGATCCCTGGAGACCGCGCGGGCGCAGTCCCGCACCGCCGCGATCAGCTCCGGACGCACCTCGCCGTCGCGGCACAGCCGCTCCACGGCACCGGTGATCCCCACCGCGCCCACGGGCATCCGCCGCCGGTTGTGGATGGGGGCGGCGACGGACGCCACCCCCTCCCAGGTCTCCTCCACGTCGGCCGCGTACCCACGCGCGCGTGTCATGTCGAGGAGGTGCTCGAACTCCCCGGGATCGCACACCGTGCGGTCCGTGAAGGCCTTCCGCTCGGTGTCCAGCGCCTCGCTGTGCGCCACCGGGTCGTACGCCGACAGCACCTTGCCCAGCGCCGTGGAGTGCAGCGGCTGCATGGCCCCGATCTCCAGCACCTGCCGGCTGTCGTCCGGCCGGAAGACGTGGTGCACGATCAGTACGCCCTGCTGGTGCAGCACGCCCAGATAGACGCTCTCACCGCTGGAGCGGGCCAGGTCGTCGGCCCACACCAGGGCGCGCGCCCGCAGCTCGTGCACATCCAGATAGGTGGTGCCGAGGCGCAGCAGCTCCGCGCCCAGCTGGTAGCGCCCGGAGGCGTCGTCCTGCTCCACGAAGCCCTCCTGCTGGAGGGTGCGCAGAATGCCGTGGGCGGTGCCCTTGGCGAGGCCCAGCGACGAGGCGATGTCCGACAGGCCGAGCCGTCGCTCGCCGCCCGCGAGCAGCCGCAGCATCGCGGCCGCCCGTTCGAGCGACTGGATGTTCCGTGCCATCGCCGTCCTGCCTCCGTCCCCTTCGACTGCCACCGATGCCTTCGCAACACCGTTCGGCAATGTCGAACACTACCGGTCCATGCCGACCTCCCGCTAATGGTCGGACGGCACTTGTTACACGACAGGTGGCCCGGACGTGACGTCCGGGCCACCGCGTCCGTCTGCTGGACGCCTCTGCCCATCCAAGCCCACTCCCGGTTACGCTGACGCCGTGCGGCCATCCCGCCCTGCCGGGGAAACCGCATAGCCGACAGCCGTCGCACCCCAGGGAGCCCCTACATGGCCTCGTTGCCGACGTCCCCTTCCGCCGACAGCCGGACCCGCGTGTCCGCGCTCCGAGAGGCGCTCGCCACCCGTGTGGTGGTCGCCGACGGAGCCATGGGCACGATGCTCCAGGCCCAGGAGCCCACGCTGGAGGACTTCCAGCAGCTCGAGGGCTGCAACGAGATCCTCAACATCACCCGCCCGGACATCGTCCGCTCGGTCCACGAGGCGTACCTCTCCGTGGGCGTGGACTGCGTGGAGACCAACACCTTCGGCGCCAACCACGCGGCCATGGCGGAGTACGACATCGCCGACCGCGTGCACGAGCTGTCCGAGGCCGGTGCCCGCATCGCCCGCGAGACCGCCGACGCGTTCACCTCGCGCGACGGCCGCCAGCGCTGGGTGCTGGGTTCCGTCGGCCCGGGCACCAAGCTGCCCACCCTCGGCCACATCGGCTACACCACCATCCGCGACGGCTTCCAGGCCAACGCCGAGGGCCTGCTGGCCGGCGGCGCGGACGCGCTGATCGTGGAGACCACCCAGGACCTGTTGCAGACCAAGGCCTCGGTACTGGGCGCCCGGCGGGCCATGGAGCGGCTGGGCGTGCAGGTGCCGCTGCTGGTGTCCATGGCCTTCGAGACCACCGGCACGATGCTGCTGGGCTCGGAGATCGGTGCCGCGCTCACCGCGCTGGAGCCGCTGGGCATCGACATGATCGGCCTGAACTGCTCCACCGGCCCGGCGGAGATGAGCGAGCACCTGCGCTATCTGACCCGGCACTCCCGGATCCCGCTGCTGTGCATGCCGAACGCGGGTCTGCCGGTGCTGACCAAGCAGGGCGCGCACTTCCCGCTGGGACCGGAGGGCCTGGCGGACGCGCAGGAGACCTTCGTCCGCGACTACGGCCTCTCGCTCATCGGCGGCTGCTGCGGCACCACCCCCGAGCACCTGCGCCAGGTCGTCGAGCGCGTCCGTGACCTCACGCCCACCGAGCGCCACCCGCAGCCCGAGCCCGGCGCCGCCTCCCTCTACCAGGCGGTGCCGTTCCGCCAGGACACCTCCTACCTGGCCATCGGCGAGCGCACCAACGCCAACGGCTCCAAGAAGTTCCGCGAGGCCATGCTGGAAGGCCGCTGGGACGACTGTGTGGAGATCGCCCGCGAGCAGATCCGCGAGGGCGCCCACATGCTCGACCTGTGCGTGGACTACGTCGGCCGGGACGGCGTCGCCGACATGGAGGAACTGGCCGGCCGCTTCGCCACCGCCTCCACCCTGCCGATCGTCCTGGACTCCACCGAGGTCGACGTGATCCGCGCCGGGCTGGAGAAGCTCGGCGGCCGCGCGGTCATCAACTCCGTCAACTACGAGGACGGCGACGGCCCGGACTCCCGCTTCGCCAAGGTCACCCGGCTCGCCCAGGAGCACGGCGCCGCGCTCATCGCGCTGACCATCGACGAGGAGGGCCAGGCCCGCACCCCGGAGAAGAAGGTCGAGATCGCCGAGCGGCTGATCGAGGACCTCACCACCAACTGGGGCATCCACGAGTCGGACATCCTCATCGACACCCTGACCTTCACCATCTGCACCGGTCAGGAGGAGTCCCGCAAGGACGGCGTCGCCACCATCGAGGCGATCCGGGAGCTGAAGCGCCGCCACCCGGACGTGCAGACCACGCTGGGCCTGTCGAACATCTCCTTCGGCCTGAACCCGGCCGCCCGCATCCTGCTCAACTCCGTCTTCCTCGACGAGTGCGTCAAGGCGGGCCTGGACTCGGCGATCGTGCACGCGTCCAAGATCCTGCCGATCGCCCGCTTCTCCGAGGAGGAGGTGCGCACGGCGCTGGACCTGATCTACGACCGCCGCGCCGAGGGCTACGACCCCCTCCAGAAGCTGATGCAGCTCTTCGAGGGCGCGACCGCGAAGTCGCTGAAGGCGAGCAAGGCCGAGGAGCTGGCCGCCCTCCCGCTGGAGGAGCGGCTCAAGCGCCGCATCATCGACGGCGAGCGCAACGGCCTGGAGGCCGACCTCGCCGAGGCCCTCCAGGAGCGGCCCGCCCTCGACATCGTCAACGAGACGCTGCTCGACGGCATGAAGGTGGTCGGCGAGCTGTTCGGCTCCGGCCAGATGCAGCTGCCCTTCGTGTTGCAGTCCGCCGAGGTCATGAAGGCCGCCGTCGCCTACCTCGAACCTCACATGGAGAAGTCGGACGCGGCGGGCAAGGGCACGATCGTGCTCGCCACCGTGCGCGGGGACGTCCACGACATCGGCAAGAACCTGGTCGACATCATCCTGTCCAACAACGGCTACAACGTGGTCAACCTGGGCATCAAGCAGCCGGTCTCGGCGATCCTGGAAGCGGCCGAGGACCACCAGGCCGACGTGATCGGCATGTCCGGGCTGCTGGTGAAATCCACGGTGATCATGAAGGAGAACCTGGAGGAGCTGAACCAGCGGGGCCTGGCCGCACGCTTCCCGGTCATCCTCGGCGGCGCCGCCCTCACCCGCGCCTACGTCGAGCAGGACCTGCACGAGATCTACCAGGGCGAGGTCCGCTACGCCCGGGACGCCTTCGAGGGCCTGCGCCTGATGGACGCCCTCATCGGCGTCAAGCGAGGCGTGCCCGGCGCGAAGCTCCCCGAACTCAAGCAGCGCCGGGTCCGCCCGGCGGCCGCCGCCCAGGTCGTCGAGGAGCGGCCGGAGGAGGGACACGTCCGCTCCGACGTGGCCACCGACAACCCGATCCCCGAGCCGCCCTTCTGGGGCACCCGGGTGATCAAGGGCATCCAGCTCCGGGAGTACGCGAGCTGGCTGGACGAGGGCGCCCTGTTCAAGGGCCAGTGGGGGCTGAAGCAGGCCCGCACCGGCGAGGGAGCGACGTACGAGGAACTGGTCGAGACCGAGGGCCGCCCCCGGCTGCGCGGACTGCTGGACCGGTTGCAGAGCGAGAACCTGCTGGAGGCGGCCGTCGTCTACGGCTACTTCCCCTGCGTCTCCAAGGACGACGACCTGATCATCCTGGACGAGCAGGGCAACGAGCGCACGCGCTTCACCTTCCCGCGCCAGCGCCGTGGCCGCCGCCTCTGCCTGGCCGACTTCTTCCGCCCGGAGGAGTCCGGCGAGACCGACGTCGTCGGCCTCCAGGTCGTCACCGTCGGCTCGCGCATCGGCGAGGAGACCGCCAAGCTCTTCGCCGCGAACGCCTACCGCGACTACCTCGAACTGCACGGCCTGTCCGTGCAGTTGGCCGAGGCGCTCGCCGAGTACTGGCACGCCCGCGTCCGCTCCGAACTCGGCTTCGCCGGCGAGGACCCGGCCGACATCGAGGACATGTTCGCCCTGAAGTACCGGGGCGCCCGCTTCTCCCTCGGCTACGGCGCCTGCCCCGACCTGGAGGACCGCGCCAAGATCGCCGACCTGCTCCAGCCCGAGCGGATCGGCGTCCACCTCAGCGAGGAGTTCCAGCTCCACCCCGAACAGTCCACGGACGCCATCGTGATCCACCACCCGGAGGCCAAGTACTTCAACGCCCGCTGATGTTTTCCACGCCTTCGCCGGGGGTACACCGAAGCCCCCGACCATAAAACAAGGCGTTTCACCAGCAACAGACGTACACTGGTCGATCCACCGCAGGCCGGTTCCCGCACGGGAACCGGCCTGATCGTCCCTACGCAGGAGGTGCGCCCGGATGACCACCACGGTCCCCGCGCTCGGAACCAGTACGGGCGAAGGCTCGGCCCTGCAAGCCGTGCTCCTCGACATGGACGGCACGCTGGTGGACACCGAGGGCTTCTGGTGGGACGTGGAGGCCGAGGTCTTCGCCGCCCTCGGCCACACCCTGGACGAGTCCTGGCGGCACATCGTGGTCGGCGGGCCGATGACCCGCAGCGCCGGCTTCCTCATCGAGGCCACCGGCGCCGACATCACCCTCGCCGAACTCACCGTGCTGCTCAACGACGGCTTCGAGGACCGCATCGACCGCGGCCTGCCGCTGATGCCCGGCGCCGCCCGGCTGCTCGCCGAACTCCACGAGCACAGCATGCCCACCGCCCTGGTCTCCGCCTCCCACCGGCGGATCATCGACCGCGTGCTGGCCGTGCTGGGCCCGCAGCACTTCGCGCTGTCCGTCGCCGGCGACGAGGTCTCCCGCACCAAGCCCTTCCCCGACCCGTACCTGCTCGCCGCCGCGCAACTCGGCGCCGACCCGGTGCGCTGCGCCGTGGTGGAGGACACCGCGACCGGCGTCGCCGCCGCCGAGGCCGCAGGCTGCCATGTGGTCGCCGTACCCTCCATCGCCCCCATCGCCCCGGCCGAACGCCGTACCGTGGTCGGCTCGCTGGAAGAGGTCAGCCTGACGTTCCTGCGCGGCCTGATGCCCCAGACGGCCCACTGACTCACCGGACAGTTGCAGGCGTGATGTTCCTCACTCGGGCGGCTCTCGACAACGTTGCCCGAGTGTGCCGACCGGCCCGGATCTTGCGGAATCACCGGTTCCTTGTGTCCTGATTGATGGGACGCTGCACTAATCCTGCCGCTGTCGGGTTTTCTGTGCGTCCACATCCGGTTCCCCTGCGTGATGACAGGTCAACTCGGCACGCTGTGAACCCTCCTGCGGGCGCGGACTAATCTCGTCGCGAGAACATCGCCGCAACCCCCCGTGATCCCGCCGCACCACCCCGCCCGCCGGATCCACGGGAACCGAACAGTCCTGGAGAAAGTCCCGCATGAACCGCAAGACTCTGGTGCTGCCGGCAGTAGCCGGCCTGCTCACCCCGGTTCTCGCCGCGTGCGGCGGAACCGACAGCGGGAGCAAGAGCGGCGACGCCATCGTCGTCGGCACCACGGACCGGTTCACGGCCACGACCGACGCCCCGGCGCCCCTCGACCCGGCCTACTCCTACGACGTCGGTGCCTGGAACATCCTGCGCCAGACGGTGCAGACCCTGATGACCCAGCCCCGAGGCGAGGGCGAGCCGGTCCCGGACGCCGCCGAGAGCTGCGGCTTCACCGACAGCGGCAGCGAGCGCTACGCCTGCAAGCTGCGCGACGGCCTGAAGTTCGCCAACGGCGACGCGGTGACCGCCCAGGACGTCAAGTACTCCATCGACCGCGTGCTGCGGCTGAACTCCAGCAGCGGTGTCGCCTCCCTGCTGAACACCATCGACACCGTCGAGACGCAGGGCGACCGCGAGGTCATCTTCCACCTCAAGACGGCCGACGCCACCTTCCCGTACAAGCTGTCCACTCCGGTCGCGGGCATCATCGACCCGAAGGACTACGAGAAGAACAAGCTGCGCGCCGGTTTCCAGCTCGACGGCTCCGGCCCCTACACCTTCCAGGCCGACGTCAAGGGCGACACGATCGTCAGCGCCACCTTCACCAAGAACCCCGGCTACAAGGGCGCGGTGAAGGTGAACAACGACAAGGTCGTCCTGCGCTCCTTCGACAGCGCCGAGGCCATGGGCGCCGCCATCGACAAGGGCGACATCGACGTGATGACCCGCACCATGTCGCCCGCCCAGATCCAGAAGCTGGACGCCGGCACCGACAGCAAGGTCGACCTCGTCGACATGCCGGGCCTGGAAATCCGCTACCTGGCCTTCAACACCGACGCCCCGAGCGTGAAGTCCAAGGCCGTCCGCCAGGCCATGGCCCAGGTCATCAACCGCGGCGAGCTGGTCTCCAAGGTCTACGGCACCCAGGCCGAGCCGCTGTACTCGCTGGTGCCCGCCACCGTCACCGGCCACTCCAACTCGTTCTTCAACAAGTACGGCAACCCCAGCGTCGCCAAGGCCAAGGACCTGCTCGTCAAGGGCGGCATCACCACCCCGGTGAAGCTGACGCTGCACTACACCACCGACCACTACGGCTCGGCCACCAAGCAGGAGTTCGAGATCCTGCAGAAGCAGCTCAACGACAGCGGCCTGTTCGACGTCTCCCTCCAGGGCCACGCCTGGTCCGCCTTCCGCCCCGCGGAGCAGAAGGGCCAGTTCGACGTCTACGGCATGGGCTGGTTCCCCGACTTCCCGGACGCCGACAACTTCCTGGCGCCCTTCCTCGACAAGGGCAACACCCTCAACTCGCCGTACTCCAACCCCACCATCCAGCGCACGCTGATCCCGGAGTCCCGCCGCGAGTCCGACCGGCTCAGCGCCGCCAAGAGCCTGACCGCCATCCAGGACATCGTCGCCGAGGACGTCCCGATCCTGCCGCTGTGGCAGGGCAAGCAGTACGTCGCCGCACGGGACGACATCACGGGCACCTCCTACGCCCTCAACTCCACCTCGACGCTCCAGCTGTGGGAGCTCGGCCGCGGTGTGAGCGGCTGACGGCTCTCCCGGGGGCCGTACCGCGGGGGTCGCGACCGGACCCGGCCAGCGGCCCCCGTCGCCCGGGGGCCAGGGACGGCTGCCCCGGGGCCCGGGGCCGGGAACGCGGCCTCGGGGTGACCGACCGACGACAAGGCACACTCAAGTGAATATGCGCAACCAGTGGCCGGTCCTGCCCCTCGTGGCGGGACTGGCCTCCGGCCTGCTGACCGGCTGCGGCACGGGGACCGCCGACTCCGGGGGGACCGGCTCGTCCGTGGTGGTGGGGATGTCCGACGACATCCTCGCCACGGACCCGGCATCCGGCTACGACCCCGGCTCCTGGCTGTTGTTCGACAACGTCTTCCAGTCGCTGCTCAGCTTCCCCAAGGGCGCGACCGAGCCGCAGCCCGAACTCGCCCGGCAGTGCACCTTCACCGACAGCCGGGCCATGGTCTACCAGTGCCGGCTGAACAACGGCCTGAAGTTCAGCAACGGCGACCCCCTCACCTCGCGGGACGTGAAGTTCTCCTTCGACCGCATGCGGAAGATCAACGACCCCGCGGGGCCCGCGATCATGTTCCCGACGCTCGGCCGGATCGACACCCCCGACGCCACGACGGTCGTCTTCCGCCTGAAGGTCCCCGACGCCACCTTCCCCAGCAAGATCGCCTCCGGCGCCGGCTCCGTCGTGGACCACCGCCAGTACCACGCGAACGGCCTGCGCACCGACCACCAGGCCGTCGGCTCCGGCCCCTACAAGCTGGACTCCTTCGACGGCGACAAAGCCGTCTTCTCGGTCAACGACAACTACCGGGGCACCGCCAAGCCCAGGAACTCCGGCGTCACCGTGAAGTTCTTCCACGGCGACCGCGCAGCCCTGAAGAAGGCCCTCCTCGCCGGCGACATCGACATCGCCTACCGAGGCCTGACCGCCTCCGACATCGCCGGCATCGAGAAGCAGGACGGCAGCAAGGGCGTCAACGCCGTCGAGGGCACCAGCGCCGAGGTCCAGCACCTGGTCTTCAACATGAAGGACCCCGTCGCCGGCAAACTCGGCGTCCGCAAGGCCATCGCCCACCTGCTGGACCGCGACGCCCTCATCAAGAACGTCTACCAGGGCACCGCCACCCCGCTGTACTCGATCATCCCGGCCGGTATCGCCGGGCACAACACGGCCTTCTTCGACACCTACGGCGCCCGCCCCTCCAAGGCCAAGGCCGCCGCCGCACTGCGCGCCGCCGGCATCACCGGCAAGGTCAAGCTCACCCTGTGGTCCACGCCGTCCCGCTACGGCCCCGCCACCGACGAGGAGTTGACGGCCATCGCCGGCCAGCTCAACGCCAGCGGTCTGTTCGCCGCCGACGTCAAGTCCGTCGCCTTCGACCAGTACGAGAAGGACATCGCCGCCGGCAAGTACGGCGTGTACGTGAAGGGCTGGGTGCCGGACTACCCCGACGCCGACAACTTCACGGCCCCCTTCTTCGGCAAGGGCAACGTGCTCGACAACAACTACAGCAACCGCACCATCACCGGCACCCTCATCCCGGACACCGCCGCACAGAGCGACCGCGGCGCCACCGACAAGGACTTCGGCCGGCTCCAGGACATCGTCGCCGACGAACTGCCCGTCCTGCCCGTCTGGCAGGCCAAGCAGTACGCGGTCACCCGCGACGGCGTCTACGGCCTCGAGTACTGCCTCGACGCCTCGACCGTCTTCCGGTTCTGGGAACTCAGCAAGAGCTGACCCCCCCGACACCACAAGGGCGCCCCTCACCACACGGGAGGGGCGCCCTCGGTGTGAATCAGCCCGCGGCCTACTGCGCGCCGGGGCGCACCAGCCCGCTCTCGTACGCGTACACCGCCGCCTGCACCCGGTCCCGGAGCCCCAGCTTGGTGAGCACATGCCCCACATGCGTCTTCACCGTCGTCTCACTGACGAACAGATCCGCGGCGATCTCCGCGTTGGACAGCCCCCGCGCCACCAGCTTCAGCACCTCCACCTCACGGTCGGTGAGCGTGTGCAGGGTGTCCGGCAACGGCTCCTCACCGGACGGCAGATGCGTGGCGTACTTGTCCAGCAGCCGGCGCGTGATGCTCGGCGCCAGCAGCGCCTCACCGGCCGCGACCACCCGGATCGCCTGCACCAGCTCATGGGCCGGCGCGTCCTTCAGCAGAAAGCCGCTGGCCCCCGCGCGCAACGCCTCCACCACATACTCGTCCAGGTCGAACGTGGTCAGCACCAGCACCTTCGCCGGACCGTCCCGTCCCGGCCCGGTGATCTGCCGGGTCGCCTCCACCCCGTCCATCCGCGGCATACGGATGTCCATCAGCACGACGTCCGGCTGCAAGGCCCGTACCTGGTCGAGGGCCTGAAGACCGTCACCGGCCTCGCCCACGACCGCGAGGTCCTGCTCGGCCTCCAGGATCATCCGGAAACCGGTACGCAGCAGGGGCTGGTCGTCGACCAGCAGGACACGGATGGCCACAGGACACTCCTTCGCTCGTCCGGCCCCATTCTGCCTTGCACCCCGCTCCCGGAACCGGCCGCCCTACTCCGCCGCCCGCACCGGCAGCGGATAGGGCGGGGGAGTGCCGCCGAACTCCGGACAGTGCGCCCGGTGATCGCACCAGCCGCACAGCTTCGTCGGCCGCGCCCGCCACTCGCCGGTCTCCGTCGCCTGCCGGATCGCCTCCCACAGCGCCAGCAGCTTGCGCTCCACCCGCTCCAGATCGGCCAGCACCGGGTCGTACGTCAGCACGTCCCCGCTGCCCAGATACACCAGCTGCAACCGCCGCGGCACGACCCGCTTCAGCCGCCACACCACCAGCGCGTAGAACTTCATCTGGAACAGCGCGCCCTCGGCATACTCCGGCCGGGGCGCCTTGCCCGTCTTGTAGTCGACGATCCGCACCTCACCGGTCGGCGCGACGTCCACCCGGTCGATGATCCCGCGCAGCCGCAGCCCCGACTCCAGCTCCGCCTCCACGAACAGCTCCCGCTCGGCGGGCTCCAGCCGGGTCGGATCCTCCAGCGTGAACCAGCGCTCCACCAGCTGCTCCGCCTCGCCGAGCCAGCCGGCCAGCCGCTCGCCCTCGGGATCGTCGGCGAACAGCTCGGTCACCTCGGGCCGGCTCTCCCGCAGCCGGTCCCACTGGCCCGGGATCAGCGACTTGGCCCGCGGCGCGGTCCGCTCCCCGGCCGGCGCGTCGAACAACCGCTCGAGCACCGCGTGCACCAGCGTGCCGCGGGTCGCCGCCGCGCTCGGCTTCTCCGGCAGCCGGTCGATCACCCGGAACCGGTACAGCAGCGGACACTGCATGAAGTCACTCGCCCGGGACGGAGACAAGGAGGTCGGCGCCACGGCCACCCGCTCCCCGCCGCCCGCCGACGGTTCCGCTCCGGTTTCCCCCGGCTCCGCCCCGCCCGCGCCGGCCGGACCCGACGGGCCGACGCCGCCCGGCAGGGCTCCCGCGTCCTCGATGCTGCTGTCCATGCCCACGACCATACGGCCCGCCACTGACAGTGACCCAGCCGCCGCCCGCGCCGGGGTCGCGATCACACGGTGAACACGAGGGGTGCCGGGGCGGAACGTGCCACCACGGCCGCATACCATCGACCGGAGACCCTTCCGGCCGGCAGGTACGGAAGACGCTTCGAACGAGGGGACACCGTGGACGTGAGCGGCGGAAGCGGACAGCCGCGGTCCGGCAACGACGAGCCGGCCGAGCACCCCACCGGCCCTGCGACCCCGGCGCCCCACCCCGACCCCGCACCGGACCCGGAAGGAACCCGGCAGCCGGACAGCGCCCCCGGCGCCGAACCCGAGGACACGGCAGCCACCGGGCAGCCCACCGAGGACGCGCACGACCCGGGCGACGACAAGACCCACCGGGACACCCCCGGCCCCCACCCGCACCCCGACCCCGACGCCCCCCGCTCGCTCGCCCACTCCGGCATCGCCAAGGGCGAACCGCCACAGCCGCGCGCCAAGGAACCCGGCGGCGGCATCCTCATGGGACGGCCCTTCGGCGTCCCCGTGTACGTCGCACCGAGCTGGTTCCTCGTCGCCGCCCTGATCACCTGGGTCTTCGGCGGCCAGCTCGACCGCGTCCTGCCCGAGCTCGGCGCCGCCCGCTACCTCGTCTCCCTGTTCTTCGCGGTCGCCTTCTACGCCTCCGTCCTGGTCCACGAGCTGGCCCACACCGTCGCCGCGATCCGCTTCAAACTCCCCGTCCGCCGCATCCAGCTCCAGTTCTTCGGCGGCGTCTCCGAGATCGAGAAGGAGGCCGAGACCCCCGGCCGCGAGTTCGTCCTCGCCTTCGTCGGCCCCCTGCTCTCCCTCGTCCTCGCGGGCCTCTTCTACCTCGCCATGAAGCCCGTCGAACCCCGCTCCGTCCCCGGCATACTGCTCGCCGGCCTGATGATCTCCAACCTCATCGTGGCCGCCTTCAACCTCCTGCCCGGCCTGCCCCTCGACGGCGGCCGCATGCTCCGCGCCGTCGTCTGGAAGATCACCGGCAAGCCGATGAGCGGCACCGTCGCCGCCGCCTGGGTCGGCCGCGCCCTCGCCGTCTCCGTCCTCATCGGGCTGCCCCTGCTCAACCAGTCCGGCGCCCTCGGCGGCAGCAGCACCGACACGGGCGGCATGGACACCGTCACCGACGCCCTGCTCGCCGCGATCCTCGCCGCGATCATCTGGACCGGCGCCGGCAACAGCCTGCGCATGGCCCGGCTGCGCGAACACCTCCCCGAACTCCGCGCCCGCGCCCTCACCCGACGCGCCGTACCCGTCGAGACCGACACCCCCCTCTCCGAAGCCCTGCGCCGCGCCAACGCCGCCGGCGCCCGCGCCCTCGTCGTCGTCGACGCCCACGGCCACCCCCTCGCCCTGGTCCGCGAGTCCGCCATCGTCGCCGTACCCGAACACCGCCGCCCCTGGGTCGCCGTCAGCGGCCTCGCCCAGGACCTCACCGAGGGCATGCGGGTCTCCGCCGAGCTGGCCGGCGAAGACCTCCTCGACACCCTGCGCGCTACCCCCGCCACCGAGTACCTCGTCGTCGAGGACAACGGCGAGATCTACGGCGTCCTGTCCGCCGCCGACGTCGAACGCGCCTTCGTACGCGCCATGGCCCGCCCCGGCTCCTGACCACCCCCCGAGCCCGCCCCCCGGGCCCCCGCCACATGGTCGGCGGCCCCCGGAAAGGCCGGTAGTCTGGTCACATGTCCGAACCGACCGGTGCCGCCCGCAGGCGCGGGCCCTTCAAGGTCGGGGACCAGGTACAGCTGACCGACCCCAAGGGCCGCCACTACACGTTCACGCTCGAAGCCGGGAAGAACTTCCACACCCACAAGGGCTCCTTCCCGCACGACGAACTGATCGGTGCTCCCGAGGGCAGCGTTGTCCGCACCACCGGCAACGTGGCCTACCTCGCGCTGCGCCCCCTGCTCCCCGACTACGTCCTCTCCATGCCCCGCGGGGCAGCCGTCGTCTACCCCAAGGACGCGGGGCAGATCCTCGCCTTCGCCGACATCTTCCCCGGCGCCCGCGTCGTGGAGGCCGGCGTCGGCTCCGGCTCGCTCAGCAGCTTCCTGCTGCGCGCCATCGGCGACCAGGGCATGCTGCACTCCTACGAGCGCCGCGAGGACTTCGCCGAGATCGCCCAGGCGAACGTGGAGCGCTACTTCGGCGGCCCCCACCCCGCCTGGCAGCTCACCGTCGGCGACCTCCAGGACAACCTGTCCGACACCGACGTCGACCGCGTCATCCTCGACATGCTCGCCCCCTGGGAATGCCTGGAGGCCGTCTCCAAGGCCCTCGTCCCCGGCGGCATCCTGTGCTGCTACGTGGCCACCACCACGCAGCTCGCCCGGACCGTGGAGTCCATCCGCGAGATCGGCTGCTTCAACGAGCCGACCGCCTGGGAGACCATGATCCGCAACTGGCACATCGAGGGCCTCGCCGTCCGCCCCGACCACCGCATGATCGGCCACACCGGCTTCCTGCTCACCGCCCGCCGCCTCGCCGACGGCGTCGAGCCGCCCATGCGCCGCCGCCGCCCCGCCAAGGGCGCCTACGGCGAGGACTACGCCGGACCCAACGCCGACGGCGGCGCCGGCCGCTGACCGGCCCCGCCGGGCACCACACCGCCGCACGGCACACCACACGCCGTACCGGCACACACAGAGCACAACCCAAGGGCGCCGTGCCCGAGTTCCCACCGCACCACGGGAACCCGGGCACGGCGCCCGCACGTTGACACCACACCAGGACCGGCACCCCCACGCGCGCGGGCCGCACTCCCGCCGGCCGAAATCCCGGACCCCGCCGTTCCCCCGCACTGTGACGTGTGGCACCATGCTGGCCACCCCACCGGCACAGCCCTCACAGGAGACACTCCTCGTGCAGCAATCCGCCGTTCCGGAGCTCGCCCACACCCAGACCCGACCCATCCACTGGGTCGCCACCGCCACCGCAGTAGCCGGCGTGGTGGCCCTCTCCTCCGTCCTGCAACCCGGATCGGCCACGGCCGCCCAACGCATCCCCGCCACCGGCACCAAGCCCGCCCCCGCGGCCGCCGCACCTCCCGCCACCACCGGCGTGGCCTTCCCGCTGAACTGCGGACCCGTCAAAGCGCTCGTCGCCAAGAAGGCCAGCGGAGACCTCGACGGCGACGGCAGACCCGAAACCGTCGCCGTCGTGCACTGCGACTCCGCCATGGGCACCCCGCCCGACGGGGTCTACGTCCTCACCCGCCCCGCCGACGGCGGCACCCCACGCGTCGTCGCCACCCTCGTCGACCCCAAGGACCGGCTCACCGTCACCGACTTCACGCTGCACGCGCGCACCGTCGGCGCCACCCTGCTCGGCTACTCCTCGGACGACGTGCCCAATTGCTGCCCCGACCTGAAGACCCCGGCCAGCTGGCAGTGGAACGGCAACGCCTTCATCCGCTCCACCCCGGCCGCGGCCCACTCCGTCTGACCCCGGCCGAACCCGCCCCGGGCCCGGCTCACTCCGCGTCGGGCCCGTACACCTCGACGCTGTCCGAAACCCGACGCACATGGATGCACTCCCCGGGACACTCCCGGGCCGAGTCCACCACGTCCGCCAGCAGCGGCAGCGGCACCGGCACCGTCGCCCCCGGAGCCTGGAGCAGCTCCTCGTCCGCGCCCTTCACATACGCCAGCCCGTCGATGTCCAGCTCGAACACCTCAGGCGCGTACTGGGCACAGATCCCGTCGCCGGTACACAGGTCCTGGTCGATCCAGACCTCCAGCGCCTCGCCGCCCGGGGCCTCCTGCTGCACGCTCATCTCTCCTGCCGTCGATACGCCGCGCGGCCCGGACACCCCGAGGGCCAGCCAGGTCCGCACCAGCGGCTGTTGAACACCCTCCGACCCTACCCCCGCCCGCGAACCGGCCACCGCCCCCCACCGCCGGGTTTCCCCGCCACCCCACCCGGGTACGAGCGCCCGACCGAAACACGGCGCCCCACCCACCCCGGCCACCCCGCGAGCCGGAACTCACCGTGACAGCGCCCACTCGAACCATCGCTCTGCGTGATGATCGTACGAGCGCCCTCCAGGCTGCCCGCAGACACCCCTCAGCGGACAACTCCGGCCAACCGCGAAGGGTTTTGACCACGCCATGCATGGAACAGACTGCTTTCCCCCGACGTTGAGTGGGTATCCCCTCCGTGCGAGGGAGAGCGCAACGGGTGACCGACGACACACCTTGACAGTCTTTGTGATCTAGGGGTTTCAATCGACACCCACCCAGGTAGGGTCTGGAAGCGTCCAGCTCCCCTTGGAGGAGGTGAGGACCGTGGCAGCCCACGACGACGACATGAACCGCGGCATCCGCCCGGGACGCGGGTCCGACGACCCGGCCGGGCAGATTGCCTACCTTGAGCAGGAGATCGCCGTCCTGCGCCGCAAGCTCGCCGACTCTCCGCGACACACGAGGATTCTCGAAGAGCGGATCGTCGAGCTGCAGACCAACCTGGCCGGCGTGTCCGCCCAGAACGAACGCCTGGCCAACACCCTCCGCGAGGCCCGCGACCAGATCGTGGCCCTCAAGGAAGAAGTCGACCGGCTCGCCCAGCCGCCGGCCGGCTTCGGAGTCTTCCTCGCGGCGAACGAGGACGGCACCGCCGACATCTTCACCGGCGGCCGCAAACTCCGGGTGAACGTCAGCCCAAGCGTCGAACTCGACGACCTGCGCCGCGGCCAGGAAGTCATGCTCAACGAAGCGCTCAACGTGGTCGAGGCCATGGAATTCGAGCGCGTCGGCGACATCGTCACCCTCAAGGAGATCCTCGAGGACGGCGAACGAGCCCTCGTGCTCGGGCACACCGACGAGGAGCGGGTGGTACGGCTCGCCGAGCCGCTGCTGGACGTCACCATCCGCCCCGGCGACGCCCTCCTGCTCGAACCCCGCTCGGGATACGTCTACGAGGTCGTCCCCAAGAGCGAGGTCGAGGAACTCGTCCTCGAAGAGGTCCCCGACATCGGGTACGAAGCCATCGGCGGCCTCGGCAACCAGATCGAGGCCATCCGCGACGCGGTCGAGCTGCCGTACCTCTACCCCGACCTGTTCAAGGAGCACGAGCTGCGCCCGCCCAAGGGCGTCCTGCTCTACGGCCCCCCCGGCTGCGGCAAGACGCTCATCGCCAAGGCCGTCGCCAACTCGCTCGCCAAGAAGGTCGCCGAAGTCACCGGCCAGGCAGCCGGCAAGAGCTTCTTCCTGAACATCAAGGGTCCGGAGCTGCTCAACAAGTACGTCGGCGAGACCGAGCGGCAGATCCGCCTCGTCTTCCAGCGTGCCCGCGAGAAGGCCAGCGAGGGCACCCCCGTCATCGTCTTCTTCGACGAGATGGAGTCCCTCTTCCGCACCCGCGGCTCCGGCGTCAGCTCCGACGTCGAGAACACCATCGTCCCCCAGCTCCTCGCCGAGATCGACGGCGTCGAGGGCCTCCAGAACGTGGTCGTCATCGGCGCCTCCAACCGCGAGGACATGATCGACCCCGCCATCCTGCGCCCCGGCCGCCTCGACGTGAAGATCAAGATCGAGCGCCCGGACGCCGAAGCCGCCAAGGACATCTTCGGCAAGTACCTCACCGAGCGCCTCCCCCTGCACGGTGACGACCTCACCGAACACGGCGGAGACAAGAGCGCCACGGTCCAGGCCATGATCCAGACCGCGGTCGAGCACATGTACGCCGAGTCCGAGGAGAACCGCTTCCTGGAGGTCACCTACGCCAACGGTGACAAGGAGGTCCTCTACTTCAAGGACTTCAACTCCGGCGCCATGATCGAGAACATCGTCGGCCGCGCCAAGAAGATGGCGATCAAGGACTTCCTCGAGAAGAACCAGAAGGGCCTCCGCGTCTCCCACCTCCTCCAGGCCTGCGTGGACGAGTTCAAGGAGAACGAGGACCTGCCCAACACGACCAACCCCGACGACTGGGCCCGCATCTCCGGAAAGAAGGGCGAACGGATCGTCTACATCCGCACCCTCATCACCGGCAAGCAGGGCGCGGACACCGGACGCTCCATCGACACGGTGGCCAACACCGGGCAGTACCTGTAACCACAGGGCGGCTGCGGGTGCCCACACCGGGTACCCGCAGCCGACTGCTTTCCAGGCCACGATCAGGCCACGACGGGGCCACGACCGCAGCAGGCAATTGACGCAAATGATCTCCCCACCAGCGCAAAGGCGTTCTAGGCTCGTTCCTACCGCCGAGTCGCGCAGTGCGGGGACGGGCACCGCACACGCGCCGCAGTACCAGCGGTACGCAAGCGACGCCCACGACCGAGGGTGCCGCCGGGCAAGGAGGGCCGCATGACCGTACGGCGAGTAATGGGCATCGAGACGGAGTACGGGATCTCCGTCCCCGGCCACCCGAACGCCAATGCCATGCTCACCTCGTCCCAGATCGTCAACGCCTACGCGGCGGCGATGCACCGGGCCCGCCGGGCCCGCTGGGACTTCGAGGAGGAGAACCCGCTACGCGACGCGCGAGGCTTCGACCTCGCCCGCGAGGCCGCCGACGCCAGCCAGCTCACCGACGAGGACATCGGCCTCGCCAACGTCATCCTCACCAACGGCGCACGCCTCTACGTCGACCACGCCCACCCCGAATACAGCGCCCCCGAGGTCACCAACCCCCGCGACGCCGTCCTCTGGGACAAGGCCGGCGAACGAATCATGGCCGAGGCCGCCGAACGAGCCGCCCAGCTCCCCGGCGCCCAGCCCATCCACCTCTACAAGAACAACACCGACAACAAGGGCGCCTCCTACGGCACGCACGAGAACTACCTGATGAAGCGGGAGACCCCCTTCTCGGACATCGTGCGCCACCTCACGCCCTTCTTCGTCTCCCGCCAGGTCTTCGCCGGCGCCGGCCGCGTCGGCATCGGCCAGGACGGACACGAACACGGCTTCCAGCTGAGCCAGCGCGCGGACTACTTCGAGGTCGAGGTCGGCCTCGAGACCACGCTCAAGCGCCCCATCATCAACACCCGCGACGAACCCCACGCGGACGCCGAGAAGTACCGCCGCCTCCATGTGATCATCGGCGACGCCAACCTCTCGGAGATCTCCACCTACCTCAAGCTGGGCACGACCGCCCTGGTCCTGTCCATGATCGAGGACGCCTTCATCGCCGTCGACCTCGCCGTCGACCAGCCCGTCCGCACCCTCCACCAGGTCTCCCACGACCCGTCCCTCAAGCGTCTGGTCACCCTCCGCAGCGGCCGCACACTCACCGCGGTCCAGTTGCAGATGGAGTACTACGAGCTGGCCCGCAAGTACGTCGAGGAACGCTACGGCGCCGACGCCGACGACCAGACCAAGGACGTCCTCAGCCGCTGGGAGGACACCCTCACCCGGCTCGAGAACGACCCCATGAGCCTGGCCGGCGAACTCGACTGGGTCGCCAAGCGCGAACTCATGGAGGGCTACCGCCGCCGCGACGGCCTCGACTGGGACGCCGCCCGGCTCCACCTCGTCGACCTCCAGTACGCCGACGTACGCGCCGAGAAGGGCCTCTACAACCGCCTCGCCGCCCGCGGCCGCATGAAGCGGCTCCTGGACGAGTCCGAGGTCGACCGCGCCCGCACGCAGCCCCCGGAGGACACCCGCGCCTACTTCCGCGGCCGCTGCCTCGAGCAGTACGCCGACGACGTGGCGGCGGCAAGCTGGGACTCGGTCATCTTCGACCTTCCCGGGCGGGACTCGCTCCAGCGTGTCCCAACCCTGGAACCGCTACGCGGAACGCGAAATCACGTCAAGGAACTGCTGGACCGCTGCCGCACCGCGGAAGACCTGGTCAGGGTCCTGTCAGGCGGCTGAGCGGGCCAGCGGGTACCCGGTGGGCCCCGGGCGGGCAGGGTGGAAACCCGGCCCGCCAGGGAATCATCGCAGTGGCCCCCGTACGTTGCAGAAACTGCGGGGCCGATGTCGGACCCGGCTTGTAGGGTCTGATCATCACCGATCGGCAGGCTAACTGAGCGGGGTGAGGGTTATGGCAACCAAGGACACCGGCGGCGGTCAGCAGAAGGCCACGCGCTCGACCGAGGAGGTCGAGGAGCAGGCGCAGGACGCGCAGGCCTCGGAGGACCTGAAGGAACGGCACGAGAAGCTGTCGGACGACGTGGACTCGGTGCTGGACGAAATCGATGATGTGCTCGAGGAGAACGCCGAGGATTTCGTGAGGTCCTTCGTTCAGAAGGGTGGCGAGTGATTTCACCTTTGGTTCAAAGGTGAAGTCGGGGGATTCTCGGGGTGAGTCAAGCGTCAGCTTCGAGGCGCTGCTCGCGGTGCAAGCAGCAACTGCCGCGTTCGGCGTTCGCAAGCAACAGGTCCACGTCCGATGGCCTCCAGGCGTATTGCCGGGAGTGTGCTGCCACGTACTACCGGCAGCGTCAGGAGGCCAAGGGCAAGAAGGTCCGGGAGAAGGTACCTGTCCCGCAGGGGCACAAGCGCTGCCCGCAGTGCGAAGTGGTGAAGCCATTGTGCGAATGGGAGCGCAACAAGTCCTCCTCGGACGGTTGGGCGAGCTACTGCCGTGCGTGCCGGGCGGAGCGGAACAGGGTCAGCTACTTCAAGCGCAAGTACGGTCTCACTGAAGCCGAGCGCGACCTGCTGGTCGCCTCCCAAGGCGGCGTCTGCTGCATATGTTTGTCGTCCGTGCCCGAGCATGTGGATCACTGCCATGAGACGGGTAGGGTCCGTGGCGTACTGTGCTTCAGCTGCAACGCCGCGCTGGGGCAGTTCAAGGATCGGCCCGATGCAATAAGGCGGGCTGCTGCCTATGTGGAAGGAATCGCGTGGAAGCCAACACTCGTAGCACCGGGCGTCTACCAGCTGCCTTCCTGACGCCTGGGTCCTCGTCCTTCATGGACTTCCTCTCCGAGCACCAGCCCGAGCTGCTGCCCGGCAACCGTCAGCTGCCCCCCACCCAGGGGGTGATCGAGGCGCCGCACGGGACGACCATCGTGGCCGTCACGTTCCCCGGTGGCGTGGTGCTGGCCGGTGACCGCCGGGCCACGATGGGCAATGTGATCGCTCAGCGGGACATCGAGAAGGTGTTCCCGGCGGACGAGTACTCGGCCGTCGGTATCGCCGGCACCGCCGGTCTGGCCGTGGAGATGGTCAAGCTCTTCCAGCTGGAGCTGGAGCACTTCGAGAAGGTCGAGGGTGCTCAGCTGTCGCTGGAGGGCAAGGCGAACCGGCTGTCGACGATGATCCGGTCCAACCTGGGCATGGCCATGCAGGGGCTGGCCGTGGTCCCGCTCTTCGCGGGCTATGACCTGGACCGGGAGAGGGGGCGCATCTTCTCGTACGACGTGACGGGCGGCCGGAGCGAGGAGCACCACTTCGCGGCGACCGGTTCCGGCTCGATCTTCGCGCGTGGTGCGATGAAGAAGCTGTTCCGTGACGACCTGACCGAGGAGCAGGCCACCACGCTGGTGGTGCAGGCGCTCTACGACGCGGCAGACGACGACTCGGCGACCGGTGGTCCCGATGTCGCCCGCCGGATCTATCCGATCATCACGGTGATCACCGAGGACGGCTACCGCCGGCTCACCGAGGACGAGTCCTCCGAGCTCTCCCGTGCGGTGCTGCAGCGGCGCCTGGAGGAGCCCGACGGCCCGAAGGCGGCGCTGCTCTGAGGCGTGTGCCCGGTTTCTTTTCAAGGTGATCCAGTGACCATGACAGAAAGGGACGGATAACCGGTGTCGACGCCGTTCTATGTCTCACCCCAGCAGGCCATGGCGGACCGTGCGGAGTACGCCCGGAAGGGCATCGCCCGGGGTCGCAGCCTGGTGGTCATGCAGTATGCCGACGGCATTGTGTTCGTCGGTGAGAACCCGTCCCGTGCGCTGCACAAGTTCAGCGAGATCTACGACCGGATCGGTTTCGCGGCCGCCGGTAAGTACAACGAGTACGAGAACCTGCGTATCGGTGGTGTCCGCTACGCGGATCTGCGCGGTTACACCTATGACCGTGATGACGTGACCGCGCGTGGTCTGGCGAATGTGTACGCGCAGACGCTGGGCACGATCTTCTCTTCGGCGGCGGAGAAGCCGTACGAGGTGGAGCTGGTCGTGGCGGAGGTGGGGGAGACCCCGGAGGGGGATCAGATCTACCGGCTGCCGCATGACGGGTCGATCGTGGACGAGCACGGTTCGGTCGCGGTGGGTGGCAATGCCGAGCAGATCAGCGGTTTCCTGGACCAGCGCCATCAGGACGGGATGAGCCTGGCGGAGGCGTTGAAGCTGGCCGTGCAGGCGCTGTCGCGGGACACCAACGGCACCGAGCGGGAGATTCCGGCGGAGCGTCTGGAGGTCGCGGTGCTGGATCGTACGCGGCCGCAGAAGCGCAAGTTCAAGCGGATCGTGGGGCGTCAGCTGTCGCGTCTGCTGGCGGCGGACGGCGCCGCCACGGAGGCGGAGAGCGCGGAGGAGCCGGAGGGCGAGTAGTCCTTCGTCGCTGTGTGTGTCGGGGTGCCCCGGTCGGTTGTCCGGCCGGGGCTTCCTGCTGCCCGGGGGTGGTCAGGGGGTCGGTGGGGGCGCTGTGGAGCCGCGGACGACGAGTTCGACGGGGATGTCGCCGCTGTGGGGTTCGCGGCCGTCCAGGACGGCCAGGAGGGCGTGCATGCCGCGTTCGCCGAAGAGCTCGGCGTCGAGGCGGACGGTGGTGAGTTCGGGGTCCATGGCGGTGGCGAGGGCGAGGTCGTCGAGGCCGGTGACGGAGATGTCGTCGGGGATGCGCAGGCCGAGGCGGCGCAGGGCCTTGTAGGCGCCGGCGGCGAGTTTGTCGTCGTCGCAGACGACGGCGGTGGGGCGGGGGCCGGGGGTGCGCAGGGCCGTCTCGGTGGCGGCGCGGGCGTCTTCGATGGAGATGGGGGCGCGGGCGGTGCTGAGGTGGGTGCCGGGTACGGCGGCCAGCTGGGCGGCGAGTTCCCTGGCGCGCATCTCGAAGGTCCAGGAGGGGACGTCGGCGGCGAGGTGGAGGACGCGGCGGTGGCCGAGGCCGAGGAGGTGGGCGGCGACCAGGCGGATGCCGTCGGCGATGTCGAGGTTGACGGTGGCGGCGCCGAGGCTGCCGTGGGGGTCGCTGTCGAGCATGACGAGGGGGAGCTGGTCGCCGCGGATGGCGGTGAGGGCGTCGGCGGCCATGGAGGAGGCGATGACGCCGTCGAGGGCGGCCTGTGCGGAGGCGAAGGGGTCGCGGGCGGGGCCGATGCCTTCGGGCGAGGGGTAGAGGACGACGCCGAAGCCGTTCTCGGCCGCGACGCGTGCGGCTCCGGTGTAGACGCCGCCGTAGAACTCGGTGGTGAGGGCGGGGACGACGAGGAGCACGGTGCGGGTGTGGCCGAGGCGGAGGTTGCGGGCGGCGAGGTTGGGGCGGTAGCCGAGGTCGTGGGCGGCTTCGCGGACGCGCTGGGCGGTGGTCTCGGAGACGCGGCCGCGCCATTTGTCGCCGAGGACGAGCGAGACGGCCGCCTGGGAGACGCCGGCGGCCTGGGCGACGTCCCGGCTGGTCGGGCGCGTGCTGCTGCGTGCCACCGTGGGCCTGCTCCTCTGTGTGGGCGGGGTCGTGTGCGGTGCGGGTCGGGTTCCGCCGTGTGGACGGGTGAACTGCGCACATGGTACGTATGAGAGGGGACGTTATACGTAACACTTCGGTGTGCTCCGGGTCGACGCGGTGCACCGGGCGGGCCGGCGGAGGGCAGGACATGGCCACGGGATATCTGGAGATACTCCGGGCGCGGCACGCGCTCCGGCTGCTGACCGGCACCCTGGTGGGCCGGCTGCCGAACGCGACCGCGGCGATCGCCCTGGTGCTGTTCGTCCGCGCGGAGGGCGGTACCTACAGCCTGGCGGGTGCTCTGGCGGCCGTGTACGGGGTCGCCAACGCGGTCGGTCAGCCGGTGCTGGGGCGGCTGGTGGACGTGTACGGGCAGCCGCGGGTGCAGTTGCCGGCGGCGGTGCTGTCGGCGCTGGCGATGGCGGTGTTCGCCTTCAGCGGCACCGGTCCGCTGCCGCTCGCGTATGCGGCGGTCGCCCTGTCGGGGCTGTTCGCCCCGCCGCTGGAGGGTGGTCTGCGGGCGCTGTGGCCGTCCGTGGTGCGCGGTGAGGAGCAGGTGCACGCGGCGTACGCGATGGACGCGGTCGCGCAGGAGATCATGTACACGGTGGGGCCGCTGCTGGTGACGGTGTGCGTGTCGCTGTGGGACGAGCGGGTGGCGCTGCTGGTGCTGAACCTGCTGGGTGTGCTGGGCGCGCTGTCGGTGGTGGTGTCGCGGCCTTCGCGCGCGTGGCGGTCGGCGCCGCGGGAGGCGCACTGGCTGGGTGCGCTGCGTTCGCCGGGTCTGCTGGTGCTGCTCGCGGCGTTCCTGTTCGTGGGCATCGCGCTGGGCTCGATCACGGTCGCCTCGGTGTCGTACGCGGACGGGCACGGTGGTGACGCGGTGTACGGCTGGCTGATGGCGGGACTGGGGCTCGGCGCGCTGGCCGGGGGGACGGTCTACGGTGCCCGGCGGTGGGCGGGGGCGCCGGAGCGGCGACTGCGGGTGCTGGTGGCGCTTCTGGCGGTGTGTTACCTGCCGTTGATGCTGCGGCCGCAGGCGCCGGCCATGGTGGTGCTGAGTGTGGTGTCGGGGGTGTTCCTGGCGCCGTGCATCGCGTGCGCGTTCATCATCGTGGACCGGCATGCGCCGCGGGGTACGGTCACCGAGGCGTTCTCGTGGCTCGTGACGACGTTCACGGTGGGTGCGTCGGTGGGAACGGGCCTGGCCGGGCCGGTGGTCCAGGCCGGTGGCACGCTGTGGGGTTTCGCGCTGCCGGGGGCCTCGGGGGCGGTGTCGTTGCTGGTGCTGCTCACCACCGGAGGGGTCCTCGCAGCTCCCGCGCGGGGCGGGGTCGTTGCGGCTTCATCGGAAAATGATCCAAATCGTGCTGTCGAACCCCGTTTCAGCTCGGGGGATCGGGCGTAATGTTCCCTCATGGACCGCCGCATTTTCGGGCTGGAGAACGAGTACGGCGTCACGTGCACGTTCAGGGGACAGCGCCGCCTGTCTCCTGACGAGGTGGCGCGGTACCTCTTCCGCCGTGTCGTGTCATGGGGCCGCAGCAGTAATGTCTTTCTGCGAAACGGCGCCCGGCTCTATCTCGACGTGGGCTCACATCCGGAATACGCGACACCCGAATGTGACAACGTGATCGAACTGGTCACCCACGACAAGGCCGGCGAGCGCATTCTCGAAGGACTCCTGGTGGACGCGGAACGACGCCTGCACGAGGAGGGAATCGCGGGCGACGTCTACCTCTTCAAGAACAACACCGACTCGGCGGGCAACTCGTACGGCTGCCATGAGAACTACCTGGTGGCGCGGCACGGGGAGTTCTCGAGGCTCGCGGACATCCTCATCCCGTTCCTGGTCACGCGGCAGCTGCTGTGCGGGGCGGGGAAGGTGTTGCAGACCCCGCGCGGGGCGGTGTACTGCGTGAGTCAGCGCGCGGAGCACATCTGGGAGGGTGTCTCGTCGGCCACGACGCGTTCGCGGCCGATCATCAACACGCGCGACGAACCGCACGCGGACGCCGAGCGGTACCGGCGGCTGCACGTCATCGTCGGTGACTCGAACATGTCCGAGACGACGATGCTGCTGAAGGTCGGTGCGACCGATCTGGTGCTGCGCATGATCGAGGCGGGCACGGTGATGCGCGATCTCACCCTGGAGAACCCGATCCGGGCGATCCGCGAGGTGAGTCACGACATCACGGGCCGCCGCAAGGTGCGGCTGGCCAGCGGGCGGGAGGCGTCGGCGCTGGAGGTGCAGCGCGAGTACTTCGACAAGGCCGTGGACTTCTGCGACCGGCGCGGTATCCGCACGGGTACGGTCGCCCAGGTGCTGGAGCTGTGGGGCCGTACGCTCGACGCGATCGAGACCGAGGAACTGGACCGGATCGCCACCGAGATCGACTGGGTCATGAAGTACAAGCTCATCGAGCGGTACCGGGCGAAGCACAACATGACCATGTCGCATCCGCGGGTGGCGCAGATAGACCTCGCCTACCACGACATCCACCGCCGTCGTGGTCTGTACTACCTGCTGGAGAAGAAGGGCCAAGCGGCCCGGGTCTGCAACGACTTGAAGATCTTCGAGGGCAAGTCGGTTCCGCCGCAGACCACTCGGGCCCGGCTGCGGGGCGACTTCATCCGCCGGGCGCAGGAGCAGCGCCGGGACTTCACGGTCGACTGGGTGCACCTGAAGCTGAATGACCAGGCGCAGCGCACGGTGTTGTGCAAGGACCCGTTCCGTTCGGTGGACGACCGGGTGGAGAAGCTGATCGCCGGAATGTAGTGCGCGGGAACGCCACACGGGCGCCGTACGTTTCCCGTACGGCGCCCTTCTCACGCCGTAGAGTTGCGCGCACGCCATCCGCAAGATCGACCGATTACGAGGCTGTTCCGTGCGCCGACGTTCACTTCTTCTCGCCGCCGTACCCGCAGGACTGGTGACGCTCGCCGGTTGTGGTGACGGCAAGTCCGGCTCCGGCAAGACCGGTGCCTCGCCGGCGGCCTCGGTGTCCGCCGCGCCGCCGCCCAAGATCGTGGAGGGGCCGCTGCCGGCCGTCACCGCGGGGACGAAGTTCGGGGAGAAGCCGACGGTCGCCAAGGGGCCGGGGGAGCCGTCGAAGAACCTGGCGGTGAAGACGCTCATCGCGGGCAATGGCCGTCCGGCCGTGGAGAACGACTTCATCAAGGCCCACTATCTCGGTCAGATCTGGGACACCGGCAAGGTCTTCGACAACTCCTACGACCGCAAGCGCCCGCTGGTCATGCAGCTCGCGCAGGGCAGCATCATCGACGGCTGGCGGTATGCGCTCACCGGCAAGAAGGTGGGCAGCCGGGTCGAGATCGCCGTCCCGCCGGCCTTGGGGTACGGCTCGGCCGGGCAGCCGCAGGCCGGTATCAAGGGCACCGACACGCTGGTCTTCGTCATCGATCTGATGGAGGTCTACGACTCCAAGAGCTCCGCGCACGGCGACCCGGTCCCGCAGACCGACGCGTCGCTGCCGAAGGTGGCGACCAACACCGACGGCACCGTGCCGAAGGTGACCATCCCGAAGACCGACCCGCCGAAGAAGCTGGTCTCGGAGTATGTGCTGGAGGGCGACGGCGAGGAGCTGAAGGCCGACCAGACCATCCTGTGCCAGTTCCAGGGCCTGGTGTGGGAGTCCGGCAAGACGTTCCAGCGGACGTACGGTTCCGGGCGGCTCAGCCAGTTCTCGCTGGAGCAGATCGGGCAGGTGATCAAGGGGCTGTCGCAGGGCCTGACCGGCAAGAAGGTGGGCAGCCGGGTGCTGATCGTGGTGCCGCCGGAGCTGGGTTACAGCACGCTTCCGCAGGGCGGTGTCATCAAGAAGGACTCCACGCTCGTGTACACGGTGGACATCCTGGCGGCGATGTAGCCGGCCCGGGCCGGTGGCCGACGAAAGAGGCGCGGGGATGAAAGACTGTCCGTGTTTGATGTCGTACACACGCAGGAGCTTTTGACGTGAACATCGAGAAGCCCGAGGTCGACTTCCCCGAGGGTGCGCCTCCGGCGGATCTTGAGATCAAGGACATCTGGGAGGGCGACGGCGAGGTGGCCCAGGCGGGTCAGACCGTCACCGTCCACTACGTGGGTGTGGCCTTCAGCACGGGCGAGGAGTTCGACGCCAGCTGGAACCGTGAGACGCCGTTCCGCTTCCCGCTGGGTGCGGGCCGTGTCATCCAGGGCTGGGACCTGGGTGTGCAGGGCATGAAGGTCGGTGGCCGGCGCCGGCTGACCATCCCCGCCCACCTCGCCTACGGCGACCAGAGCCCGACCCCGGCGATCAAGCCGGGCGAGACCCTGATCTTCGTGGTGGACCTCCTCGCGGTCTGATCCACCGGTGATCCGCGTCTGATCCGGTGCGGTCCGTGCCTGCTGTGCCGGCCGGTCCGACCGGATCCGATCACCTGGGGCCCATGCCTGTCCGGGCATGGGCCCTCGGCTTTTGTGACCGCGCCACGGAGCGGTACGGTCATCGTTCGTAAGCACCATAGGGAAGGCGAAGGGCGTCGATGGCCATTGCCAAGGCCGAGCGGCTGATGAACCTCGCGCTGTGCCTGCTCGGAACACGGCGGCCGCTCAGCAAGCGTGAGCTGCGCGAGTCGGTCGAGGCCTACATCGAGGCGGGCTCGGACGACTCCTTCAACCGGATGTTCGAGCGGGACAAGGACGACCTGCGCGAGCTGGGCCTGGTCATCGCGACCGTGGAGAACATCGAGGGCGAGGTCGGCTATCTCGCCCGCCGCGACAGCAACCGGCTGCCCCCGATCACCCTGGACGCCGAGGAGGCCGCCGCGCTCGGCCTGGCCGCGAAGGTCTGGCAGCAGGCCCGGCTGGCCGGCGCGGCCAGCGGTGCCCTGCAGAAGCTGCGGGCCGCGGGCCTGCCCGAGGACGTCGACCCGTACGAGGCCCATGGCGCGCTGGAGCCGCGCATCCCGGTGCACGAGGCCGCCTTCGAACCGCTGATGCTGGCCTGCCGGGACCGCCGTCCGGTCGTCTTCGACTACCGCAAGGCGTCCGCCGCGCACCCCGAGACCCGGACCGTGGAGCCCTGGGCGCTGGAGTGCTGGCGCGGCCACTGGTACCTGGCCGGCTTCGACCGGGACCGGGGCGCCGAGCGGGTGTTCCGGCTGTCCCGGATCACCGGCCGGGTCCGCTCCCGCGGTACGCCGTTCACCGCGCCCGTGCCGGACGTGGTCACCGTGCGGGAGACGGTGGCGAGCTGGGCGGGCGAGATCGCCGACCGCTCCGCGCTGATCCGGCTGCGCTCGGGCGCCGGTTACCCCCTTCGGGCGAAGGCCACCAAGGTGCGGGAACTCGGCGACGGCTGGGACGAGTTGGAGATTCCGTACGGGCACGGCCTGGACGCCTGGCTGGTCGAGTTCGGGCCGGACGTGGTGGTCCTGGAGCCGGCCGAGCTGCGTGCGGACGTGGTGGACCGGCTGCGCGCCGTGGCCAAGGACTGAGTGGGGGAGCGGCACAGTGGCAGGCAAACCGGTCAGGCCCGTGAACGCCATCGACCAGACCCGGCGGATGCTCTCCCTGGTGACCTATCTGCGCGAGCGCCCCGGCGCCCGGATCGCGGACGTCGCCCGGGCCTTCGGCATCACCGAGGACGAGCTGGTCGCCGACCTGGATCTGCTGCCCATGTGCGGCACCAGCTTCCGCGGCGGCGATCTGCTGGACATCGACACCGACGGCGAGCGCATCTGGTGGCACAATCCGGCCGCGCTCGGCGAGGAGGCCGCCGAGCCGCTGCGGCTCGCCGCGGACGAGGCGACCGCGCTGCTGGTGGCCGCCCGCGCGGTGGCCACCCTGCCGGGCCTGCGGGAGAGCGACCGGCAGGCGCTGCTGCGCGCGACCGCCAAGGTGGAGACCGCGGCCGGGGAGGCCGCGGGCGCCAGCTCCCGGCTGTCGGTCACCTTCGAGTCCGAGGGCGGGGTCTTCGCCGACGTGGACCGCGCGATCTCCGAGCGGCGCCGGCTGTGGATCCGCTACTACTCGCCCGCGCGGGACGAGGTCAGCGAGCGGGAGATCGACCCCATCCGCCTGGTCAGCGTCGGCCACACCTATGTGGAGGCCTGGTGCCGCCGCTCGGAGGCCCGGCGCACCTTCCGGCTCGACCGGGTCGCCGAGATCAGAATCCTGGACGAGCCGTCCGCGCCGCCCGAGATAGAGCTGCGCGACCTGTCCGAGGGGCTGGTGCAGCCGGCCGCCGAGGATCCCGAGGTGGTGATCGAGGTGGGGCCGGGCGGCCGCTGGGTCGCCGAGTACTACCCGCACGACAGCGCGGACGAACTGCCCGACGGCGGGCTGCGGATCACTCTGCGCACCCCCGATCCGGCCTCGCTGCGCCGGCTGGCGCTGCGGCTCGGCCGGGACGGCCGGATCGTCTCCCCGCCGGAGCTGGCCGAGAGCGCCCGGACGGCGGCCGCGCAGGCGCTGGCGGCGTACGACACGGCGCCGGCGGAGTGAGCGGCCGGCACCCGGAAGGCGGCCGGCCCCGGCGGCCGGGTGGCGGCGCGCCGCGGCGTCTTCCAGCGGTGTGCCGGGCGAACGACCAGGAGAAGGAGCGAGTGCGGTGAGCGAGTCTCCGGTGACCGGTGCGAGCGAGATGACGGTGGCGGCGGCCTTCGCCGGGATGCGGCGGGTGGCGCCCGTGGTGTTCCGGGCCGGCTGCCCGGACTGCCGCGGCCGCTTCGAGCTGTCCGCGAGCGCGCTGCGGCTCGCCATCGGCGCCAGCAGCCGGACCACGTTCTACTCCTTCACCTGCCCCGAGTGCGGTGCCGCCGTGCGCAAACCGGCCGGGGAGCGCATCGTCGAGCTGCTCACCGGCGGCGGGGTGCGGACCCTGCGGCTGCACTCCACGGTGTAGGCGGCTGCGGCTCCCGGGGCGGGACGGTCTAGTCTCGACGTCATGTTCTGGCCGATGTTCGCGGTAGCCATGGGTTTTCTGGGTCTGGCCGTGCTGGGGGTGCTCGCCGTCCGGGTCTTCCTGGAGGCGCGGCGCCTCGGGCAGCAGGTCGCCGACTCCGCGCGCCGTATCAACAGGGCGGCCGAGGAGCTGGAGCGGGCCACCGTGAGCGCGGCCCGGACCGTGGACGCGCTGTGAGCGTGATGTCATGCGTTTTGGGTCACTTCGCCCTGTCACCTTGACCGTCCGGCCAGGTACGCTGCTGGTCGCGGCCCGGAGTACGAGGCGCGGTCCGCGGAAGCGGGCGTACGCACAGGGATTGTCCACCGTTCATCCCTGCGCGTTACGATCGCTGCCAGCACGATGGTCAGACACTTGTCCGACCCGTCGGACATGCCCCGCCGCCCCGCCTCACTGAGAAGGTGAAGACTTATGTTTCGTGGCGCACTTGAGCCGTGGCACCTGGTGCTGCTGATTCTCGTGATCGTCCTCGTGTTCGGTTCCAAGAAGCTTCCGGACATGGCGCGCTCCCTCGGCAAGTCCGCGCGCATCCTCAAGAGCGAGGCGAAGGCCATGAAGGAGGAGGGCAAGCAGCCCACCACCTCTGCGCAGTCCACCGAGGAGCAGACCCCGGCTCAGCGCACGATCCAGGCGGCGCCCGGCGACGTGACCAGCTCCCGCCCGGTCAACGAGCCGACCGACACCACCCAGCGCTGACGCGAGGACCGGGGCGTCCGGTCCGCTGCACGAGATGAGGACGTGGGTTGCTCAAGCCTGCCCGCAAGAAGGAGAGGGACCCCGAGGGGCGGATGCCGCTCGCGGATCACTTGCGTGAGCTGCGCAACCGGCTCGCCAAGGGTGTCCTGGCGATCCTGGTCGTCACCGTGGTGGCGGCTTTCTTCTACAAGGACATCATCGACGTCATCACCAGGCCGGTGCTGGACTCGATCGGATGCTCGCAGACCTTCGGCGAGCTGGCCAAGTCCAAGGACGCCCACTGTGCGCACATCACGGTCAGCGGCCTGCTGGCGCCGTTCACCCTGGCCCTGAAGGTCGCGCTGACGGCCGGCATCGTGCTGGCGGCGCCGGTGTGGCTGTACCAGCTGTGGGCGTTCGTCGCGCCCGGTCTGCACCGGCACGAGAAGAAGTACGCCTACGCGTTCGTCGGGATGGGCTTCCCGCTCTTCCTCGGCGGCGGCTACCTCGCCTACCACGTGCTGCCCACCACGGCGAAGGTCATGATCGACCTGACGCCCAGTGGCGCGGAGAACCTGCTGCCGTTGGACGACCTGCTCGACCTGGTCACGCGCATGGTCGTCGTCTTCGGTCTCGCCTTCGAGATGCCGCTGCTCCTGGTCATGCTCAACCTCACCGGCGTGCTGTCCGGGCGGCGCATGCTCGGCTGGTGGCGCGGCATGGTCGTCGGCATCGCCGCCTTCGCGGCCGTGGCCACGCCCAGCCCCGACCCGGGCACGATGCTGGCGCTGGCGGCGCCGATCTGGGCGCTGTTCTTCATCGCCGCTTTCGTCTCGGTGCTCAACGACCGGCGCCGGGCGCGCCGCGAGGCCCAGGGACCCGCCGACGACGAGGCCTCCGAGCTGGACCTCACGCCCGAGGAGATCGGCGAGGTGGAGGCCGTGTCCGCGTCCGCCGCCCCCGAGCGCCCCGGCCTCGACCGGGTCAACGGCTACGACGACGTGACGTGATCTGACCGTCACCCGCAGCAGCTGCGACGCCCCCGCCCCGGTGACCACCGGGCCGGGGGCGTCCGCTCTTGTGCGCACCGCCTGCCGTCCCGAGGGCCGATGAGCGCACGTTCCGCATAATGATCGTCCTGTTGTCAGTGGGGCCCGGTACGCTCGAAAGCACGATGACAGAGGACCTCTCACCGGCCGAGCGGTACGCGGCGGCCCGCAAGCGGGCAGCCGAGCAGGCCACCGCGCTCGCACCCTTCCGCGAGATGTACGACTTCGGCCTCGACCCCTTCCAGATCGAGGCCTGCCAGGCACTCGAAGCGGGAAAGGGCGTGCTGGTGGCCGCCCCCACCGGCTCGGGCAAGACGATCGTGGGCGAGTTCGCCGTCCACCTCGCCCTGCGCCAGGGCAAGAAGTGCTTCTACACGACACCCATCAAGGCGCTGTCGAACCAGAAGTACGCCGACCTGTGCCGCCGCTACGGCGCCGACAAGGTCGGCCTGCTCACCGGCGACAACAGTGTCAACTCCGGCGCCCCGGTGGTCGTGATGACCACCGAGGTGCTGCGGAACATGCTCTATGCCGGCTCGCAGACCCTCCTCGGCCTCGGCTATGTGGTCATGGACGAGGTGCACTACCTCTCCGACCGCTTCCGTGGCGCCGTCTGGGAGGAAGTGATCATTCACCTGCCCGAGTCGGTCACCCTGGTCTCGCTCTCCGCGACCGTGTCCAACGCCGAGGAGTTCGGTGACTGGCTGGACACCGTCCGCGGCGACACCGAGGTGATCGTCTCCGAGCACCGGCCCGTGCCGCTGTTCCAGCACGTCCTCGCCGGACGCCGGATGTACGACCTGTTCGAGGAGGGCGAGGGCCACAAGAAGGCCGTCAACCCCGATCTGGCCCGGCTGGCCCGCATGGAGGCCACCAGACCGTCGTACCAGGACCGGCGGCGCGGCCGTGCGATGCGCGAGGCCGACCGGGAGCGGGAGCGCAGACAGCGCTCGCGGGTGTGGACGCCGGGCCGCCCGGAGGTCATCGAGCGCCTGGACGCCGAGGGCCTGCTCCCGGCGATCACCTTCATCTTCAGCCGTGCCGCCTGCGAGGCGGCCGTCCAGCAGTGCCTGTACGCGGGTCTCCGGCTCAACGACGAGGAGGCGCGGGAAATGGTGCGCGCCCTGGTCGAGGAGCGCACCGCCTCGATCCCGCCGGAGGACCTGCACGTCCTCGGCTACTACGAGTGGCTGGAGGGCCTGGAGCGGGGCATCGCCGCGCACCACGCGGGCATGCTGCCGACCTTCAAGGAAGTCGTGGAGGAGCTGTTCGTGCGCGGCCTGGTGAAGGCCGTGTTCGCGACCGAGACCCTCGCGCTCGGCATCAACATGCCCGCCCGCTCGGTGGTGCTGGAGAAGCTCGTCAAGTGGAACGGCGAGCAGCACGCCGACATCACCCCCGGCGAGTACACCCAGCTGACCGGCCGGGCCGGCCGCCGCGGCATCGACGTCGAGGGCCATGCGGTGGTGCTCTGGCAGCGGGGGATGAGCCCGGAGCACCTCGCCGGTCTCGCGGGCACCCGCACCTACCCGCTGCGCTCCAGCTTCAAGCCGTCGTACAACATGGCGGTCAACCTGGTCGAGCAGTTCGGCCGGCACCGCTCGCGCGAGCTGCTGGAGACCTCCTTCGCGCAGTTCCAGGCCGACAAGTCGGTGGTCGGGATCTCCCGGCAGGTGCAGCGCAACGAGGAGGGCCTGGCCGGCTACAAGGCCTCGATGACCTGCCACCTCGGCGACTTCGAGGAGTACGCGCGGCTGCGCCGCGAACTGAAGGACCGGGAGACCGAGCTGGCCCGGCAGGGCGCCGACCAGCGCCGCGCGGAGGCCGCGGTGGCGCTGGAGAAGCTCAAGCCGGGGGACGTCATCCACGTGCCCACCGGCAAGTACGCGGGGCTCGCCCTGGTGCTGGACCCCGGTCTGCCGGCCGGCCGCTCAAACGGCCACCGCGGCTTCGACCACCACGACGGGCCGCGCCCGCTGGTGCTGACGGCCGAGCGGCAGGTCAAGCGGCTGGCGTCGATGGACTTCCCGGTGCCGGTCGAGCCGCTGGACCGGATGCGGATCCCGAAGTCCTTCAACCCGCGCTCCCCGCAGTCCCGCCGGGACCTGGCCTCCGCGCTGCGCACCAAGGCCGGGCACATCCCGCCGGAGCGGGCCCGCAAGCGGCGCTCGCAGGCGGCCGACGACCGGGAGATCGCACGGCTGCGCACGGCGATCCGGGCCCACCCCTGCCACGGCTGCAACGACCGCGAGGACCACGCCCGTTGGGCCGAGCGCTACCACCGGCTGCTGCGCGACACCTCGCAGCTGGAGCGCCGTATCGAGGGCCGCACGAACACCATCGCCCGGACCTTCGACCGGATCGTGGCCCTGCTGACCGAGCTGGACTATCTGCGCGGTGACGAGGTCACCGAGCACGGCAAGCGGCTCGCCCGGCTCTACGGCGAACTCGACCTGCTGGCCAGCGAATGCCTGCGCGAGCGGGTCTGGGAGGGCCTCGGCCCCGCCGAACTCGCCGCCTGCGTCTCGGCGCTGGTGTACGAGGCCCGGGTCGGCGACGACGCGATGGCGCCCAAGCTGCCCTCCGGCAACGCGAAGGCCGCGCTCGGCGAGATGGTCCGCATCTGGGGCCGGCTGGACGCGCTGGAGGAGGAGTTCCGGATCAACCAGACGGAAGGGGTCGGCCAGCGCGAGCCCGATCTCGGCTTCGCCTGGGCCGCCTATATGTGGGCGTCCGGCAAGGGCCTCGACGAGGTGCTGCGCGAGGCCGAGATGCCCGCGGGCGACTTCGTGCGCTGGTGCAAGCAGGTGATCGACATCCTCGGGCAGATCTCCGCCGCGGCGCCGGTCGAGGGGGCGACCGTGGCCAAGGCCGCGCGCAAGGCCGTCGACCAGTTGCTGCGGGGTGTGGTCGCCTACTCGTCCGTGGGGTAGCCACCGGCTGCCGTGCCCGGCGATTCATGCGATCGGGTTGTTTGTCCAGGGCGCTGAACTGCTCGTCTTAGCGGGTGGTTCGGCGCCCTTTTCACTCTCTTCGGGGAGTCGCTTTCGCACACCCGTACACCGTCACCGAACGTGTGCGAATGACGTCTCAGCGTGTAAATGCAGCTGAGCGTACTCCTGGTGCAGGGGCGATTTCAGGTGCTTGCCGAATATGACACGGCGATGATCCGGTCGGACTAAGCTCGCCCGCGGCGCACCGAGTTGAGGCAATTCGTGCGCTTGTTCCCAAATATCCGTTGGATCCTGACAGTTCCATGAACCTTCCCCTCACACGCACGTCCGACACCCAGCCGATTCGTCTCAGAAGGCACCCATGGTGAGTGTTCAGAAGCCTCCCGGCCGCCGCGAACGTCCCTACGCGCGCGTGCTGTTGCCCCCGGCCATAGTGATGGCCGCCGCGACCGGGGCCGCCGCGGTGCTGGCGCCGGCCGCGGGACGGCTCGCCGTCCTGCTGTGCGGGGCGCTGGCCGTGCTGCTGCTCCTTGCCACCGCGGGCGAGGCCGCCCGCCGCGGGCGCAGGCTGCGCGAGGTACAGGCCGAACACGCCCGGCACACGGCGTACCTGGAGAACCGGATCGCCGCACACGACGAGCTGATCGAGAAGTTCGCCACCGACATCCTGCCCCTCGGCCTGCTCCGGCTGCGCAAGGGAGAGCAGCTGCGGGAGGTGCTGATCAACGTCTACGACTGCGATCCCGAGCTGCGCGCGCTGCCCGAGTCCTACCGCGAGCTGTTCCGTATCGCGCTGAAGGGCGCCGACGACGAGATCTCGATGCGCGACGCCACCGAGCGCTCCTTCGTCAGCATCGCCCGCCGCGTCCAGGCCATCGTCCACCAGCAGGCCAAGGAACTCCGGGAGATGGAGGAGGACCACGGCCGCAACCCCGAGGTCTTCGACGACCTGCTGCGCATCGACCACGGCACCTCGCTGATCGGCCGTCTCGCCGACACCATCGGCGTCCTCGGCGGCGGCCGGCCCGGCCGTCAGTGGCCCCTGCCGGTCTCCCTGTACAGCACCCTGCGCGGCGCGATGTCCCGCATCCTGGAGTACCGCCGCATCAAGCTGAACTCCATCGTCACCATCAACATCAAGGGCACCGCGGTCGAGCCGGTCATCCACGCCGCCGCCGAGCTGATGGACAACGCGACGCGCTACTCGCCGCCCGCGACCGAGGTCCATGTCACCGCCGTCGAGGTGCAGACCGGCATCGCCATCGAGATCGAGGACGCGGGCGTCAGCCTCAGCGAGGAGTCCCGGGCCCGCATCGAGCAGATGATCGAGGACGCCAAGAACGGCGAGGACGCCCACAACCTGGGCGAGAACCCGCGCCTCGGCCTCGCCGTCGTCGGCCGGCTCTGCAAGCAGTTCAACATGGAGGTCTCGCTGCGCGCCTCCGCCTACGGCGGCGTCCGCGCGATCCTCATCGTGCCGCGCGTGATGACGACCACCGAACCCGGCGTGGGGGCCGCGCACGGCATCGGCGCCACCGGCATCCCGATGAAGGAACTCGGCGCGGTCGAGGGCCCCAAGCGCCCGCCGAAGCGCCGCCGCCCCACCAGCCCCAAGATTCCCGCGGGGATCTCCATGGAGGACGACGTCCCCGAGGTCACCGAGTGGACGGCGAACGGACTGCCGCAGCGCCGCAGCCGGGTGAAGACCCCGCTGGCCCAGCGGCTCGCCGAGCAGGCCGCCATCGAGCAGGCCGAGCGCGAGGGCAGGCCGACCATCTGGTCCCAGACCAGGACGGAACCCGAGCCGGAGATCGACCCCGAGCGCAAGAAGCTCATGGAGCGCCCCCCGGGCATGTGGATGGAGGACTTCTGGAACGGCCTGCGCAAGGGCATGCCCGAGGACGCCACCGCCGCCGAACTGACCGACTTCACGCTCAATCCCACCAAGTACCTGCACCTGATCGATGATTCGGCCGACCCCACCGAGGCCGACGACGAGGGGAACCTCAAGTGATCCAGCAGCGAGGCAACTTCGACTGGATGCTCAAGCAGCTGAACGACGGAGTCCCGGGCATCGAGATGATCGTGGTCCTGTCCGCGGACGGACTGCGCATCGCCCGGTACGGCGGCGACCCCGACGCCGCCGACCGGGTGGCCGCCGCCTGCGCGGGCGTGCAGAGCCTGGCCGGCGCCATCATCCAGGAGATCCCCGGCGCGGGCGACATGAAGGTCGTCGTCATCGAGATCGAAGGCGGCTACTTCTACCTCATGAACGCCGGCCCCAACGCCTATCTCGCCGTCCTGGCCGACGTGACCTGCGAACCGGGCCGGATGAGCGCCATGATGCGCGACCTCGTCGTCCGGATCGGCGCCCATCTCACCAGTCCGCCCCGGCGGAACGGGCAGACCGTATGACTCCTCCCCGACGCAAACGGCGCCAGCCGAAGCCGCCGCCCCCGCTGCCCTCCCCGGCCCAGCCGGCGGACGGCCAGGCCCCGCCCAGGAACCCCGAACGGCTCTACACCGTCGCCGAGGCCGACGGTCTGCGGGCCGAACTCGACCTCGTGACCCTGATCGTGGCCCGCTCCCCGGTGACGCCCGCCGCCACCCCCGAGCAGGCGGCCGTGCTCCGGCTGTGCACGGCCCCGCTGTCCGTGGCCGAACTCTCGGCCTACCTCAATCTGCCGTTCAGCGCGATGACCGTCCTGATCACCGAGATGATCACGGCCGAACTGGTGCAGGCACGCGCCCCGATCGTCCGCCAGGCGGTCCCCGACCGTTCACTTCTCGAAGCGGTGATGCATGGACTTCAAAAGCTCTGACACGATCCCCGGCCCACGCACCGAGGACCATCTGCCGCACACGGCCCAGGCCGCGGTGAAGATCGTGATCGTGGGCGGCTTCGGCGTCGGCAAGACCACCATGGTCGGTTCCGTCAGCGAGATCAGACCGCTGACCACCGAGGAGACCATGACCCAGGCCGGGATCGGCGTCGACGACAACTACGGCTCCGACTCCAAGACGGCCACCACCGTGGCCATGGACTTCGGCCGCATCAGCATCACCGACAAACTGGTCCTCTACCTCTTCGGCACCCCCGGCCAGGAACGCTTCTGGTTCCTGTGGAACGGCCTGTTCGAAGGGGCGCTCGGCGCGGTCGTCCTGGTCGACACCCGGCGACTGGAGGTCAGCTTCGACGTCATGGGCCGGCTCGAGGAGCGCGGCGTGCCCTTCGTCGTCGCCGTCAACTCCTTCCCGGACGCTCCCCGTTACCCCCTCGAGGAGCTGCGCACCGCGCTGGACCTGACCCCGGACATCCCGATCGTCGACTGCGATGTGCGGCGCCGCGCCTCCAGCAAGGACGTCCTGCTGACCCTGATGCGCTTCCTGCACTCGCTGGCCCTCTCCCGCGCCCTCATCTGACCCGTCCGGCGGCCGACCGACCGCCACACCCCCTTCCTTCCGTTCCGGAGCGACACCGTGACGTCTGAATCCCCCTCCCTGACCGGCACAGACCCCACCTCCGGCCCTCCGCCGGGCTGCCCGGCACACGGGCTCGGCCCCGGGGGAGTGCCACGGCTCTACGGCCCCGAAGCGACGGACCTCGGCGACCTCTACGAGCGGCTGCGCGAGCAGCACGGCGCCGTGGCCCCCGTCCTGCTCCACGACGACGTGCCCATGTGGGTGGTGCTCGGCCACGCCGAGAACATGCAGATGGTGCGCAGCCCCTCGCAGTACACCCGGGACAGCCGGATCTGGAGCCCGCTGCTCGACGGCACCGTCAAGCCCGACCACCCGCTGATGCCGCACATCGCCTGGCAGCCCATCTGCTCGCACGCCGAGGGCGACGAGCACCAGCGGCTGCGCGGGGCGGTCACCGCGGCCATGGCCACCATCGACCACCGCAGCGTCCGCCGCTACATCGGCCGCGCCACCCAGGCCCTGGTGAACAGCTTCTGCGAGCGCGGCCGGGCCGACCTGGTCTCCCAGTTCTCCGAGCACCTGCCGATGGCCGTGATGTGCCAGATCCTCGGCATGCCCGAGGAGTACAACGACCGGATGGTGCAGGCCGCCCGGGACGCCCTGAAGGGCACGGCCACCGCCATCCAGAGCCATGCCTACGTCATGGACGCGCTCAGCCGGCTCACCACCCGGCGGCGCGCCCGGCCCGAGGACGACTTCACCAGTCACCTCGTCACCCACCGGGCCGGGCTCAGCGACGACGAGGTCCGCGAACATCTGCGCGTCGTCCTCTTCGCGGCCTACGAGGCCACCGCCAACCTCCTCGCCAACGCGCTGCGCATGGTCCTGACCGAGCCCGGCTTCCGCGCCCAGCTCAACGGCGGCCAGATGACCGTGCCGGAGGCGATCGAGCAGTCCCTGTGGGACGAGCCGCCGTTCAGCACGGTCTTCGCCTACTACGCCAAGCAGGACACCGAGCTGGGCGGTCAGCGCATCCGCAAGGGCGACGGGCTGCTCTTCGCCCCCGCGCCGGGCAACCTCGACCCGCGCATCCGCCCGGACCTGTCCGCCAGCATGCAGGGCAACCGCTCCCACCTCGCCTTCGGCGGCGGCCCGCACGAGTGCCCCGGCCAGGACATCGGCCGTGCCATCGCCGACGTCGGCGTCGACGCGCTGCTGACCCGGCTGCCGGACATCCAGCTTGACTGCGCCGAGGAGGAGCTGCACTGGCGGTCCTCGATCGCCTCCCGGCACCTGGTGGCGCTGCCGGTGCGCTTCGAACCCAAGCCGCAGCAGGACGTCGATCTCGCGCCGCGCACCATGGCGGTCCCGGCCCAGCGCGCCACCTGGCAGGTCGGCACCCTGCGCACCGACCCCGCCCCGGCCGCCGAGCCGCAGGCGGAGACCCCCCGCCCCGCCAGGCCGTCCCCGGCCCTGGCCCCGCCGCCGGCCGCCCCCGCGGTGCCGGAACCGGCCCGCCCCCGGGGGCTGTGGCGACGGCTGCTGCACTGGTGGCGCGGCGAGTGACCGGGGTCAGACCCCCGGGGCCGGCCAGGCGTCGAGCGTGCGCGAGCTGACGAACGCATGCTCCACCCCGGTGACCGGATCGGTGAACTCCAGCCGCCGCGCGAGCAGTTGCAGCGGCCTTCGGAAGTCGCCGGCCGGCACCGGGGCGGTCACCTCCGGGTACAGCGGGTCACCGAGGATGGGCACCCCGAGCGCGTTCAGATGCACCCGCAGCTGATGGGTCTGCCCGGTGTGCGGGACGAGCCGGTAGCGGGCGAGGTCGCCGTGGTGCCCGGCCAGCTCCACCCGGGTCACCGCGTTCGGCTCGCCCGGCACCTCCTGGGCGGCCTGCACCCCGCGCTCCTTCACGATCCTGCTGCGCACGGTCCGGGGCAGCTCCAGCGCGGGGTCGTACGGCGCGATCGCCTCGTACTCCTTGCGGACCGCCCGGTCCCGGAACAGCGTCTGGTAGGCGCCGCGCTCCTCCGGCCGTACGGTGAACAGCACCAGGCCGGCCGTCAGCCGGTCCAGGCGGTGCGCCGCCGTCAGGGTGGGGATGCCGAGGTCCCGCCGCAGCCGCGCCAGTGCCGTCTCGGCGACATGGGTGCCGCGCGGGGTGGTGGCCAGGAAGTGCGGCTTGTCGGCCACGACGATGTGCGCGTCCCGGTACACCACCTCCACCGGGAACGGCACCGGCACCTCGGCGGGCAGCTCACGGTGGAACCACACGAACATGCCCGGTCGGTAGGGCGCGTCCGGTGCCACCGGCCGCCCGTCGGCCCCGACGACCAGCCCCTCGTCGAACATGCCCTCGACCACTCCGGGTCCGGCGCCGGTGAGCCGCGCCACCAGATGCTCCCGTACGGTGGCCCACGGCCCGGCGGCGGGCAGTCGGACCCGTACCGGATCGACCCCGGAGCGCTGGGGGAGCGGGGCGGGCGGGGGCGGTGTACGGCGTCTCATCGGATCCAGGGGTAGGGCGGCTCGTCGGGCTCCAGGGTACGAGGCGAAAACCGGGTGAACCGGCGGCCGTGCGGTCGGCAGGATGGGGATCATGCCTTTGCTGACTGTTCCCGTCGTGCCCCCCGGAACCCTCGCCGCCGCCCCGCAGCCCGTCCTGCCCGGCGGGGACGGCCTGTTGCTGCGCCCCTGGCGGGCCGGTGACGCGCCCGCCGTCCACCGCGCCTTCCAGGATCCGCTGATGCACCAGTGGCACATCAAGGCCTGTGACTCCGAGCAGGAGGCGGCCGGCTGGATCGCCGAGTGGCAGCAGTCCTGGGCGGGGGAGGACCAGGCCCAGTGGGCCGTCGTCGCCGAGGACACGGACGAGCTGCTGGGCCGGGTCGCGCTGCGGGAGATCCGGTGTGCCGACGGTGTCGCCGAGGTCGCGTACTGGACGACGGCGGCCGCGCGCGGCCGGGGTGTCGCGGCCCGGGCCACCACCGCGCTGTCCCGCTGGGCGTTCGAGGAGGTCGGTCTGCACCGGCTGGAACTGATGCACGCGCGCGCCAACGAGGCGTCCTGCCGGGTCGCCGCCAAGGCCGGTTTCGCCCTGGAGGGCACCAAGCGCAGCGCGCTGCTGCACCCCGACGGCTGGCACGACATCCACCTGCACGCGCGGCTCCGGGACGACTGAGCCGCCGGGGCGGGTGTGCGGTGCTCCGTCGGTGTGAAGATGGAGGGCATGCCGGCCTACGATCTTGCGAACCGACTCGTCGTCGGTGTCGCCTCCAGCGCCCTGTTCGACCTGCGGGAGTCGGACGCCGTCTTCCGGGAGCAGGGCGAGGAGGCCTACCGGGCCTACCAGGAGGAGCACGTCGACGACACGCTCCGGCCCGGGGTCGCCTTCGCGTTCATCCGCAGGCTGCTGTCGCTGAACGACCTCGGCGAGCCGGGGGACCCGCTGGTCGAGGTGATCATCCTCTCCCGCAACGACCCGGACACGGGCCTGCGGGTGATGCGGTCCATCCAGGCCCACGAACTGCCCATCACCCGGGCCGTGTTCATGCAGGGGCGGTCGCCGTATGTGTTCATGACCGCGCTCAACATGTCCCTGTTCCTGTCCGCGAACGGCAGCGACGTGCGCGAGGCCGTCGCCGCCGGACTGCCGGCCGGGCATGTGCTGGGGGAGTCGTACGCCGACGACCCCGCCGACCCGGAGCTGCGGATCGCCTTCGACTTCGACGGGGTGCTCGCCGGTGACACCGCGGAGCAGGTGTACCAGTCCGCCGGGCTGGAGGAGTTCCGCGCGCACGAGGCCCGTAACGTGGCGACCCCGCACGATCCCGGGCCGCTGCGCGACTTCCTCGCCGGGGTGAACCGGATACAGCGCCGGGAGGAGGAGCGGCGGATGGCCGACCCGGACTACGCGATCCGGGTCCATGTCTCCATCGTGACCGCGCGCAACGCGCCGGCGCACGAGCGCGCGGTGAACAGCCTCAAGCAGTGGGGCGTGACCGCCAACGGGGCCTTCTTCCTGGGCGGCATCGAGAAGGGTGCGGTCATGAAGGTGCTGCGACCGCACATCTTCTTCGACGACCAGGTGACCCACCTGGAGAGCACGTCCCGGACCACGCCCAGCGTGCACATCCCCTTCGGCAAGCTGAACCAGACGGCGCGGTGAGGGCGAAGCGCCGCTACGCGGCCGTCGCGCCGCCCTCCTGTTCGGCCTCGACGCGGGCGTTCCACTCGCGCTTGGAGGCCTGCCAGCCGTCCTCGTTGTGGCCGAGGCGCCAGTAACCGGAGATCGACAGGTCCTCGCGCGGGATCTGCCGCTCGACGCGCAGCAGCCGGCGCAGCTCCTTCACGAAGCCGGCCTCGCCGTGCACGAACACATGCGGCCGGCCGGCCGGGAAGTCCAGCTCCCGTACGGCCGTGAGCAGCGCCTCGCCCACCGGGCGGTCCCCGCGGTGCAGCCAGACGATCTCCACATCGGTGTCGATCTTCTGCTCCTCCTCGGGACCGGAGACCTCGACGAAGGCGTGGGCGCGGGCGTCGTCGGGCAGTGTCTCCAGGGCGCGGGCGATGGCGGGCAGCGCGCTCTCGTCTCCGGCGAGCAGATGCCAGTCGGCCTGAGGGTCGGGGCGGTAGGCGCCGCCGGGGCCCATGAAGCGCACCGTCTCGCCGGGCCGGACCCGGGTGGCCCAGGGTCCGGCCAGGCCCTCGTCGCCGTGGACGACGAAGTCCAGGGTCAGCTCGCGCTGTTTGGGATCCCAGGCGCGCACGGTGTAGGTCCGGGTCACCGGCCACTGCTCGCGCGGGAACTCCGCCCGGATCCGCTCCAGGTCGAAGGGTTCGGGGTAGCTCACGCCGGCCGGCCCGAACAGCAGCTTGACGTAGTGGTCGGTGCAGGTGTCCGCGGCGAAGCCGGTCAGGCCGTCGCCGCCCAGCACCACGCGCTGCATATGAGGGGTGAGGCGCTCGGTGCGCACCACCTGGGCGGTATAGGGCTTGCGCGGCTTCCGTTCGGGACGCTCTGCCATCACGGCCTCCTGCAATTGGTTAGGTTTACCTAAGTTAGCACTCGGCGTGGAGTTGACGCCCCTTCCCGGAGATCTCGGTGACAAGCTTTTTGCCGGAACATTCCGGTCGCGGTCAGCCGGCGAGTGTGGTGAGCAGCCGTTGCAGGGAGCCGCCGAGACCCCAGTGCCGCGCCAGTTCCTCGAGGGCCGCGGGATCGCGCGGGGTGCTCGGCAGGGCGGTGGTGACCTCCGGCAGCGGTACGTCCTCGGCCACCCGCACCACCTTCGGGGCGACCGCCACATACGGCCGGGCCTCGGTGAGCCGTCTGCGCTGCGACGGGGTGAGCTTCGCCCGCGGGTCCTCGACCGCCGCCATGATCCCGGCCAGATCGCCGAACTCGGCGAGCAGCTTGGCGGCCGTCTTCTCCCCGATGCCGGCCACGCCCGGCAGTCCGTCGCTCGGGTCGCCGCGCAGCAGTGCCAGGTCCGCGTACCCCCGCCCGTCGACCCCATACTTCTCGCGCAGCACCGCCTCGTCGGTGAGCTGGAGGGTGCCCACGCCCTTGAGCGGGTACAGCACGCGCACCTCGCGCTTGTCGTCCACCAGTTGGTACAGGTCCCGGTCGCCGGTGACGATGTCGACCGGGCCGGTGGCCCGCGCGGTGAAGGTGCCGATCACGTCGTCCGCCTCGTAGTCCGCGACGCCGACCCGGGCGATGCCGATCGCGTCCAGCACGGCCTCGATGACGGGCACCTGCGGGGCGAGGGTGTCCGGCACCTCCTCCGCGTCCGGGGCGTCCGGGTGCTCCTCGGCGACCCGGTGCGCCTTGTACGTCGGGATGAGGTCCACCCGCCACTGCGGCCGCCAGTCGGCGTCCATGCAGGCCACCAGGTGCTCCGGCCGGTGGTCCTTGACCAGTCGGTCGATGAAGTCCAGCAGCCCGCGCACGGCGTTCACCGGCGTGCCGTCCGGGGCCTTCACGGAGTCCGGGACGCCGAAGTAGGCGCGGAAGTAGAGCGAGGCGGTGTCGAGGAGCATGAGTCGTCCGGTCACGCTCGCATCATGCCGCACGGCACTGACAGTCACGGGCACGGCGGCGGCCCGCGCGGGAGGGGTCTCGGGGTGCTCCGCGGTGTCCACGGTAGGAATCCGGCCAATCACCATGGGTGAGGATCGTTGGCCCAGGCGGCGGCGCACGGCCCGGGTGGTCGGCGCGGGTACCCCCGGAAAGCCCGGTGCCGGGCGGGTTCGCGGCCCGCTGATGCTGGCGTGAACCGTGATGGTGCGGGATCGTGGGCATGTCAGTGATGCGACAGGTGCGTGAAACGGTTTGCCGAACATGCGTAGGGTGCAGAGAAGCCATCAGTGAAACGGCGTGCCCAGGGTGGGCACGCGGACAGCGGCACGCCGAGTGAGGGAGGGAGTCGGAGCGATGGGCGACCACAAAGAGCAGCAGCCCGTGCGCGTGGGCGCGGCCGTGCGGCGCCGCCGCCGTGCGCTGGAGCTGACGCTCGCCGCCGTGGCCGAGCGCACCGGCTTGTCGGTGCCCTTCCTCAGCCAGGTCGAGAACGACCGGGCCCGGCCCAGCCGCACCTCCCTGGAGAAGCTGGCCGACGCCCTGCGCACCACGGCCGTCGAACTCCTCGCCGCCGCCGACCCCGCGGCCAGCGTGGACGTCGTACGCGCCGAGCCGGTCGCCGAGGACGACTTCGCGCCCCGCACCCGCTCCCTGGTCCGCGGCCACCACCAGCTGCACGCCTCCGAGATCACCGGCGACCACGACGCCGGCCGCGAGTTCCAGCACCGCAACGACGAGTTGATGTACGTCGCCGACGGCGCGGTGGAGATCGAGGCGGAGGGCCGCGCCTACCGCCTGGGCCGCGGCGACACCCTCTATCTGACCGGCGGGGTCCGCCACCGCTGGCGGGCCACGGTGCCGGACACCCGGATCGTCGTGGTGGCGGTCGCCGAGCACATCGAGGCCGTCCAGGACCGGTCGCGGTAGGTGGCGCACGTGACGTCCGGCGGGATGCGGTGGCCCAGGATCGTCTCCCTCGTCCCCTCTCTCACGGAGGCGGTGGCCGCGACCCTGCCGGGCGCGCTGGCCGGCGCCACGGACTGGTGCGTCCGTCCGGGCGATCTGGACGTGGTCCGCATCGGCGGCACCAAGAACCCGGACCTCGACCGCATCCGCGCGCTGGCCCCCGACCTGGTGGTCGCCAACGAGGAGGAGAACCGTGCACCCGACCTCGAGGCCCTGCGCGCGGCGGGCCTGGAAGTGCTGGTCACTCGGGTGCGCACAGTGCCGCAGGCGTTCGCCGAGCTGGAGCGGATGCTGACCGCGTGCGGCGCACCGGGCCGGCCGCGCTGGCTGGACGAGGCGGAGGCCGTCTGGGCGGACCTGCCGGAGCCGGCCGAGCGCAGGACGGCGGTCGTCCCCGTCTGGCGTCGCCCCTGGATGGTGCTCGGCCGGGACACCTTCGCCGGTGACGTCCTGGCCCGGCTGGGCGTGGACCACCACTACGCGGCCCATCCCGAGCGCTACCCGCGCGTCCCCCTGGCCGAGCTGTGCGCGGCGGCCCCCGATCTGGTCGTCCTGCCCGACGAGCCCTACCGCTTCACCCCCGAGGACGGCCCCGAGGCCTTCCCGGGCCTGCCCTGCGCCCTGGTCAGCGGACGGCACCTGACCTGGTACGGGCCGTCACTGGCCGAGGCGCCGCGGGTGCTGGCCGGTCCACTGCGAGCAGCGCGCCGCTGAGCAGGCCGCGCACGGTCCCGCAGGCGGCCGCGAGCCAGGCCGCGACGAGCATGCCGTACAGCACCACGGTGAGGACGCCGTACGCGGCGAGCCCGGTGTGCCGGGCCAGCGCCGCCGCGCCGGTGACGCAGGTGCCGAGTGGGAAGGTGAACGCCCACCAGGTCATCGCGAACCCCATGCCCCGCCGCCGGGCCCGCACGACATGCGCGGTCGAGAGCGCCAGCCACAGCAGCGCGAACCCCATCACCGGCACCCCGTACAGCACGGCGAACACCGAGAGGCCACGCGCGTACGGCGCCGGTACGACCCCGGCGGCGGTGTCCGCGATCAGGCCGGCCGCGGTGGTGGACTGCCCGAGCGGGCCCAGCACCAGGAACAGGGTCGGGGTGAGCGCGAGCGGCAGCGGGCCGGAGGCCAGGACCCGGGTGAAGATCATCGGCAGTGTCAGCAGGACGGCGAACAGGCTCAGCCCGACCATGGCGAGGCAGGCCAGCAGCAGCGTCTGGCGGGACTGGCCGGGCGGCAGATGCGGCACGAGCAGCGGGCCGAGCGACCCGGCCACCAGCGGCGCGACCAGCGGCAGCAACCACACCGGACTGGCCTGTCCGGGCTCGACGCGGTGGCGTACGGCCATCAGGTACGGCACGGCGACGGCCGCCGCCAGCCCGATGGCCGTACCGGCGGTGTACAGCACGGCGTCCAGCGCGACCGCGTCCGTCGTGCCGATCCAGCCCCGGCCGACCGTCATGGCTCCGCCGCCCACCGCCAGCATGGCCATGGACAGACAGCCGTAGAAGGGCGCCATGGCCGGGTCGAGGAGATGGGCGCGGGCCTGGTCGCGGTGGTGCCGCCAGTGCAGTGCGCGGGCGCCGAGCAGGGTCACCAGCAGGAGCAGGCTCAGCGCCCAGACGGCCGCGAGGACCCCGCGCAGCCCCGGCACCTGCCCCGGCAGCGCGGTACCGGCCGAGCCGACGACGGCGGTGCCCATGACACAGGCGTACCAGTTGGGGCCGAGCCGGCGGATCCGGGGCAGGCGGGGGACGGTGGTGGGCGGGGCTGCGGTGACCATGTCACGAGCCTCTCCTGCCGGGTGGCGGCTGACCAGGGAGTTCCCCTCTATGAGGGCATAAGCTGGTTTTATGAGTGAGGTACGGGGACGGGGACCGGGCGCGGAACAGGGCGGCCGGGAGAGTACGGGGTCGCTCGCGCACCGGGTGCCGGACCTCGCCGCACTGGAACTGCTGCTGGCCGTGGCGCGGCTGGGCAGTCTCGGCGCGGCGGCACGGGAGCTGGGCATCACCCAGCCCGCCGCCAGCAGCCGGATCCGCTCCATGGAGCGGCAGCTGGGCGTGGCCCTGGTCGACCGTTCGCCGCGCGGTTCCCGGCTCACGGACGCGGGGGCGCTGGTGACGGACTGGGCGGGCCGGGTGGTGGAGGCGGCGGCCGCCTTCGACGCGGGGGCCCGGGCGCTGCGCGACCGGCGGGACTCGCGGCTGCGGGTCGCCGCCAGCATGACCATCGCCGAGTATCTGCTGCCCGGCTGGCTGCTCGCGCTGCACGCCGAGCGCCCCGACACCGCCGTGTCGCTGCTCGCGGGCAACTCCGCGAAGGTCGCGGAGCTGCTGCTGGCCGGGGAGGCGGACCTCGGCTTCGTGGAGGGGCTGACCGTGCCGAGCGGGCTGGACTCCACGGTGATCGCCCACGACCGGCTGATCGTCGTCACCGCCCCGGGGCACCCCTGGGCCCGGCGCCGGCGGCCGCTGACGGCGCGCGAGCTGGCCGAGACCCCGCTCATCCTGCGCGAGCGGGGCTCGGGCACCCGGCAGGTCCTGGACGCGGCGCTCGGGGGGCCGGCCCGGCCGCTGATCGAGCTGTCCTCGACCACGGCGGTGAAGGCGTCGGCGGTCAGCGGGGCGGGGCCGTCGGTGCTCAGCGAGCTGGTGGTGAAGGAGGAGCTGGCGATGCGCCGGCTGGTCAGCATCCCGGTGGAGGGGGTCGCGCTGCGACGTGACCTGCGGGCGGTCTGGCCGACGGGCCACCGCCCCGCCGGCCCGGCACGGGAGCTGTTGTCGCTGACGCGGGGATGAGGGGCGCTGGGGTGGGTGCGGGCCGGGTGGGTTTCACTCACCCGCGCTGGCGGGGTGCCTCCCCCAAGCTCTCGGCTTCGCTCGAGCAGGGGGACCCCCATCGCCCACCCGTGCCCCCCAGCGGCACGACTGCCCGCAGCTAGTGCGGCTGCGGCTGCGGCACGAGCGTGGTGCGGGCGGCTGCAACTCCCCAGGGGCGCGGGGAACTGCGCGACCGGCCCACCAGCACCCGCACCCGGAAGATCACCGCGACTCTCCCGGCGCGCCCCCGAAAATCCCTGGTCAGCCGATCAGCCGGCCCGGCACCATAAGCCGCATGACCACCACCGCCCCGCCCGCCGCAGGCGTCCGCGCCCCCTGGGAAGACCTCCCCAAAGCCGTGCAGGACGCCGTGGGCACCCTGCTCGGGGCGCCCGTCGTCCACGCCGAGACCCAGCGTGGCGGCTTCTCGCCCGGCGTCGCCGCCCGGCTCCGCACCGCCGCCGGAGGCACCGGCTTCGTCAAGGCGGTGAGCGCCGAGGTCAACCCGCACAGCCCCGCCCTGCACCGCCTGGAGGCCCGGAACGCCGCCGCGCTCCCGGCCACCGTGCCCGCGCCCCGGCTGCTCGGCACCTACGACGACGGCACCTGGGTGGCGCTGGTCTTCGAGGAGGTCGCCGGACGCCAGCCGCACGTGCCCTGGCGGCCGGAGGAACTGGACCGCGTGCTGGACGCCGTGGCCGTGCTCGGCCGCAGCGGCACGCCGTGCCCGATCGACGTCCCGCCCGTCGCGGATGAGCTGGCCGACACCTTCAACGGCTGGCGCCGGCTGCTGGACGGCGAGGCCGGTGACGTCCGCGGCCCGCTCGGCGACTGGGTCGCCGACCACCTGGCCGACCTCGCCGCGCTGGAGACCGGGTGGGCCGAGGGCGCCTCCGGGGACACCCTCGCCCACGCCGACCTGCGCGCGGACAACGTGCTGCTCACGGCCGACGGCGGTGTCGTCTTCGTGGACTGGCCGCACGCCCTGCGCGCCGCACCCTGGTTCGATCTGCTCGTCCTGCTGCCGTGCGTGCGGGCGCAGGGCGGACCGGACCCGGACGAGGTGTTCACCGCGCATCCGCTGGGCCGGGACGCGGACCGCGACGCCGTGACCGCCGCCCTGGCCGGGCTCACCGGCTACTTCCTGAGCAGCGCGCTGAAGCCGGCCCCGCCCGGCCTGCCCACTCTGCGCCCCTTCCAGCGCGCCCAGGGCGAGGCGGCCCTGGCCTGGCTGCGCGGGCGGCTCTGACTCAGGACGCGGCGGCGATCAGCGCCCGCATCACCCGCAGGTCCTCGCCCATCTCCGGATGCCACTGCACCCCGAGCGCCCAGCCCCGCCCGGCGGGCAGCTCGATCGCCTCGACCGTGCCGTCCGCAGCATGGGCCGAGGGGACCAGGCCCTCGCCGAGCCGGGCCACGGCCTGGTGGTGATAGGTCGGCACGGCCGTCTCCTCGGGGACGGCGGCGGCGTACCGGGTGCCCGGCACCGGCTTCACCGGGTGGCTGCCGAACGCGCCGACCACCTCGGCGTGTCCGTCCAGGTGTTGCACGAGCGTGCCGCCGAGCGCGACGTTCAGCAGCTGCATGCCCCGGCAGATCCCCAGCACCGGGGTGCCCGCGGCCAGCGCGGCCTCGATCAGGGCCAGCTCCCAGGCGTCGCGGGCGGGGGCGGGCGGGCCGGTGCGGGGGTCGCGCTCGGCGCCGTACCGGGACGGGTCCACGTCCGGCCCGCCCGCGATCACCAGCCCGTCGAGCCGGGCCACGGCCGCCGGGGCCCGCTCCGGCTCGTCCGGCGGCAGCAGCGCGGCCAGCCCCCCGGCCCGCTGCACCAGCCGGTGGTAGCCGGCCGGCAGCAGCGCCGCCTCCAGCTCCCACACGCCCCAGCGGGCCCCCGCCTCCAGATAGGTGCTCACACCGATCAACGGCCGTCCGGTCACGCCGCCCTCCCAGTCATCCAAAGGTGCACACCCATACCTTTGCAGAGCGGGCTTACGCGAGGAAGCCCCGCAGCAGGGCCGCCGTACCCGCGCAGTGCTCGCGCATCATCTCCCGCGCGCCGTCCGCGTCCCCGTCCAGCACCGCCTCCACCAGCGCGGTGTGCTGCCGCTGCGAGTGCTCCAGGTTGCGCACCAGCAGCGGGATGCAGTCCAGCAGGTCGTTCACCGAGGCCCGGACCGCCGCGTACTGCGCCGTCAGGGACGGCGAGCCGCACAGTTCGGCGAGGGTGAGGTGCAGCAGGGTGTCCGCCCGCCGGTAGTCCCCGAGCGGCGCCTCGTGCGTCCGGTCCAGCGCCTCGCGGAGCCGGTCCGCCTGCTCCGCGGTCAGCCCGTGCGCCGCGCACAGCCCGGCCGCGCCGACCTCCAGCACCTCGCGGAAGCGCAGCACGTCCTCGATGTCGACCACGGCGATCCGGCGGCGCAGCTCGTCCTCGCCGCCCGCGTCCGGGCGCGGCAGCACGAACGTGCCGCCGTACCGCCCGCGCCGCGCCTCGACCAGGCCCTGGTCGTGCAGGACCTTCAGCACCTCGCGCAGCGTCACCCGGCTGATCCCGAGCCGCTCCGCCAGCTCCCGCTCGGCCGGCAGCCGCTCGCCGCCCGGCACCAGCCCGAGCCGCACCACCTGGAGTATCTGCTCCAGCGCCTCCTCGAAGCCGTTGCCCGCCCGCACCGGCCGCAGCACCGGAGCGAGCCGGTCGCCGCCGCCCGGTGCGCGCCCGTCCCGCGCATCCTGTGCGTCCGTCTCCCACGACATCCGCCGCACCCCCTTCCCAAGCAATGGTTCTGAGCAATACCTTATGGCTCCCGGCCCGGCCGAAGAAGCGCGAAGGCGCCCAAGGAGGCTCTCCCGTGGCAGACCGCACACCCCCGCTCAGCGTCGAGGAACTGCACGCCCTTGTCGCGGGCGGTGAGATCGACACTGTCGTCCTGGCCTTCCCCGATATGCAAGGGCGCCTCCAGGGCAAGCGGTTCGCCGCCCGCTTCTTCCTCGACGAGGTCCTGCACCACGGCACCGAGGGCTGCAACTACCTGCTCGCCGTCGACACCGAGATGAACACCGTCGACGGGTACGCGATGTCCTCCTGGGACCGCGGCTACGGCGACTTCGCCATGCACCCCGACCTGACCACCCTGCGCCGCATCCCCTGGCACCCCGGCACCGCCCTGCTCCTCGCCGACCTCGCCTGGAACGACGGCTCCCCGGTCGGCGCCGCGCCCCGCCAGATCCTGCGCCGCCAGCTCGACCGCCTCGCCGAGCTGGGCTACACCGCCCAGGTCGGCACCGAGCTGGAGTTCATCGTCTTCAAGGACAGCTACGAACAGGCCTGGGACGCCGGGTATCGCGGCCTCACCCCGGCCAACCAGTACAACATCGACTACTCCATCCTCGGCACCGGCCGCATCGAACCGCTGCTGCGCCGGCTGCGCAACGACATGGCCGGCGCCGGCCTCACCGTCGAGTCCGCCAAGGGCGAGTGCAACCCCGGCCAGCACGAGATCGCCTTCCGCTACGACGAGGCCCTCGTCACCTGCGACCAGCACGCCCTGTACAAGACCGGCGCGAAGGAGATCGCCGCCCAGGAGGGCGTGTCGATCACCTTCATGGCCAAGTACAACGAGCGTGAGGGCAACTCCTGCCACATCCATCTCTCGCTCACCGACGCCGACGGTGCCAACGTGATGGCCGGGCCCGACGGGATGAGCGACGTCATGCGGCACTTCCTCGCCGGACAGCTCGCCGCGCTGCGGGACTTCTCGCTCCTCTACGCCCCCAACATCAACTCCTACAAGCGGTTCCAGCCCGGCTCCTTCGCGCCCACCGCCGTCGCCTGGGGCCACGACAACCGCACCTGCGCGCTGCGCGTGGTCGGCCACGGGCGCTCCCTGCGCTTCGAGAACCGCCTCCCCGGCGGGGACGTCAACCCCTACCTCGCCGTCGCCGGACTGGTCGCCGCTGGCCTGTACGGCATCGAGCAGCGGCTCGAACTCCCCGAGCCCTGCCCCGGCAACGCCTACGCCGCCGACTTCGCCCACGTCCCGACGACCCTGCGCGAGGCCGCCGAACTCTGGGAGACCAGCCCGATCGCCAAGGCCGCCTTCGGCGACGAGGTCGTGGCCCACTACCGCAACATGGCCCGCGTCGAGCTGGAGGCCTTCGACGCCGCGGTCACCGACTGGGAGCTGCGCCGCTCCTTCGAACGCCTGTGAGCGCCGCTCCCGCCGACGCCCGTGAAACGCCGACGCTCGTGAAGAGCGCCCACCCGTGAAACGCCGACGCCCGTGAAAAGCGCCCACCCGTGAAACGCCCACGCCCGTGAAAAGCGCACGCCCGTGAAAGGTCCCCCCGTGTCCGACCCGCACGAGCTGACAGTCCTCAACCCCGCCACCGAAGAGGTCGTCGCCACCGTCCCCGCCGCCACCGCCGAGGACGTCCACACCGCCGTCGTACGGGCCGCCCGCGCCCAGACCCGGTGGGCCGCGCTGCCGGCCGCCGACCGGGCCCGGCTGCTGCGCCGCTTCGCGGACGCCGTCGACACCCACCTCGAAGAACTCGCCCAGCTGGAGGTCCGCGAGGCCGGCCACACCGTCGGCAACGCCCGCTGGGAGGCCGGCAACGCCCGCGACCTGCTCCTCTACGCGGCCGGTGGCGCCGAACGCCTCCTCGGCAGGCAGATCCCGGCCCCCGGCGGCTGGAACGTCACCTTCCAGGAACCCCTCGGCGTCATCGGGGTCATCGCTCCCTGGAACTTCCCCATGCCCATCGCCGCCTGGGGCTCCTTCCCGGCGCTCGCCGCCGGCAACGCGGTCGTCCTGAAACCCGCCGAGACCACCCCGCTCACCGCGCTCCGCCTCGCCGAACTCGCCCTGGCCGCAGGCCTGCCCGAGCACCTCTTCCAGGTGCTGCCGGGGTACGGCCACACCGCCGGACGCGCCCTGGTGGACCATCCCGACATCGCCAAGGTCGTGTTCACCGGCTCCACCCGCACCGGCCGCGAGGTCATGGAGCGCTGCGCGGCACTCGTCAAGCCGGTCACCCTCGAACTCGGCGGCAAGAGCCCCAACATCGTCTTCGCCGACGCCGACCTCAAGGCCGCCCTCGACCCCTTCTCCTTCCTGGACAACTCCGGCCAGGACTGCTGCGCCCGCACCCGCGTCCTGGTCCAGGAGGCCGTACTGGAGGAGGCCCGCGACTTCCTCGCCGACGCGCTGGCCGCCGTGGTGGTCGGCGACCCGGCCGACGAACACACCCAGATGGGCCCGCTGATCTCCCGTCAGCAGCTCGACCGGGTACGGTCCTACGTCCCCGACGACGCCCCCGCCCTGCGCGGCAGCGCCCCCGACGGACCCGGCTTCTGGTTCCCGCCGACCGTGCTCACCGGAGAGCGGCACGACAGCCCGGCGGCGCACGAGGAGATCTTCGGCCCCGTCGCCGTCCTGCTCCCCTTCACCGACGAGGAGGACGCGATCCGCCTCGCCAACGACACCCCCTACGGGCTGTCCGGCTCGATCTGGACCCGGGACGTCGGCCGCGCGCTGCGCGTGTCCCAGTCCGTCCGCGCGGGCAATCTGTCCGTGAACTCCCACTCCAGCGTCCGCTACTGGACCCCGTTCGGCGGCTACAAGCAGTCCGGTCTCGGCCGTGAGCTGGGCCCCGACGCCCTGACCGCCTTCACCGAAACCAAGAACGTCTTCATCAGCACGGAGGGCCCCGCACAGTGACCGCAGAAACTGTTTGCCGCCGCCTGGTCGGCCGTACCGCCGTCGTCACCGGAGCCGGCAGCGGCATCGGCCTCGCCACCGCCCGCCGCCTCGCCTCCGAGGGCGCCCATGTCGTCTGCGCGGACGTCGACGAGGCCCGCGGCAAGGCCGTGGCCGACGAGGTCGGCGGGCTCTTCGTGAAGACCGACGTCACCGACCCCGAGCAGGTCGAGGCGCTGTTCCGGACGGCGTACGACACCTACGGCAGCGTCGACGTCGCCTTCAACAACGCCGGGATCTCCCCGCCCGACGACGACTCCATCCTGGAGACCGGCCTGGAGGCCTGGAAGCGCGTCCAGGAGGTCAACCTCACCTCCGTCTACCTGTGCTGCAAGGCCGCCATCCCCTACATGCGCCGCCAGGGCAAGGGCTCCATCATCAACACCGCGTCCTTCGTGGCACGGATGGGCGCGGCCACCTCGCAGATCTCGTACACCGCGTCCAAGGGCGGCGTCCTCGCCATGTCCCGGGAACTCGGCGTGCAGTTCGCCCGGGAGGGCATCCGGGTCAACGCGCTGTGCCCGGGCCCGGTCAACACCCCGCTGCTCCAGGAGCTGTTCGCGAAGGACCCGGAGCGGGCCGCCCGCCGTCTCGTGCACATCCCGGTCGGCCGGTTCGCCGAGGCGGAGGAGATCGCCGCCGCCGTCGCCTTCCTGGCCAGCGACGACTCCTCCTTCGTCAACGCCACCGACTTCCTGGTGGACGGCGGTATCGCGGGCGCGTACGTCACGCCGCTGTAGGGGCCGGTCAGAGGAAGGTGCGCCCCTCGCCCCGGTAGGTGGGCACGGTCGCCGTGACCGTGTCCCCCGCCACCAGGTGCAGCGCCTCGAACCGCTCGCACAGCTCGCCCGCCTTGGCGTGCCGGAACCACACCTTGTCGCCGATCAGCAGATCGTCGGCGGGCGAGCCGAGCAGCGGGGTCTGCACCTCGCCCGGGCCCTCCTGCGGGTCGTACGCCAGTCCCTCCGGCAGATACGGCACCGGCAGCCGGTCCCGGCCGGCGGCGCCGGAGGCCGGATAGCCGCCGCCGAGCACGGTGACCACCCCGACGCCCGGCCGGCGCACCACCGGCTGCGCGAACAGGGCGGCCGGACGGCCGCTGAACGACGTGTAGTTGTCGAACAGCCGCGGCACATACAGCCCCGAGCCCGCCGCGATCTCCGTCACGGCGTCCTCGGCGGCCGTGTGCTGCACACTGCCCGTGCCACCGCCGTTCACGAACTCCAGGTCCGGTACGACGGCGCGCACCGCGCGCACCACCGCGGCCCGCCGCTCGGCCAGCTCCCGCCGGGCCGCGGCCTGCATCAGCCGGACGGCCCGGGACCTGAGGGGCCGCCCCGCCACCGCGTCCCCGACCCCGGCGATATGCCCCTCGTACGCCATGATCCCCACCAGCCGGAACCCCGGCCGGCGGGCCACCGACCGGGCCAGCTCGGCGAGTTGGCCGGGGGAGTGCAGCGGAGAGCGCCGCGCGCCGACCCGTATCCGGCCGCCGAGCAGCTTCAGCGAGGTGTCCAACTCCAGGCAGACCCGCACCACTTCACGGCCGCCGTCCCGTGCGGCCTCGATGAGGTCCAGCTGGGCCACGTCGTCCACCATCACGGTGACGGCACGGGCGAGCTTGGGATCGGCGGCCAGTTCGGCGAATCCGGTGCGGTCGGCGGACGGGTAGGCCAGCAGGATGTCGTCGAACCCGGACCGGGCCAGCCACAGCGACTCGGCGAGCGTGAACGACATGATCCCCTGGAAGCCGTCCCTTTCCAGGACGCGCTCCAGCAGGGCCCGGCAGCGTACGGACTTGCTGGCGACCCGGATCGGCTTCCCGGCGGCACGGCGCACGAGATCGGCCGCGTTGGCGTCGAAGGCGTCCAGGTCCACGATCGCGAGAGGGGCGTCGAGATGGGCGGTGGCCCGGTCGTAACGGGCCCGGTCGGCGGCGCGCGCAGTCATGACGGAAGCCTGCCAGAGAGGATTACCGCAGGGTAGGGGGACGTTCCGGGCAGATGCCCCGGTGCCGTGGACCGGGTTCCTTCCCGGGCCCCGGCAACCCGTAGAGTGACGCGCACGTACGACGGAACGCCCCGGAGCACCATCTGAACCGGGATGCCGGTCCGGCCGTACGGGTATGCGTGCCCGGGAGGAGTCTGCGCGCCGGGCGCGGCCGAGGAGCAGTGACGGCCCGCGTACGAGAGACGGCCCGGGCACGAGGAAGCGGGGGGTGCATGAGCACGGAAGCGCGCCACGCCCCCGTACCGCCGCGCCCCTCGACCCCGCCGCCCGTCCCCGCCGCCCCACCCCGCCCCACCACCCCACCCCGGGTGGACGACGACCCCGACGAGCCCTCGGTCTTCACCCCCCGCACCCTGCGCACCCCCTCCGAACGCCGCACCGACCGGCCGGCGCCGGGCCGCCGGGTGCCGCCCTTCGGCGCGGACCGCTCCGCGGACACCGCCGGTCACCCGAGCAGTCCGCGGCCCGCGGTTCCCGCGACGGCCGAGCCGGCGAGCCCGCCTCCCCCGCCCGCCTCGGCCCGCTTCCCGGACACCCCGCCCCGCACCGGCCGCCCGGCACGCCGGGACACCACCGGTCAGGCGGGCGGCCGGCCGGCTTCCGCGGCTGCGCCTGGGGGTGTGGGTGGTGGCCGGTCGGCGTCCGGCGCTTCGACCGGCGGCCGGTCGGCTTCCGCGGCTGCGTCCGGCGGTCCGGGCGGTGGACCGTCGGCGTCTGGCGCTGCGCCTGCGGCTCCGGCCGGCGGAGGGCAGGCCCCCGCAGGCGCCTCGGGCGCCGGTGGTCGATCGGTGCCCGCCGCTGCCCCCGGCACTCCGGCCACCGGCCACCGCGCTTCTGCGGCCGCCCCCGGCGCTTCGACCGGCGGCCGGTCGGCTTCCGCGGCTGCGTCCGGCGGTCCGGGCGAGGGACAGCCGGCGTCCGGGGCTGCCCCCGGCACTTCGGCAAGCCGCCACCCGGCCTCTGCTGCGGTGGTCCCCGGTGCCTCGGCGAGCCGACACCCGGCCTCTGCTTC